>JAKLKA010000160.1 GCA_023150915.1 Polyangiaceae bacterium
GCGGAGAGGGAGGGATTCGTAACCGAGCGGAGCGAGGTCTAGGTCTCGCGCGATCAGTCTGGAGCGGCGAGCATGTGTTTCGAGGCCCTCACCCTCTGAGGGCCTCGAAACCTTGCGAGCAACAGCGGAGAGGGAGGGATTCGAACCCTCGGTAGGCTTTTGACCTACGCCCGCTTAGCAAGCGGGTACCTTCGGCCACTCGGTCACCTCTCCAGGTGGCACTTCCGGCCTGCGGAAGGCCGAGAAGGTACCCGCGGCTCGGGCGTCGTCAAGGTGATCGAGCGGCCGGGCACAAACCGCGAGAAATCGCCGGGCCGAGACGCGCTATTCTTCTGACCGATGAGTAGCACCCTGTCCGCGCTGCCCCCGCCCAGCGCCGCCGCGCGCGACAAGGCACTGCGGCTGCTCGAGCGAGCGCTCGGCCCGTCGAAGGTGCTGACCGACCCCGACGGCTGTGCCGGGTTCGTGCGCGACGAGTCCGAAGCAGAGGGGGCCCTGCCCTTCGCGGTGGTGCGTGCCGAGTCGGGCGCCGACATCTTGGCGGCGCTGGCGGTGGCGCGCGAGGCCGAGGTGCCGATCACGCCGCGGGCGGCCGGCACCGGGCGCACCGGTGGGGCAGTGCCGCGCTCGGGCGGCATCGTGCTCAGCACGCTGGGCATGGATCAGATCAAGGAGATCGATCGCCGCGAGATGCTGGCCGTGGTCGAGCCCGGAGTGGTGCTCGGCGCCCTGCACGCCGCCGTCGAGGCCGAGGGCCTGTTCTACCCGCCGGATCCCAACAGCGTCGAGAGCTGCGCGCTGGGCGGCAACGTGGCCGAGAACGCCGGCGGGCCCCGCGCCTTCAAGTACGGTGTGACCCGCGAGTACGTGCTGGGCGTCGAGGCGTTCTTGATCGGCGGGCAGCGGGTCACGCCCGGGCGTCGCACCGTGAAGGGCGTGACCGGCTACGACGTGACCGCGCTCTTGGTGGGCAGCGAAGGCACTCTCGCGGTGTTCGGCGACATCACGCTGCGGCTGGTTCCGAAGCCGCCCAGCGTGATGACCTTGCTGGCGCTCTTCGCCGACGTCCGCGCCGCCAGCGTCGCGGTGGCGGCCATGACCGGCGCCGGGCTGGTGCCGCGCTGCATCGAGCTGCTCGACAGCCACACCCTGGCGGCCATGCGCGCCGCAGGCAACGACTTCCCCGAGGCCGCCGGCGCGCTGCTCCTGATCGAGGTCGACGGCGAGCCGGGCGAGACGGAAGCGCAGGCCGAGCGGGTAGGCAATGCGTGCGACGGCGCGCTCGAGGTGCTGGTGGCCCAAGACGCCGGGCAGCGCGAGAAGCTCTGGTCCGCCCGTCGCGACATGAGCCGTGCCGTGCGCAGGCTGACCCGCTTCAAACTGAGCGAAGACGTGGTCGTGCCGCGCCAGCAGATCCCCGAGTTGCTCGACCGCGTGGCGCAGAGCTGCGAAGCCCTGCGCGTGCGCCACCTGACCTACGGGCACGCGGGCGACGGCAACCTGCACGTCAACTTTCTGTGGGACCACGAGCACGAGGCGCCCGCGGTCGAGCGTGCCATCGAGCAGCTGTTCCGCGACGTGGTCGCGCTGCGCGGCACTCTGAGCGGCGAGCACGGCATCGGCGTGCTCAAGGCGCCCTACCTGCACCTGGAACAATCCAGCGAGCTGATCCAGCTGCAACGCGACATCAAGCGCGTGTTCGACCCCGGCGGGCTGCTCAACCCGGGCAAGATCTTCCCGGGCCCCGGGCACCGAGCGTGCTGATCAGCGCAGCATCAGCTTTCGGTAGTGCGAAAGCTCGGCAATGCTGTTCTTCACGTCCACCAGCGCGTCGTGCTCACCCTCGGTGGGCTTCTTGAACACCGCGTCGTCGCCGTACCACAGGCGCGCCAGCACCTTGAAGCTCGAGACGTCGACGATCCGGTACGACAGGTAGCCGGCCAATGCCGGCATCCAGCGTTCGACGAACGCCTTGTCGTTGTGCACGCTGTTGCCACACAAGACCGCGCCGTAAGGGCACCAGCCGGTCACGCGCTCCATCAGCTGCTTCTCGGCTGCCCACAGATCGACCTTCGAGGCACGAAGGCGGGTCAAGAGCCCGGTCTTGTCGTGCATGTCGCGCACGAACGGCACCATCTGGGCCAAGGCCGCCTCCGGCTGCCAGATGTCGATGCACAGCTCTTCCAGCGGCCGAAGCTCGGCGTCCGTGATGATGACGGCCGCCTGCAGAATCACGTCCTTTTGCGGATCGAGCCCGGTCATCTCCAGGTCGAGCCACACCAGGTTCTTCGCGCTCTGGGCGCGCTGGATCTTCTCGCTCATGCGCCGGCCTCGGGCGGAGGGTAGTGCTTGGGACGCACGACCAGCACCGCGCACTTCGCGGTCCGGAGCACGCTCTCGGCTACCGAGCCAAGCACCAGGGATTTGAGCCCGCGGCGCCCGTGGGTCCCGAGCACGATCAGGTCGGCCCCGAGGTCGTCGGCCAGGCGAACGATCTCATCCTCGGAAATCCCCGCGCGGATGTGGACCGTCACCCGCTCGCTCTCGATGGGCTCGCCGCCCTTCATGGCCGCCACCCGCGCCTTCTCGACGCGCGTGTCCAGCGTTTTCACCGCCTTCTCGGCGGTGGTGATCAGCGAGCCCTCTTCCGTCGTCAGCTCGACGTTTTCGCCCGCCGAGCCCGCCACGTACACCACGTGCAAGCTGGTGGTGTCGCGCTCGGACGCCAGCAGCAGCGCCTCGTCCAGCGCAGCATCGCCCGTGTCGGAGAAATCCGTCGCCACGAGGATGGTCGCGAGCGCGGTCGGTCGTCCGGCTTCCATGGGGGCCGAGTCTACTTCTTGGCGGTTTCTTTCGGCAGCACGATCTTCGGATCTTTCTTCCGCGGCCGATAGATCACCACCATGCGTCCGATGACCTGCGCGACCTGTGAGCGGGTCGCGGCCTCGATGGGCTCCACGGCCTCGGCCGGGCTGATGGGGCTCTCTTTGCTCACGCGCACCTTGATCAGCTCGTGGGTCTGAAGCGCGCGCCCGATCTCGGCCAGCACGCCGGGTGTCACGCCGCCCAGGCCAATTTGCACCACCGGACGCAGTTCGTGCGCCAGCGCTCGGAGAAAGTGCCGCTGTTTGCCGCTCAAGGGGGAAGCCACGGACCGCGTGTATCCCGGGGGCGACCGCGCGGCCACCGGTGAACATTTGCCCCGCTCGACCGCCGGCGGCAGGCGCACGACGCTCGGCGTTTCCGGGAGAACCGCATGAAGATCTTGTACGGCGTGGTGGGCGAGGGAATGGGTCACGCGACTCGGAGCCGCGTGGTGCTCGAACACCTTGCGAGTCAGGGCCACGAAATCAAGGTCGTGGTTTCGGGCCGTGCCCACAAGTTCTTGACCGACCGCCTCGCGGGCAAGCCGAACATCGGGGTCGAAGAGATCCACGGGCTGTCGTTGCGCTACTTCGGCAACCGGCTGGACAAGAGCGAGTCGCTCTTTCACAACCTGAAGAAGGCCCCCAAGGGCATCAAGAAGAACCTGGAGGTCTACAAGAAGGTCGCCGAGACCGGGTTCTTGCCAGAGCTGGTGATCAGCGACTTCGAGTCGTGGGCGGCGTTCTATGCGCTCAACCACTTCTTGCCGGTGATCAGCATCGACAACATGCAGGTGATCAACCGCTGCCGTCACGAGAAGGGCATCACCAAGGCGCAGGGTATGGATTTTCGCATCGCGAAACTGGCGGTGAAGATCAAGATGCCTGGCGCCTACCACTATCTGGTGAGCAGCTTCTTCTATCCCCCCGTGAAGAAGCGTCGGACCACGCTGGTGCCGCCCATCTTGCGCCCGGAGGTCATGGCGGCGAAGCGCGAGCCGTCCGATCACGTGCTGGTCTACCAGACCGCGGGCAGCAACGAAGACCTGGTGCCCACCCTCAAGAAGCTGCCGTATCGCTTCCGGGTGTACGGCATGGGGCGCGACGGCACCGACGGCAACGTGACCTTGCGCCCGTTCTCGGAGACGGGGTTCGTGGACGACCTGCGGACCGCGCGGGCGGTGATCGCCGGCGGTGGGTTCTCGCTGATGAGCGAAGCGGTGAGCCTGCACGTGCCGATGCTGTCGGTGCCCATCGAGCAGCAATACGAGCAAGAGCTGAACGCTCGGTACCTTCAGCACCTGGGCTATGGCCAGTGGGCGACCGAGCTCGATCAGGACGTGATCGCCGGCTTCTTGGGGCGCGCCGACGATTTCTCGCACAACCTGGAGCGCTTCGAGCGGCACGACAACTCGATGCTCTTCGCCTGCGTGGACGAGCTGATTCGCCGCCGCGCCGCCGGCGAGGCGGGGCCCGATCGGCTGGACGCCGAGGCCATGGGCAAATGGGCGCCCGGCGAGACCAGCGAGCCCGAGCCCGACGAGATCAGCTCGGACGCGTGACGACGGTCACGACGGCGGAACGCACGCCTTGCTGCCCTTCTTGCCATCCACGAAGGTGACGTTCGACGAGCAGTTCGCCTCGAATTCCACCGGGCGATTGCGGTTGCAGTCGACCTTGTCGATGCACACCCGGAAGCAATAGTTCTTGCCGTCGTCGTGGGTCACGCACAGCGAGCCGTCCGGGCAGTCGGTGTTCGCCTTGCAGTCCGCGATGCCACAATAGCCGCCCTTGAAGGGTAGGCAGATCTGGCCTTCGATCGTGCAATCGTCGGTTTTCGCGCAGGCGGCGCCGACGCCGAGCTTGTCGGCCTGGGTGCCGCCGTGGTCGTCGTCATCGTCGCCGCAGGCGCCGATCGAGAGAGCCAGGGTGAGAACCAAGAGGGTCGATCGCATTTCTTCATGATCGTCCCAAGGCGCGAGCTTGTCCAGGCAAGGGGGGGTGGACAACCGGAAGCGCCCCACTAGCCTGTGCGTTCGAGCTGCGATGCTTCGCGTGCGGGCACTGGTCATTTTGCTCTTGGCGTCTTGCGCTGGGCCCGCCGCCCCGCCCCGGGGCGCGTCGGTTGCGATCGGACCCGGTCGTCCGGACCCTGGCGCCAGTGCCTTGCCCCCGCCGGCGCGCCCGGCCCCGCCGGCTCCCGTGGCCGAGCCCGCTCCCGACGAGATCGACCCGGCAATCCTCGACGCCGAGGCCGCGACGCCGGTCCCCGCCGCGCCGGCCAAAGTGGCGCTGTCCGGTGCGGCTGCCGTGGTCTGGTTGCCGCAGCCCGGGCTCGACTTCGGGTTTCGCAGCGCGCTGGTCGAGCCGGTCGGCGGTGCGGCGAAAGAGGTGGCAGCGCGCAAAGAGCCGGTGTTCGTCGGTCGCGGCGGGCTGTGGGTGCTCCGAACCAAGAAGCTGGCTTCGCTGGCCTGCGACGAATGCGAGGCGTGCCTGACCGATCCGCCCAGCTGCAAGCGCGATCGCCGCGTGGACATCACGCGACCCTTCCTGGTGAGCCTGACCAGCGGCAAGACGCTCGAGCCTTGGCAGGGCTCTTACGGTCCGCGCGAAGGCTGCAAGGCCGGCGTGGGCGAGCACGACACCACGCTGTCGCTGCTCGGCGGCGTGGGGTCGATCTATTTCGTCACTGTCCACAGCTGGGACCAAGGCTGCGGCGCGGCGCACCCCATGTTCATGGCCGAGGCCATCACCTTCGACCTGGACACCGGGAAGCACGCTGCACTGTCGTTCCCGCCGGCCGCCACCCCCGCGCTCAAGAAGCGGGCGCATGCGGAGCTGGTGCGAGCCTGCGTGATGGATCCCAAGGAAGAGCCGGCCGAGTACCGCGCGCTGGCGGCGTACGGCAACCACGGCGAGCTCGAAGGGAGTTTCCAGTTCACCATGTCGGCGCCATACGTGTGCGGCACCGGCCCGGGACATTACTCGGCGGTGTCGGAGCAGGTCAGCGACTGGCTTCCGCCCGAGCTGGAGCGCTTCGGGAAGCTCCCGGCCTGGCTGGCCGCGTACCTGGCCAAGCACGGCGCCAAGCACGCATTCATGCTCGGCGCCGGCCAGGTGGCGGCGGCGAAGCGCCAGATGCGGCGCTAGGCGGTCACAGGGGCGCGCCCAGCGCATCGTCGATCAGCTTCGCAAAGGCTTCGCGCGGCTGTGCGCCCGTGAGCTTCCGGCCGTTGATCAAGAACGTCGGTGTGCCCTTGGCGCCCACCGCCGCGGCCTCTTCCAGCTCGCGGTCGAGCCGCGCGTCGAGCGCCGGGTCGTCCATCGCCGCGGCGAACAGGCGCAGATTCAGGCCGGCCTGCTCCGCCATCCGGTCCAGGCCGGCTCGGTCGATCTTCTCGGCCTTAATCAGCAGTTCGTGGAGCTGCCAGAACCTCCCCTGGTCGTGCGCGAGCATCGACGCCTTGGCCGCGAGCTTGGCGCCGGCGTGCATGGGCAGCGGCAGCTGCTTGAACACGATGCGCAGGTCGCTGCCGTAGGTGCTCTCGAGCTCGCGCAGCGTGGTCTGGACCCGATGGCAGTACGGACACTCGAAGTCGCAGAACACCACCGCGGCTGCTCCAGGGTCGGCAAGAGCTGGAATGCTCGGGCGAAGGTCTCTTGCACCACGTCGCGGGCGTCTTCACGGCAGCGCACCCAGCGCAGCGCGAAGCGCCGTAACGGCGGCGAGTGCTGCTCGTAGAGCCTGCGCTCGGCGACCCGGTCGCGGCGTGCCGCCGCCTCGACCAGGCATTCGAGGGCCAGCATGCCCACGGCAGAAGAATCGCTCATGACCCCAAGTGGCGTAGCCCCCCCCGGAAGTTACGAACGAAGCTTCGGGGGGCGCGCGGAGAACACCGGGCCTGGGCCCCCGATTCCCCGAAGCTCTGCTCGAGAGCCGCTTTCCATCGTCGCGCACTCCTGCTACCACCGAGCGGTGATCGCCCTCGGCATCGACCCCGGCACGTTGAACCTGGGCTGGGGTGTGGTCGAGCGTCGGGGCCAGCGCCTGGTGCACGTCGGGCACGGGGTGATTCGCCTGGACGCGAAGGCGGCCCTCGCGAGTCGGCTGCACCGCATCGACCAGGAGCTTGCCGAGGTGATCACTCGATTTTCACCCGACGTGGGCTCGGTCGAGAGCCTGTTCTTCCACAAAGACCCGCAAGCGGCGGCGAAGCTGGGTCACGCGCGGGGCGTGGTGCTGCTCTCGCTGGCGCGGGCCGGGGTGACGGTGGCCGAATACCCACCGGCCCGGGTGAAGCTCACCGTTGCCGGCCGCGGCCAGGCCGACAAGCGGCAGGTGGCCCTGATGCTGCGCGCGGTGCTCGCGCTGCCGGACCTTCCGGCAGGCGACGCCGCCGACGCGCTGGCGCTCGCGGTCACGCACCTTCGGGTGGGGACCGTGGCGGCGCAGCTCGGGCTCGGCAGTGGGCCGGGCGCCGGCTCGCGGCGGCGCAGGCACCAGGCCGCGCTGCGTGCTCTTGTTGCCGAGCGCGGCCGCCGCGCCCCCTGAGCAGGCGCGCCCCTCTCTTGCCTGTTACGGCTCGCCAGGCCGCCTTCTTCCCGCCCGAAATCCCGGGGGAATGCCGCTGCCTCGGCCTGTGCTAAAAGGCCGGCCAGCGCGAATCTTCCGGGGGCGTCTCTCGTCTGATCCTGCGAAGGCAGCTGCAAGCTGCGAATACCCCCCCGCGTTGATTGTTAGAACCGTCAGGACCCGCGATCATGAAGCTCCAGCACGTTTTCCTCTCCCTCTCCCTCGCACTGGTGGCGCCGCTGTCGTTCGACACCGCCGCCGCTCAGGGCAAGCCCGCAGCCAAGAGCGAGCCCAGCGCCAACGAGGTCGCCGAGAGCGTGCAGAAGTTCTACGACAAGACCAAGAACTTCAAGGCCGGCTTCAAGCAGCGCTACCAGGTGAAGGCCTACAACAAGCGCAAAGACAGCGCGGGCTCGGTGATCTTCGAGAAGCCCGGCAAGATGAGCTGGCGCTACACCAACAACGGCAACCGTGTCGTCTCGGACGGCAAGGTCATCAAGGTGTACGAGGCCGAGAACAAGCAGATGTACGAGCAGCCGATGGACAAGAGCCAGTACCCGGCGGCGCTCGCGTTCTTGGTCGGTGGCGGCAATCTGAAGAAGAGCTTCAAGCTGCGCAAGCTCAGCGCGAAGGACCTGCAATTCGAGGGCGGGTACGTGCTCGAAGGCGTGCCGAAAGAGGCGACGCCGGCCTATCAGAAGATCTTGCTGTACGTCGACTCGGGCACCTATCAGGTGCGCCGCGTGCTCTTGCTCGACGCGCAGGGCAACCGCAATCGCTTCGACTTCGTGACCCCCAGCGTGAACGAGAAGATCCCCGACGGGGAGTTCGACTTCAAGCCGCCGTCGGGCACGCAGGTGATCAAGCCCTGACACGCCGGGCGTGAGGCTCGTGAAAGCCGGTGCCGCGCGGGCCCTGCCCACCACGCGGATTTCGCATCCGGCTCAGCAGCGGACGATGTTCCGTGGATCGACGCCCCAGACGACGAGGTCCGCTGGATCACTGGTCACGACGACGGCTGCTCGCTCGAGCGCGAGTAACGCGACGTGTCCGTCCACGACGTCGCTTCCGGCAGTTGTGCTGGCCAGAACCCCGATGTTCCGGCTTGCCGCGGGGTCCAGCGGGATCTCGACGACCAGGTCGCTCGCCAGGAAGCGTGCGAGGCGTGCCTGTCGTGCACCACCACGCCAGACCTGGGCCACCGCGGCGGAGCTCGTGGTCAGGGTGACCACACCCCGCTCTGCCAAGAGCACGAGAGCACGGACCTCGCGCTTGCCCCGCTCGAGCGCGATGAGCGCCCCCGCGTCGAGCACGACGTCTTTCACGAGGCGCGTCTTTGTCGAGCGCGGCGGCCCGGTCTCTGGATGGCACCCTTCACCGTCGAGCTGGGCAGCCCGAGCACCCGAGCGAGCTTCGCGATCTCCGCTTGGGGGGTCGGATCCTGCCGCTCTTGCTCCACCAGGTCGGCGATCAGCTCGGTGCGCGCTTGCGCGCGGAAGCGAATGGCCGCAGCAACCCACGCGCTGACAGAAGGCGCCCGGCCCGCCGCAACCTCGGCCTCAGCGAGCTCGACCAGGGCGCTGTCGAGGCTGACGGTGATTCGGCGCATACCTCGAGCGTACTCGGGTAATCGCGGAGCGCAAGGCCGAGGCCGGAGTGACCCTTGACGCCGGTCCATTGACGGGTGCCAGCCACCCTGAAACCCTCGGGGAAGCCATGGCCACGACGCACTCGTTTCGCTACGCCACGCTGCGTTCTCCGTTGGGCCCCATCACCGTCGTGGAGAGCGACAAGGGTGTGGCAGCCATCGACTTCGGCGAGCCGAGCGCGGACGCGCTCGAAGCCCGACTGCGTGCGGCCGTGGGGGGTGAGGTCGTTCTGCAGAAGCGCGCGCGGCTGCGCGCCACCACCGAGCTCGCGGAGTACTTTCGGGGCCGGCGCCACACCTTCGGCGTGCCCATGGATCTGTGCCTGGCGGGGGACTTCCAGCGCCGGGTGCTGCGTCAGCTGGCCACCGTGCGCTTCGGTCAGCTGACCACCTACGGCGAGCTTGCCAAGCGCGTCGGCAAGCCCGGCGCCGCGCGGGCGGTGGGCGTTGCCATGGCCAAGAACCCGCTGCCCATCCTGGTTCCGTGCCATCGCGTGGTGGCCTCGGACGGCTCACTCGGCGGGTTCTCGGGCGGCCTGGACGTGAAGCGGAAGCTGCACACCCACGAGGGCGTGGGAAAGCTCGGTGGCGGCTGGGTCAGCGCGCGGGGTCAGTGACCCGTGAGAGCCGGCTCGCTCGATCAACCGCGACGAGTTCTTTCTCGACCTCGGCGCGCTGGCCTTCAAGCGTGAGCTCGAGGCCATCGGCGTGAACGATTTCTACTTCGAGCTCTTCGACGCCACGCACAGGGCCATCGAGTATCGCTACCCGATGGCCTGGAAGTACCTGGCCGAGCGGCTGTCGCCGCGTTGACTCTTCGGCGAGCGTACGGCGCGTCACCCTTGCGCTATCGGCTGCTCGCCGGCCCGACGGCGCCGACGCGGTAGCGTGCCTGGTCCAGGTGGAAGTGATCGGCGTGGAGCTTGTCCCAGAACGGCGTCAACACGACCGAGAAGACGTCCTCGGCGAAGGCGCGCCGGGCGACGCTGCGCAAGAACCGGCTCTCGGGGGTCTCGGGCTCGCCGCTCGGATCACCGAAGTGGCTCTTGACCGAGATCCACCTGTGGTCGGACAGCTCGAAGGCGTGCAGGTCGATGGCGTTGCCATAGCTGTGCTCGCTGGCCAGACGGAAGCGTGCCATCCGCCGGCAGGAATAGGTCCCGCCCTGCCGGATCCGCACCACGCGGGCCCCAAGGTGCTTCTCGGCTTCGGCCTGCAGCACGCCCTCGAAGCGCGCGAGCCCGAGCGCCAGGCTGCAGGTCACGACGGGCGCCGCGTTCCACGCGATGCCACTCGGCCCGGCCTCGTAGATCACCGCCTGCGGGGCGCCGCACGTCCCACCCGCCGTGGCCTTGACCGGGAGTGCGCCGGCGCGAAACCGCACACCGGCCGCGGTGAGCCGGACCTCGCAGTCGGCAATGGCCTCAGGCGGGCCCACCACCTGGTCGTCGTCCGGGTCGAGGTTGGCTTGCCCCGGATCGCGTGGAGGTGGCGCGGCAGCCGGCGCCTCGGCGGGCGGCGCAGTGGCGACCGGCGCAGGTGCCGGCGCCTCCACGGGGCTCCGCGCAGCGATCGGCGGGGGCTTGGCGGGCGCGGCCTCAGTGGGAGCGCAACCCGCGCTCACGAACAGAGCGGCCAGCGCGGATCGGGCGGACACGGACGTGAGTGTAGCCGAGCTGCTGCCGCGCGCGCCGGGGCAGTAGCTGAGGGGGAGTTTCGCCCTGCTTGCACGGATCGGGCACACGCTGCGTGTCGCACCTGCGCGCACCGGATCGCTTTCGGGAGCTCGGCCCGCCTTGCCGGCAGCGCCTTGCGTGAGGCAAGCTCCATCCGAGGGGCGGGGGAAGGCGGAGGGTTCGCGATGACGCACGCAGCACGCAGCACGCAGCACGCAGCACGCAGCACGCAGCACGCAGCTTTGCGCTTGCGTCTGTCGTGATTGCAATCGCCGAGGTCTTACCGGGTTGCGGGTCGAAGCCCGAGGACTCCGCGACACGCGTCGCGCAGCAGCCCGTGTCGAACGGAACCGTGGACTCGAACGGGTCGTACAACTCCGTGGTCCAGGTGGACATCGGGAAAAGCGGATGCAGCGGCACTCAGGTGACGCCGTACTACGTGCTGACAGCCAATCACTGCGTCACGGGAACGCTGCGTGACGGCTTGGATTGCGCCTGGGCGGGTGCGCCGAAGATCGCGGATCTCACCGTGCCCGCCACGGTGCGTTTCTTCCTCGCGGGTAACGGTTTCTATCCGGGGCAGGCGTCGCTGGTGGTGCAGCACACGCTGCAGGGTTCGGGGCAAGCGCTCGTGCCGCGCGTTGCGCACGAGGTGGATCTCTGCGTCCAGTCAGAAGCTGCCCTGGACATCGCGCTCGTCCGGCTGGACCAACGGGTCCCCACTACGCAGTTCGCGCCGGTCAATCCGCCAATCCTTGGCAATCCCGGACTCACGTGGTCTCCGTCGTGCACTCAAGGGCTCGACTCGAGCGATTTCACGGCAACGGTAGTCGGGTACGGGCGCGACGAGCTCGATCTGACGCCGCTCGTTGACGGGGACTGGGATCTGGGGTCGTCGGGGAACGACGCACGCCAGCGCCAGCAAGCCACCTCGAGCGATTGGTTCCGCGAGAGCGGCGTGGTGCGCAACGAGTGGTCGGTTTGGTCCACGTACGAGGGCTTGCTTCCGGGGGACTCGGGCGGGGCGCTCTTCAGCAACAAGGGGCGCCTCTGCGGCGTAAACAGCAGGTACAGCATCACGTTCAACCCCGACCCGAGAATGTTCGCCGAAGTGGCCGACATCGAGAGCGCCGCGAACCAGAAGTTCTTGCAGGACAACATTCTGGACGTGACGCGGACCCACTTCGTGGGCCAGTGCAACGCCGACGACCCACGGCCCTGGAGCGACGCGACGCTGGACGAAACGCTGAAGGGCGATGCCGACAGCATGCCGGACGGCTGCGACCCGTGCCCGTTCGCGACCGAGAAAGACCCGCGAGGAGACTTCACGCGAGGCGAGGACGACGACTACGACGGAGTGCCCGACCGCTGCGACAACTGCCCGCCGAGCTACTGCACGCAGCAGGGGCTGAACACCAAATACTGCTTCAACCCCTATCCCGAGAAGTTCGGCGCGCAAGCGGACCGGGACCAAGACGGGATCGGCGACATCTGCGACAGCTGCCCGATGGACCCGGCGGAACCGCTGACGGGGGCTTCGGCGGACGACCCGGACAACGACCACGTCGGCGCGGCGTGCGACAACTGCTCGAAGCGCAACGCTTACGCGGCGTGCAAGAGCGACGACGAATGCACGTATGCGACGGCGGACGGCAAGGTGAAGAAGGGCTTCTGCATCGCGCGGAACAGCTTCGGAATCTGCAACGACGACACGGGCTGGGCGTGCCTGAAGGATATCGGGAACCAGGACTGCCGGGAGGGCGCGATCTGCGGAGGCACGGACTACGGTCGGTGCAGCCAGCAGCTGGACGACATCAACGACAACGGGGTCGGCGGCGTCTGCGACTCGTGTGACAAGTCGCCGGGGGAGACCATCCTGGCCAACTCGAACTGGTGGCGCGAGAAGGTGGAGCTGGCTCCGCCACGCGGTGATGCCTGCGATCCAGTGCCGCTCTTCTCGTCGCGGGCGGTGAAAGAGTGGAACAGCGCCTATGACTACACGAAGCGGGTGCGGTTCATCACCAGCGCGGGCAGCGGGCGCGACGAGCTGAAGGGCTACCAGACCACGTCGGTGGCCCTCACCGCCGGCCTGCGCTGGAGCAACTGCCGCTTTCAGGAGGGCTCGGACCCGAGCAAGTGGAACGTCCCGCTCGAGAAGTGCCTCGAGCAGAGGTGCACAGTGAACCCCAAGACAGGCTACAACCCGAAGCCGGGAGAGGCCACGACCTGGAAGCGCGTGTCCACCGCGGCCTACCCGTTTGGAGCGTCCTCTTTCCCGGGCGCGGGCTTGGACCAGACCTACCCGCGGACCTTCTCC
Organism: Polyangiaceae bacterium; assembly: GCA_023150915.1. Lineage (GTDB taxonomy): Bacteria > Myxococcota_A > Polyangia > Polyangiales > Polyangiaceae > JADJKB01. Next base: position 13,079 of record JAKLKA010000160.1, read on the forward strand.
ACGGTGGTGGGCTTCGATCCCTTCTGGCACGGCAAGGGCGAGAACGAGCAGCTCCGGATCGGCGCCCTCGAAAACCTGTTCTGGGATCACGCCACCGACACGGCGTCGGGCGCGGTGAGCTCTTACTTGGAGCAAGGGGTGATCCGCACCACCGGGGCCTTCTGGGGCCACGTCGAGGACGACAAGATCGCCTACGCATCGCAGCGGGATGACGACTACTTCCACACCAAGGGAGTATCGGGCGGGGGGCTGCGCGACCACTACACTTACCTGATCACGCCCATCAAACCGCCTGTGCTCGTCGACCAGTTCGTTCCGTTCACCAAGTGCCAGATCCTTGGGAACTGCAATCCTTACTTCCGCGGCGACATCATCGAATTCCACCTGGCTGCCCAACCCCCGGGCGGGTTCTCGGAGCTCCCGCCCCTCGGCGGGCTCATGTTCTGCCCGAAGGGCGACTGCAAGGGCTTCACCGCCATCGGCGCGGTCCCACTCGGCGCGCTCGTGCCGCCGGCCCTCGCCACGGCGTTTGCGGATCCCGGGCGCATCTTCTTGTCGCCGGTAGAGAGCCCGCAGCGCGCATTCGCCGAGCCACATTCCGCTACGCCGATGGCGGTCGGGCTCTCGCGCTCGTGGGAGCCCGGCTCGCGCATCGACGCCGTGGCCTTCAACGGAGAGAAGCTCACCTTCGACTGCCGGGCATGCGACCTTGGCCTCGCCGCAGCAAAGGCCGAGTCCGAGAGCGGCCCCGGCGCCCGCGCGCTGCCCACCTACACGTACTCGGCGCGCCACCGAGCCGTCTACATGGTCGGGGGCAACGCGCCCGGCGGCGCGCCCACCCGAGAGATCTGGCGACATGATCTGGGCTCGTCTCAGTGGACGCGGGTGCTCGCGCCAGAGGGCAATGCGCTGAGCGATCCGGCGCCCCACGACGTCAGAGCGGTGGGCTTCGATCCAGGCCGGCGCCAGCTCGCCTTCATCGACTTCACCCAGAAGGTGATCGGCAAGGGGCTGAAGTTGCCGGTTGCTCGCCTGGTGGTGCTCGACGTAGCGAAGCGCGTGGGCACGGTGGCGCTGGTGCTGCCGCGCATCGGGATCTACGAGCGTGTGGACTTGGTGGCGCGCGGCGACGGCACCTGGGTGCTGGTGGGTCAGGTGAAGTCGGGCACGGTATGGCAAGCGTTCCAGCTCGAGATCTCGGCGGGCGGAACCCTGACGTGGACCGGGCACCGATCGGGGCTCGGCGCGCTGGCGGACGCGCCGTTCAACACCGCCGGGGGCGTGCTCTTGCCGGTGCTTCGCAAGGGCAAGCTCGAGCTCGAGCGGTTGGACCCGGCCGCCTTCCAGCCCGGCGCGGCGGGTTGCAGCCACCTCTGAGGCCCGCATGCTTCGCCCTGGAATGCTGCTCGTGGCTGCCGTGCTCGGTGCAGGGTGTGCGCGTTGCTCTTCGCCGGAGGCCGTCGGCGGCGCGCCGTCCGACGCCGGACTCGACGCCGCCGACGCTGGGGCGGACAGCCCGATCGACTCCGGAGACTCTGGTCCGGTAGATGCTGGGGAAGACATTTACGGAATCGATTTTGACGACGGCACCTTCCTGACGGACAAGCAGCTCTGGACGGCGGTGCCCGACAACGGCGGCTGCGGCCTCTTTGTCGGCAAGGTGGCGCCCGATCCCTTCCCGAAACGCGAGTGGAAGGCGTGCGGTCCGGGGTGTCTCGAGTCCGATGCTCTCTCAGGCGTCCCGGGGCAAGGCAGCGTGCTCATCGGCGGGACGACCGCTGAGGAGATCGGTGGCGAGCTCTTCCTGCGCGTCACGCACGCGCAGAAGAAGTTTGGCAAGGTCATGGTGACCTCGCGGCTCGGCGACGGGACAACGCTGGGCGCGATCGAAATCCGCAACAGCTCGTGCGGGTTCCAGGGCTGGGCCAACGGCGCGGCGCTGCTGTTCCCGGTCTTTGGTGACGACCCGAACCGCAAGGGCGAGCTCGTGGCTCGCGCGGGGCGGCTGGCGGGCGTAGCTCCGGGCGCTGCCATGACGTGGGGCCACTGGCTCTACAAGCCGGGGCCCGGCGGCAGCCTTTTCGCGTGGGACGAAGGCTGGGGCACAGGTGTGGGCTCGTCGCTCCTCGCGACCACGTCCCTCGATGACAAGGCGTTCAAGGTGATCGTGCCGCAGACGAGCCCGTTCGAGGTGATGGGCCGCGGCAAGCTTCTGGTGTGGCCCGCCGGCGGCGTGGTCGCCAGCTACACCACGGCGAACGGGACCCGGGTGCTCTGGAGCGCCTCCAAAGGCTACGTGGCCAGCGTGACCCAGAGCGACACGGCGCTGGTGTGGATCGTGGTCGATGGTCCGCTGTATCCATCGAAGTACACGTTCGAAACCGCCGAACTCTACCACGCGCCGCTCACCGCGGACCCGAGCGCGCTCGCGCCGGCAAAAGGGCCGACGCTCGGCCCGGCCGAGGGGGCCTTCATCGACCTCAGGACCAGTGGAGACCTCGCCGCGTCCAAGGGTTGCCACGCGACGAGCCCTACGGAAGGGTCCTGTCCCATTTTTGTCGCTCAGCTCTCCACCGGCAAGGTCTGGAAGATCCCGCCCCGATCGGGGATGGCATACCAGGACGTCCTTGCCGTATCGAACACCGAGATCCTCGTTTCTGAGTGCGACTGGCCGGGCATCTCGGACGAGGGCGCATACATCCGCCGCTTCCTTCGGTTCTCGACCAGCAGTCTGGATGCCCTCGAGAAGGCGTGGTGAGTCAGTACCCCGCCCCGGGCGGCGTCTGGAAGGTTCCCTTTCCAGGCACCGAGACCGTACCCTTCTTGGGATCGACCACCACGCCGTTGGCCTTGGTGGTGCCGTCGCGTCCGGTCGTCACGGCGGTGATCGCACCGGCGTCGTTGACTTGGACCTTCCCCAGGTCGTTGGACGCGATGGGCTTCCCGCCCGCGTCGAAGCTCTGCCTGAAGCCAGGGAACGGGCAGCCGGAAACCGTGGCGCTCTACCCCGGTGCGAACGGGTCCTTCTTCCGCGGTGCCGACGGCAGGGTCTGGGCTGCCGGCGACAATTCGCTCGGGCAGCTCGGCCTGGGCGGAGCTGCGACCGTCGCGACGCCGACGTTGGTCCCTGGATTGCAGGGTGCTCGCTGGGTTTCTGGCAGTTCCGCGCACTCGCTCGCCGTGCTTGCGAACGGAACGGTGGTTGCGACCGGCGACAACTCGCACCGTCAGCTCGGGCGGAGCGATGTCGCATCCACGGCGTCCCCGCTCCCCGTGCCGGGCTTGGCGCCCGCGTCCGCGGTCGCCGCAGGCGAGGGCATCTCCGTGGCGCTGCTCGAGGACGGGACGGTTTGGGCTTGGGGGGCGAACGACTCGGGACAGCTCGGCGACGGGACGACGGCATCGCGCACGGCCCCGGCTCCGGTTGTGCTGCAACCGGGTGCAATCACCGCCGTCGCGGCGGGCTCCCGCTTCGCGTTGGCGCTCGACGCAGCTGGCCAGATCTGGGCCTGGGGAGCGAACGATTCGGGTCAGCTTGGGAACGGTGATCCCGCGGCGCTCTCAGCAATCCCAGTGCGGGTCGAGCAGCGCTCGCGGGCGGACGAGGCGCCCTCCGCGGCGACGCGCATTGCCGCGGGCGGGGCGCATGCGCTGGCCATTCTGACCGGTGGGACTGTCATCGCCTGGGGTGCAAACGCGAGAGGACAGCTGGGGAGGGATCCATCTGGGCCAGCCTACTTGCCGGCCATGGTGCCAGGCCTCTCGGGTGCGGAGGCACTCGCCGCAGGCGCGTCGCACTCCGCGGCCGCGAACCGCGCAGGCGACGTCGTGACCTGGGGCGCCAATGACCACGGGCAGCTTGGAGATGGCACCACGGTGGATCGCTCCACGCCGGCAGCGGTGCGCCGACGGGCGCGACGTGTACTGGTGTGCTGGAAGTCTGCGTGCCACACAACGGGACGACTTGGAGCGACGGTGGTCCCCTGTACGTCTCCACCGCACCGCCGGCGGCCGCGTCCTGTGTCCCCATGGGCGCTGACGTGGACGACTGCGAGCCCGAGTGCTACGGCGGAGCGGGATGATGAAGACACCGAGGTGTGCTCGGGTCGCGCTCCTTCTGGCTGCCGGGTGCTCCGGGCCACATCCCCGCGCAGGGAAGATCGAGCCGTCGCTCCTTGCTAAGACCGACGCGGGGGTTCCGGCGAAAGCCGTCGACGAGCCTGCCAGCACCGAGCCGGAGGACCAGTGGATCCCCTATGGGTTTCGGCTGGTCCGTGAAAAGGAGCCCCTGGACCAAGAGTGGGCGCCGCGGACCGAGCACATTCTGAAACAGCGCTTCGAGAACACGCCCGACCGCCGTCTGGTCGCCGTCGAGTGCCGGCGAATGACCTGCCTCATCGCCTTCATCATTCGGCCTCCTGAGCGGCCCGAGGGCCCACACGTGGACTGGGCTGGGATCCAGTACGGTACGACCTGGCAGCGATCCGACGGGTGGATTGATGTCTACATCGTGAGCAAGCGCCACCCGATGGACCGACCCGATGTGGGCGAGCGCGTGGCTTCCCACTTGGCGCCGAATTGGCCCGAACCCTGCCGCAGCGGACGGCGTGGGTACGACATCGCCAGAGAGCACCGTAAGTGCTTCCTAATTGGCACTGGGTTGGGGGCGGGCCCCCTGTGCTTCCGCTCCGAAGACGCGGCGTGCAGGTGCGGGTGCTCCCGAGTCGGGCTCGTCCAGTCCGCATGTCAGACAAACGAAGCCTACTTGGTCCGGTGCAGCGGCCCGCCTCAAGACCCGGAGTGGAAGGTGGAGCACTTCCCTCCTCTTCGCTCGCCCTGAGCTGGGGCGGCGCCGCATCGCTTCCTTCGCTTCTCGAGCGCGAGCCCCGATGCGCTCGAGAAGGCGTGGTGAGTCAGTACCCCGCCCCGGGCGGCGTCTGGAAGGTTCCCTTTCCAGGCACCGAGACCGTACCCTTCTTGGGATCGACCACCACGCCGTTGGCCTTGGTGGTGCCGTCGCGTCCGGTCGTCACG
>JAKLKA010000290.1 GCA_023150915.1 Polyangiaceae bacterium
GCAGTGCTTCTCGCTGCGGAGCGTGCAGACCCGGGCGGTGGCCTGAGGCGGCGCGCTAGGCGATGCGTCGCCGTCGCACCAGCAACAGCGCGGCGCCGGCCAGGAGCCACAGCCCACGAGACGCCGGTGCCCCGCTCGAGCGGCAGCCGCACCCGCCGTCGTCGCCGCTGTCGTCGTCCTTGCCCGAGCCGCCGCCGAGCCCTGCGTCCGTTGCACCGGTTCCGCCGGTGGCGCCGGCGCCGCCGCCGCCGGTGGCGCCCGTGGCACCCGCGCCACCGCCGCCGGTGGCGCCCGCCCCGGCGCTGCCCGCAGAGCCCGCCGCACCCGCCGAACCGCCGCCGCCGTCGGTGCCGGCGTCGGAGCACCCGGGCTCGCACGGACCCAGCACGCCGCTCTCGCACTTCTGCGTTCCGGCGCCGCACGCCGTCGAGCACGCGGTGCTCTTGGGCGCGTCGCAGCCCGACCAGCCCGCGGCGGTGCAGGTGCGCGAGCCCTCGATGCCGCACTCACCCTTGCACTTCTCGGTCACCACCGCTTGCACGATGCTCGACAGCGCGTTCGTCAGCTCTTTGGGAGAGGTCGCCTGCAGGTAACAGCTCGGGGTGGTGCTGTTCGGGTTGCACCCGGCAAGCGCGGTGCCGCCGGCGGCGGCGGCCTTGTTCAGCGTCTCGACGTCGGTGGCGTTGCCGAAACCCACGACGTAAGTGGGCACGCCCGCGGCCTTCAGCGCTTCGACGCCCTTGATCGGCCAGGTGCGCACGCAGAAGCAGCCGTCCGCGCTCTTGCCGCTGCATGCCGGATCGGTGCTCGACGTCTGACACGAGTTGCAGGTCGGGCAGGGTGACACGCTCATCGCGCTGCAGTCCGCGCCGCTCGCGCACAGCGGCGCGCCGCTGACCTGGGGAATCGAGCAGTATTGCCAGCCGTCGGTCATGAAGATGACGTAGTTGGCGTTGGCCGGGTTGATGATGCCGGTGTACTTCGACGCGGCGACCAGGCTCTGCCCTGCCGGCGTCTGGTTGTTGGACGGGATCACCAGCCCGCCGATCGTGGTCTGGATGGTGCCCGCGGTGCCTGGCCCCACCGGCACCGTGACCGTGCCCGTCGAGCACTGCCCGGCCGGCCCCGGGAACGTCATCAGGCCGTACTGCGCGGCGTCGGGGTACGCCTTGAACACCGCTGCCACGGCTGCTTGCAGGGCCTTCCACTTGGTGGTCGGCGTGCCCGCGTCGTCGATCTGCGCCAGCATGGACGTGGACGAGTCGAGAACGAACAGGATGCGTGGCGGGTTGCAGCTCTCGGCACGCAGCGAGGGCGATGCGGACAAGACGCCGAGCCCCAGAGCGGCGGCGACCGTGACGGCGCGAAGATGGGTCATGGCGCGCAGCTTAACACTGGCGCGCCCGGACCTCTGCCGTGATCACCGGCGGCGACGGCGTGCGGCCGCGAACACCACGCCAAGCAGCGCGAGGGCCGCGCCCCGGCTGGGGTTCGCGTGGCCCGGCGTTGCGCAGCCGCAGCCTCCGCTGCTGCCACCGCCTTGCGGCAGACCGCCGTCCGGACCGATGCCGCCGGTGCCCGAGCCGCCAAGGCCGCCGGTGGCGCCCGAGCCGCCGGTGGCGCCCGAGCCGCCGGTGGCGCCCGAGCCGCCCGCGCCCGCCGCGCCGCCTGCGCC
>JAKLKA010000291.1 GCA_023150915.1 Polyangiaceae bacterium
CACCGAGAGCGAGATCACGAGCCCGAGCGTCGGAGCGATGAGCGATCGTTTCATGCCAGGCACCTCCAGCCGAGGAGTATAGCCTGGGGTGCGGCGCCCGAGCGTGCGAAGCGCTCTGGGCGTCAGCTCGGCGACGCCTGCGGCGCTGCGGTCGCTGCGGGCCGCGCCTCTTCGAAGGGCGAGGGCAGCGAGGTCGGTTTGGCGGAGCGGATCAGCCCCAACGCCAACGCGACCGACGCAAACAGGAACATCATCCGGAACTCGGGGGTCCAGCTGTCGGTCCACTGGTCGAAGCGCGCGCCCGCGCGGGCCGGCCACGACCGAAGGCGATCGACCCACTCGAGGTCCCGGGCGTCGAGGCGGACATGGGAGGTGTCGACGGGCGGCGCGTGCCGGACCCCGCCATCGCCCGGCTCTCGGCCTTGCTCACGGTCGGCCCGCAGCCGGTCGTAGACGGCGCGGCGGGTGGGGTCCATCAGCACCCCCGCCGCGACGTTGATCTGGGCCATCCGGCGCTCTGCCCGCCGCATGTCGTTGGGGTTCAGATCCGGGTGGCTGACCGACGCCAGGCGGCGGTGGGCTCTGCGTATCTGCTCAGGGGTGGCAGCCCGGGGGACCTTCAGGACCGCGTACAAATCGATGTTCACGAGCGCCCGTTCGAACCGCATGCGCACCTCCCGGCTGATCCATGGGCCTGACAGCGCCCCTTGGCGGAAGTTCCAAAATAGTTTCCTCGCGAACCCTCCCGGGCGGGGCGCGGCTCCCACCGGTTGGAGACACCCACATGCACACCACCGAGCTGACCGCCGCCAATTTCGAGAGCACCGTGAAGACCAGCCCCATCGTGTTCGTCGACTGGTGGGCGTCCTGGTGCGGGCCCTGCCGGGCCTTCGCTCCGATCTACGACCGAGTGGCCGCCAAGCACCCGGACATCGTCTGGGGCAAGGTGGACACCGACGCCGAGCAGGGCCTGGCCGGCGGCTTCGGCATTCGCTCGATCCCGACCCTGATGGTGTTCCGGGACGGCCTGCTGATCTTCGAGCAGCCCGGCGTGATGAGCGCCGTCGCGCTCGACGGCCTGGTCGAGAAGGTCCGCGCGCTGGACATGGCAGAGGTCAAGCGCCGCATCGCCGAGGCCCACCGGCAGCACGCCCCGCAGTGAGTGCGGTCCCGGGCGGTGCGCGCGGATCCGCGGCTTGCGCTGCTTGCCGCGCAGGCGGATAATCCCGACATGGCGCGGGGGAGGGAGGCGGACGATGGTTGGCACGGGGTTAGCACGCACGCACGCACGCACGCACGCACGCACGCACGTCGCAGCGCTGATCGCGCTTGCCTGGTTCGCATTGAGCTCGCTGGCCGATGCCGCGTGAAGGGCTCGCCTGCGCACCGACTGACGCGCTCGGCGGACGGCTGTGCCCTCTCGGCACCGAATGGTGGTCGAGCCCCGGTGCTGTCCCGTGCGGCGCGACCGGTGGCGCGTGCGAGGGTTCGACGGGCAGCCTTACGTCGACTGGATCACTCCCGGGCCCGGCGGTCGCGGCGGACACGGACGGCCGCTCGGTCTGGGTGCTTCGCGACAAGAGCATCGAGCGCTGGTCGGCTACGGGCTCCACGCCGGCGCTGATCGCGAGCGCAGCGCTGCCGGCGAAGGCGCGCGCCCTTTCGGTCAAACCGACACGGGGGTGACGAGGGTGCGCGCGATCGGCGCCGCGCTCAGCCTGGACGCGCCCCTCGCACTGTGCGGGCGCCCGCTGCAAATGACGGCCCTCGGCGAGACGAGCTGGGCCGTCGTGACCACGGTCGGGCTCGCCATCGTCGGCGCGCCCGCCGGGGAGCCGCTCACGCCCCAGTCGATGTCGCTGCTCGTTCCCATGTCGCCGAAGCCCATCGCGCTCGGCACGGATCCGGCGTCGACGGCGCTCTGCAAGAAGGCCGACGCCATCTTGCCCGGTGCGATGGTCGACGCATTGGCGAAGCTGGTCGCGGTGGCCGCAGACGGCGAACGCCTCCTGGTCGCGTCGGGGCCGGTGCTGTTCGACGTGGGCGTGCGGGATCTCGCGCATCCGACCCTCGGCGGGCAGAAGGTGATCGTGCACCCGCTGGAAGCGCTGCGCGTCGATCCCGCTGGCGGCCGGGCCTACGGCGCCAGCAAGCACGGGCAGCACCGGCCGGTGATCGATCTCCGCGGGGCAGGGCTCGCCCTCGCGGGTAGCCACGACGTGGAGAGCTGGGTGCGGCGGCGCGATCGGGGCGAGCTGGTGGTGCGGGTCTTGCCCGCTCAGGTCGAGATCGCGAAGGTCGTGCCGTGAACGGCGCGTCGCGCTGGCTCGGTGGCGCGCTGGTGGTGG
>JAKLKA010000161.1 GCA_023150915.1 Polyangiaceae bacterium
CCGGTGCCGCCGCTCGGGGCGCCGCCGGTGCCGCCGGCGTCTTTGCCTGCGCTGCCGCCGCTGGGGGCGCCGCTCGAGCCGCCGCTCGGGGTGCCGCCGGCACCGCCGGCCGCGCCGCCCGTCCCGGGAAAGCCGCCCGACGTGGGCAGCCCACCGGCGCCGCTGCCGGCCGACCCCCCCGTCGTGCCCGTTGCCTCACCGCCCTCTTCCACGCCACAGGCGAGCGCCACGAGACCGATGCACGACAGAGTCCAGAGCCGTGACACGACACGTGAGCATAGCACGAGCACCAGAGTATAGGATGGCGCCGTGCCTCGACCGTTTCGCGCCTGGGAAGCCGCGCTCGACCGCCTGGTGGACGACGAGACCAGCGATCGCATCGATCGCCTGGCACCGAGCGTCAACGAATATGGCTACGACCGCTGGGGGGCATCACCGGCCGCCACCAAGCGGGCGTTCTCTGCCGTGCGCACCCTGTATCGGCACTACTTCCGGGTCGAAGTACACGGCATCGAGCAGGTGCCGGCGGGCCGTGTGCTCTTGATTGGCAATCACAGCGGCCAGCTCGCGTACGACGGCATGCTGGTGGCGGCCGCCATGATCCTGGACGCCGAGCCGCCGCGCTTCGTCCGGGCGATGATCGAGCGCTTCTTCGCGGTGCCACCCTTCGTGAACGTGATGATGGCGCGCATGGGGCAGCTGATCGGCGTGCCCCAGAACGCCGAGCGCTTGCTGACGCAGGAAGAGGCGGCGGTGCTGGTCTTCCCCGAAGGTGAGCGCGGCGGGGGTCGGGTGTGGAAGGACCGCTACAAGATCATGGGTTTCGGACAAGGGTTCGCGCGGCTGGCGATGAAGACCCAGACCCCGATCGTGCCCTTCGGCTTCGTGGGCGGCGAGGAGATGTGCCCCAGCTTCTCGCGCATGAAGCCGCTGGCGCGCCTGCTCGGCGTGCCCTACGCGCCGCTCACTCCGACCCTGATCCCGCTGCCGCTGCCGGCCAAGGTTCACATCACCTTCGGCGCCCCGATCCACTTCCAGGGTCATGGCGACGAGGACGACGATTGGGTCGCCCCCAAGGTGGCCGAGGTCGAAGCGCGCGTGAAAGAGGCCATCGACAGCGGCCTTTCGCGCCGGAAGGGTGTGTTCTTCGGATGACCGACAAGAGCGTGATCGTGACCGGCGCCGCCGGGTCCATCGGCAAGCTGGCGGTCGACCACCTGGCACGGCGCGGTTTTGCGGTCCATGCGGTCGACAAGCGGCCGCAGTCGCGCGTGCCCCCGGGCGTGGTCGCTCACGTGGCAGACATCAAGAAGCGCGGCTTCGACGACGTGCTGCGCAAGGTCCGCCCCGGCGCCTTGCTTCACCTGGCCCGCGAGCGACGCTTCACGGTCTCGGCCGCCGAGCGGTACCGCGTGAACTTCGAGGGCACCACGCGGGTCTTCGAGCTGGCGCTGGCGGCCGGCGTGAAGAAGATCGTGTTCCCGAGCCGCCACACGGTCTACGGCGCGCTGCCCGACAACCCCGCGTTCATGCTGGAAGAGCACCCGCCCACGGCCGGCCGCACCTTCCCCGAGATCCAGGATCTGGTCGCCGCCGACCTGTTCGCGTCGGCCATGCTCTGGCGAAACCCCGAGACCGAGGTGGTGGTGCTGCGCCCGGTGAACGTGCTCGGCCCCACGGTGAACACGTTGTTCTCTCGCTACCTCTCCCCCAAGCGCGTGTTCACCATCGCGGGCTACGATCCGGTGCACCAGGTGCTGCACGAAGACGACCTGGCGGTGGCCCTCGAGTACTCGCTCGAGCCCGGGCTCAAGGGGGTGTTCAACGTCACCGGACCGGGCGAGGTCCCGCTCCACGTGATCGTGGAAGAGAGCGGCGCGCAGCGTGTCCCGCTGCCCGAGGCGGTCATCAAGCTGGTGCGCGGGCGCCTGGGCTTCGCCAGCATTCCGCAGGGCGCCCTCGACTTCCTCAAGTTCCAGTGCACCGTGGACGGAACTCGCTTCTCGAAAGCCACGGGCTTTTCCGCGCGTCACAACCTGCGCGAGACCATCCGCTCGATGCGCGGGCGACGCGTCGGGCCATGAATTGAATTCCAGGCGCCGGGCGCGCGTCGATCTCACCGAGCCCGTGAAACGCCCCAAGCTGTTCGTCGGCGTCTGGAACGACCGCAACGCCTACTTCCCGCACCTGGACGGGGCGAGCGTGATGACCTTCGAGGCGCGGGATCTGGGCGCCATTCGTTTCGGCCGGACCGCCGAGAGCGCGCTGGCCTGGACGCTGTTCCTGTCGCGGCACACCGAGATCCGCGGGACCTTCGAGCGCGCGCGGAACTGACGGACCCCGAGGCGCGGTCTCTGGTTCTCTTTCCGACGCGCGCCGGGGCGCGTTGCGCAGCGCGGCGCCCGCCACTACGCTCCGCGCCATGGCATCTCGAATCGGGCGTCGCGACTTCTTGGCTGGTCTCGTGGTCACCGTGGTGGTTTCTCCCCTCGGCTGCTCGTCGGACGACGACGGCGGTGGCCAGAAGCCGATCACCTACAGCACCGACCCCGCCGACCAGGCGGCGGTGTACCCCCAGGGCATCGCCTCGGGGGACCCGAAGCCCGACAGCGTGATCCTCTGGACGCGCGCGCTGCCGAAGGCGGGCGCGGGCAGCGTGAACGTGATCTACGAGATCGCCAGCGACGAGGCGTTCGAGACCGTGATTGCCACCGGCAGCGTCGACGTCGACGAGACCACCGACTGGACGGTGCGGATCAAGCCGACCGGCCTGTCGCCGTACACGGCCTACCACTACCGCTTCAAGGCAGAGCAGACCCAGTCGGTCAACGGTCGCACCAAGACGGCGCCGGCCGCGGATCAAGACGTGCCCGTGCGCTTCGCCTTCGCTTCGTGCCAGGACTTCGTCGGCCGCTACTACCACAGCTGGAAGGCGTTCCTCTCCGAAGCCCCGGTCGACTTCGTGGTCTGGCTGGGCGACTACATCTACGAGACCAACGGCGATCCGGACTTCCAGACCGTCGCGCCCGATCGCACGATCACCATCCCCGAAGGCATCGAGATCGCTCCCAAGGTCAAGGCGGCCAAGTCGCTGGAAGACTATCGCGGCCTCTACCGCCAGTACCGCTCGGACGAGCACCTGCAGAAGGTGCATGCGTCGTACCCATTCATCATCATCTGGGACGACCACGAGTTCGCCAACGACTCGTGGGCGGACCACGCCACCGACTTCAACGACAAGAAGGGTGACGAGAAGAGCACCGCGCGCCGCGAGAACGCCAACCAGGCCTGGTTCGAGTACCAACCGGCCGACGTCACCTTCGACGCCAACCAGGCCTTCCCCGACGACTTGGTCATCTACCGCACGCTGCGCTACGGCAAGCACGTCGAGCTGTTCATGACCGATCAGCGCAGCTATCGCGACGACCACTGCATCCCCGAGGGCGGCAAGACCAGCGACAAGCCCGCCGGCGCCCCAGCCGGCATGCCCACCTACGACGAGGCGGGGAAGCTGTCGGCCAACAGCGCGCTCGGCTCGCGCAACTTCTGCAAGAAAGAGGCGTTCGACAAGATCGAGGCGTTCGTGAAGCCGAAAGTGCTGGGCGAAAAGCAGAAGCAGTGGTTCGTCGACGGCATGAAGGCCTCGACCGCCAGCTGGAAGTTCTGGGGCAACGAGACCCAGCTCTTGCAGATGACGGTGGACCTCACGCTGCCCGCCGTGCCGCTCCTCTTCCAGGGGATCTGGTACCTGACGGTGGATCAGTGGGACGGCTTTCGCACCGAACGGAAAGAGCTGCTACAGGCCCTCTCGGGGGTCGACAACCTGGTGGTGCTCACTGGCGACATCCACGCCTTCTACGCGGGGGAGCTCCACGTCGACTTCGACGCGCCGGGCACGAAACCGATCGGCGTCGAGTACGTCTGCGCGGGGATCAGCTCGTCACCGTTCCAAGAGATCGTGGCCACCCAGGTGCTGGGCCTGGATGCCGACGGCAAGTTCGGGCTGAAAGAGCTGGCCCAAGACGTGACCAAGTTCGACGCGGCCGTGACCACTGCCAACCCGCACTACAAGCACGTGGACAGCTTCGCCCACGGCATCGCCATTGTCGACGTGAACGCGGACAAGGACATCCAGGTCACGTTCATCAAGGTGGCCGACGTGAAGAGCAAGGCCTTCGACGGCAAGGTGACGAAGACCGTCTACAAGACCACCGCGGGCAGCAACAAGGTCGAGAAGGCCTGAGCCCCCTCGACCCTGCCGGCGAGCGTCAGTTACACACGACCTTGGTGACGGTCACGTCGTCGATGTTCCACGACGACACCGTGAACACGCCCGAGCTGTTGACCATGTGGCCAAAGCGCACTCGAAGGTTCGCGTTGGCATGCGCCGAGATGTCGTACGAGAGCTGCGTCCACGCCGCATCTTGCACGCCGGGAGAGTTCCCGCTCTGCCAGACCACGACCCACGTGGTGCCGTTGTAGACCTCGACGCTGTTCTGCATGAACGGCAAGTAGTCGCTGTTCAGCCAGCGCCAGAAGCCCAGGTAGAGCTTGGTGGCGCCGGCCGCGTTGATGATCGGGCTCGTCATGTAATAGTAGCCGTGCAGGGTGGTCAAGGCGTTGCCCCCGATGACCACGCCGGCCACGCCGTTGTCGGTGCCGCTGGTGTGATCGGTGGCGGGGTCGGCGTTGCCGTACACATGGCCGGTCGAGGTCTTGGCCGGACCGATCTCCCACTCGAGCCCCGCGGTCCAGCCCTGGCTGTTGTCTCCGAAGCCCTCGGAGAAGAGCGTGGTCGGCACTGGGTTCGAGCAGCCGCTGGCCGTGCACACGCTGTTCGTGCAGGTCTGCCCCGTGGTGCAGACCTTGCCGCAGGTGCCGCAATTGTTCGGGTCGACCTTCACGTCCACGCAGAGGCCGTTGCAGTTGGTGGTGCCGCCCGAGCAGAGGAGCTGGCAAGTGCCGCTATTGCAGATCTGCCCGGTGGTGCAGACCTTGCCGCACGACCCGCAGTTCTGCGCGTCGATCTTCACGTCCACGCACTTGCCGCTGCAGTTGGTGGTGCCGCCCGTGCAGACGATGCCGCAGGTGCCGTTGGTGCAGCTCTCTCCGGCCGCGCAGGCCTTGCCGCAGGTTCCGCAGTTCGTCGGGTCGACCTTGGTGTCGACGCACTTGCCGGTACACAGGGTGGCGCCGCCGCTGCACACCAGGCCGCACTTGCCGGCCGAGCACAGCTGCCCCGTGGGGCATTTGGTGCCGCAGGTGCCGCAGTTGTTCGGGTCGAGCTGGGTGTCCACGCAGGTATTCGAGCAGAGCGTGGTGCCGCCCACGCAGACCGTCTTGCAGGCGCCGGACACGCAGGCTTCGCCGGTGGCGCACGCGGTGCCGCAGGTGCCGCAGTTGTTGGCGTCGAGCTGAGTATCCACGCACTTGCCGCCGCAGAGCGTGGTGCCGCCCACACACTTGGTGCCGCATGTGCCAGCCGCGCAGACCTCGCCGGTGGCGCACGCCGTCGCGCAAGCTCCGCAGTTTGCCGGGTCGACGCCGGTGTCGACGCACTTGCCGGTGCACAGCGTGGTGCCGCCCACGCACTGGGTGCCGCATTGGCCCGCCGAGCAGACCTCGCCGCTCTTGCAGGTGGTGCCGCAGGCGCCGCAGTTGGTGGGGTCGACGCTGGTGTCGACGCACTTGCCGGTGCACTGCGTCGTGCCGCCCGAGCAGGTCACCCCGCAGGCCCCGTTCGAGCAGACCTCGCCGACGTTGCAGATCTTGCCGCACTCTCCGCAGTTGGCGACGTCGTTCTGCACGTTGACGCAGGTTCCGTTGCATTGCGTGGTGCCACCGCTGCAACTCGACCCGCACTTGCCGCTCGAGCAGAACTCGCCCGCGCCGCACTTGGTGTTGCACGCGCCGCAGTGATTGGGGTTGTACTGCCCGTCGATGCACTGGCCAGCGCACGACAAGAGGCCGCTGGGGCAGCCCGTGCCCCCGCCGCTTCCGCCCGCGCCGCCCGCTGCGCCGGCGCCGCCCATGCCGCTCGAGCCGCCGACCCCGTCATCCGTGCTGGCGCTGCAGGCTGCGCTCAGGCCGCCCGAGGCGAAGGCCAGTGCTGCGGCGACGGTCAGTGTCCAAGAATGGCGCATGGTGTGAAGCTCCTCTCGAAGCCGAAACTAGCCCCGACATACACCAGGGTAGCTGCATTCGCCGCCGGGGTCGCTGTGGGTTTTTTGCCGTCGATCTCCCACCGGCTGCCCGGCGGTTTCCGCGGCGCCGGGGTTTGAGCTAGCCTACCGGCGCCGGCTCGGCAGGGGAGCAAACGCCATGAACTTCAAGTCCTTCAAGTTGCTGGTTGGTTTCGGTCTGTGTGCGGTCGCGGCTTCGAGCACGCCTGCCTGCGGGGGTGACGACGATGACGGCGGCGGCAGCGGTGGCAGCACCGGCGGCAAGGACGCCGGCAACGACGCCACCTCGGGCGGCGGCACGGCCGGCAGCGGCGGCACCGGCGGCACCGGCGGCTCGGGGGCCACCGGCGGTTCGGGCGGCAGCGGCGGCAGCCAGACCATGACGTGCAAGAGCGAGACGTGCGAGTCGTACAGCATTGCGGGTCAGCTTTCCCTCGGGCCGTGCTGCGCCGGCGCCGGGAAAGACATCTGCGGCGTGGACGTCGATTCCACGGTCAGCGGGCTGATCGGGATCAAGCCGGGCTGCTACGAGCTCAACCAGAAGGGTAATGCCGACACCAGCTGTCCTTCGTTGACGCTCTTCGGGTTCACCTTCTCGGGCTGCTGCAACACCGCCGCCAAGCAGTGCAGCTACCTGCTCGATGTGACAGGGCTCAAGGGGCCCAACATGGGCTGCGTCGATCCCGCGCAGATCCCCACCGACGGCGGCGCCACCCCCAAGGCGTGCACGCCCGGCAGCGGCGACGGCGGGTCGGATGCGGCCACCGACGGCAGCAGCGACGCTGCTGGCGACGCACCGGCGGACACCGGCGCGGGCTGAGCCGCGCCGCTGATGCGGGGTCGACGCTTCAGCGGGCGGTCGACCCCGCGCCGAGCACGCTGGGCAGAGCCCGCTTGAGCCCCTCGAACCACAGCAGGCACAGCGCCCCGGCGGCCAGCGCCAGCGCGGTGTCGCTTGGCTCGGGGGTGGCGAAGTGGAACAGGCTGCGGATGGGGGGAGCGTAGAGCGCGAGCCCCAGGACGCTCAGGGCTCCCACCAGGATCAGCCGCGCCGGGACGTTCGGCGAGCTCAGGTTGCCCAGCACCGAGTGGGTCCACGAGCGGTTGGTCGCGATCAGCGCCAGATTGCCCGCCACCAGGGTGGTGAAGGTCAGCGCGCGCGCGGCCGGCTCCGGGGTGCCCTTGCTCAGCGCATGGCCGAAGATCAGCAGCGCTGCCAAGAGAAGGCTGGCGCCCTGCAGCACGGCCAGGGCCACCAGCCGCGGCTCGAACAGCCGCGCGCCGGCGGGGCGCGGCGGTCGCCGCATGACGTCGGTGTCCTCGCGCTCGGCCTCGAAGGCGATGGAGCATGCCGGATCGATCACCAGCTCGAGGAACACGATGTGCACCGGGAAGAGCGCCAGGGGCCAACCCAGCAGCACCGGCAAGAGCGACATGCCCGCGATCGGCACGTGAATGGCGATGATGTACGCCATGGCCTTGCGCAAGTTGGCGAAGATGCGCCGGCCCAGGCGAACCGCAGCCACAATCGACGAGAAGTCGTCGTCGGTCAGGACCAGCGACGCGGCCTCGCGCGCCACGTCGGTGCCGCGCCCGCCCATCGCGACCCCGATGTGCGCTGCCTTCAGCGACGGCGCGTCGTTCACGCCGTCGCCGGTCATGGCCACGATCTCGCCGCTCGCCTTCAAGGCCTGCACCAGGCGAAGCTTCTGTTCGGGAACCGCCCGAGCGAAGACCCGCGTGGTTCGCACGCGCTGGTAGAGCTCGCCGTCGGACAGCGCGTCGAGCTCGGGGCCGGTGATCAGATCGTAGGGCTCGGGTAGGTGCGCTTCGGTCGCGACCACGCGGGCGGTCTCGGCATAGTCCCCGGTGATCATCACCACCGAGATGCCGGCGGCTCGGCACTCGTCCACCGCTGCGGGCACGGTCTCGCGCAGCGGGTCGCGCAGGCCCACCAGGCCCACCAGCTCGAAGTCGTAGTCGTGCTGCTCGTCGGGGAGATCGTCGCCGTCGAAGTACGCGCGCGCCACTGCCAGCACCCGCAGCCCGCGACCCGCCAGCGCCACGACCTCGGTCCGAATCGCGTCGGCCTCGGCGGGCGCCAGGTGGCACAGGTCGACGATGGCCTCGGGCGCCCCCTTGGCGGCGATCACCCGCCGCCGTCCGGTCTTGGCGCGCCACACGTGCGCCACGCTGAGCAGCTCGGGCGAGAGCGGGTATTCGCGGACCAGCTCCCAGCTCTCGTGCAGGTGCTCGGTGCCCTGCAGGTGCTCGCGCCCGATCTGGTGAAAAGCGACCTCCATCGGGTCGAACGGATCGCGCTGACTGGCCAGGATGCCGAACTCGACCACCTGATGCACGGCCTCGGGCAGCTCGCCGGGCGACACCTCGTGCGCGCCCAGGCGAGACCACAGTGCGCCCACCGTCATGCGGTTGTGCGTCAGGGTCCCGGTCTTGTCGGTGCACAGCACGGTGGCGGCGCCCAAGAGCTCCAGGGCGGGCACGCGTCGGGTGAGCACGTGGTGCTTCGAGAGGCGCCAGGCACCGATCGCCATGAACACCGTGAGCACCACCGGGAACTCTTCGGGCAACACGGCCATGGCCAGCGCGAGCCCGGCCAAGAGCCCGCGCAACCAGTCGCCGCGGGTCAGGCCGAAGACCACCAAGAGCAGCACGCACAGCCCCAGCCCACCCAGCGCCACGCGGCTGACCACCCGGGTCACCTCGCGCTCCAGCGGGGTGCGCTCGGTCTCGAGATCGGCCAGGGTGGCGCCGATCTTGCCCAGCTCGCTTCGCTGCCCGGTGGCCGTCACGCGCGCCACGCCCTGCCCGCGCACCACCAGGGTGCCGCTGAAGACGAACGGCAGGTCGTCGCCGCCGGGGCGTGGGGCCTCTTCGGGGGCATGGGGCGCGGCGGCCTTGCGCACGGGGACGGATTCCCCCGTGAGCAGCGACTCGTCCACGCTCAGGTTCGAGGCGTCGAGCAGCAGGGCGTCGGCGGGCACCCGGTCGCCCTCGGCCAGCACCATCACGTCGCCCTGCACCACGTCGCGCCCGGCGATGCGCTTCTTCGCGCCATCGCGGATCACCGAGGCGCGTGGGCTGGACAGGTCGCGCAGCGCCGCCAGCGCGCGCTCGGTCTTGCGCTCTTGGTAGAGCGTGATGGCGATGATGACGCCCACGAAGGTGAGCAAGATCAGCGCCTCGCGCACGTCGCCCAGCACCAGGTAGAGCGCCCCGGTGCCGAGCAAGAGCAGCAGCATGGGCTCTTTGAGGACGGCCAGCAGCGTGGCCACGATGCTCTGCTCGGCGTCGGAAGGCAGCTCGTTCGGCCCGTCACGGGCCAGGCGCGCGGCGGCCTCGGCTTCGGACAGGCCGCGCTCGCTGCGAAGGTCGAAGCCGGCCATCTCGAGCTTCAATCCCCTTCGCAGGGCGGGCGGTCAAGCGGCGACCGCGCGGCGGCGCGCGCCGCCCCGGCGGCGACGCGACCCCTGACGGCGGCGTTCTTCGGTGGGGCGGGGGCACGACACACCGCGCCAAATCGGCCCGCAAATGACCGGATCCTCGTCGCCGAAATGACGGATGTCACCCCCGCGGGGTGGCACTGACGCCAGTGTCAGTGAACGCAGCTAGGCTGCCCCGGTCATGGCAGAGCGCAGACTCCGGGGCGCGCGCTTCGTCGGTATCGACGTGGGCGCCGAAACGATCAAAGTGGTGGAGCTGGCCCGCGAGGGCGAGGGCCTGATCTGGACTCGGCGAATCGTCGTGGAGCACCAGAAAGAGCCGGGACCTGCGGTCCGCGCCGCTCTGGCCGACTTCGGCTGGGACGACCTCTCGGGCGCCGCGGTGGTGGGCCGCGCGGCCCGCGTGCTCGCGCTCGGCAGCGTTCCGACCAAGCAGGCCCAGGCCGCGGGGGCGCGGTTCTTGGTCGGCGACCGGGACGCCACGATCGTCAGCATTGGCGCGCATGGGTTCTCGGTGCTCGAGCTTCGGCCAAGCGGCGTCGAGGTGTTTCGCGAGAACTCGCGCTGCTCGCAGGGCACCGGCAATTTCCTGCGGCAGCTGGTCGAACGCTTCGGCCTCGACATCGAGACGGCCAGCGCCATGGCCGACGGTGTCAGCGCCCCGGCGGTGCTCTCGGGCCGCTGCCCGGTGATCTTGAAGACCGACATGACTCACCTGGCCAACAAGGGCGAGCCGCGCGAGCGCATCGTCGCCGGCTTGTTCGACGCGGTGTGCGAGAACGTGCAGGTCTTGATCAAACCCAGCGTCTCGCCCGAGCACGTGCTCTTGATCGGCGGCGTGGCCCGGGCTCGGCGCGTGCACGATCACTTCCGCAAGTTCGTCGAGCGCCACGGCATGCGGCTGCTCGAGACCAGCGCCGACGACCATCTGTACGTCGACGCGCTGGGGGCCGCGCTGGTGGCGGCGGACCGCCCGGGGCGGGTGCCGACCCTCGACCGCCTGCTGGCGCCGGCGCACCACGCGCACCTCGATCGCCAGTCGGCGCTCGCCAGCCACCTGGGCCGCGTGCAGCGCATGACGCGGCCGCCGCTGCCCACCGAGATTCCGGGGCGTCGCGAGCTGCTGGTCGGGTTCGACATCGGGTCCACCGGCTCCAAGGCCGTGGCCGTGGATCGCGAGAGCCGCCAGGTGGTCTGGGAGGGCTACATCAACACCAACGGCGACCCGGTGGGTGCCGCCCAGAAGTTGATGGCCATGCTGGCCGATGCGCCCGCGGGCAAGCACGCCCTGGTGGCCTTCGGCGCCACCGGCAGCGGGCGCGAGATCGTCGGCTCGCTGCTCTCGAACTGCTACGGCGTCGAGCGGGTCTACGTGCTGAACGAGATCGCGGCGCACGCCGAGGGGGCGCTGTTCTACGACCAGAGCGTCGACACCATCTTCGAGATCGGCGGGCAAGACGCCAAGTACATCCGGCTGTCCGAGGGGCGCGTGGTGGACGCGGCCATGAACGAAGCGTGCAGCGCCGGAACCGGCTCGTTCATCGAAGAACAGGGCAAGAAGATCGGCGGCATCGACAACGTGATTCAGCTGGGCGAGGCCGCGCTGGCGGCCGAGGGCGGCGTGTCGCTGGGCCAGCACTGCTCGGTGTTCATGGCCGAGATCATCGACGAGGCCGTGGCCGCCGGCGTGAACACCGGCTCGGTGGTGGCCGGGATCTACGGTTCGGTGATCCAGAACTATCTGAACCGGGTCAAGGGCGCGCGCAGCGTGGGGCAGGTGGTGTTCTGCCAGGGCATGCCGTTCGCTTCGGACGCGCTCGCCGCGGCGGTGGCCCGCGAGACCGGCAGCAAGGTGATCGTGCCGCCGAACCCGGGCACGGTGGGGGCGCTGGGCATCGCGCTTCTGACCCGCAAGGCCGTGGGCGACGCCATCACCGGCGGCGTGGACCCGGCGCGGTTGCTCTCGGCCAAGGTGGTGCGCCGTGACACGTTCGTGTGTCAGAGCAAGAAGGGCTGCGGCGAGCCGGGCAACAAGTGCCGCATCGACCGCGTGGGCACGCTGGTCGAGGAAAAGAACGGGCGCTTCACCTGGGGCGGCAGCTGCTCGCTCTGGGACCGCGGTACCGGCAAGAAGAAGCTGCCCGACCTGGCGCCCGACCCGTTCCGCGAGCGCGAGGCGCTGATCGCCGCCCTGGTGGACCGGGTGAGCGTGGACCGCGGCCGGGACAAGATCGCCGTCACCGACGAGTTCCAGCTCAAGGGGCTGTTCCCCTTCTTCGCCACCTTCTTGTTCGAGCTCGGCTACGACGTGGTCTACGAGAAGGGCGCCGGCGCCAAGACCCTGAAGCGCGGCATCGAAGAGGCGAACGTCCCGTGGTGCGCGCCGATGCAGCTCTATCACGGTCTGGTGGCCAGCATGGCGGACCGCGATGCGCGCTTCATCTTCGCGCCCATGCTGCGCGAGATGCCCCGGGTCGCCGGCGAGAAGAACGCCGTGGCGTGTCCGGTGGTGCAGGCGTCGCCCGACGTCTTGCGCCTGGACCTGGGCGCCGAGCGCGGCGCGCGACTGCTCTCGCCGGTGATCGACTTCGGAGCCGAAGGCTTCGACTCGAAGGAGTTCTTGCGCAGCTGCCAGCGCCTGGCCGAATCGCTGGGCGTGAGCGGCCTGGCCTGGCTGGGTGCCTATCAGAAGGCCAAGCGCGAGCAGACACAGTTCGATAGCCAGTGTCTGACCATCGGCGCCCGTGCGTTGGACTTCTGCCGCGAGCACGACGTCATTCCCGTGGTGGTGCTCGGCCGGCCGTACACCTTGTACAACTCGGTGCTCAACTCGAACGTGCCGCCGCTCTTGCGCGAGCAGGGCGCCATCGCCATCCCCGTGGACTGCTACCAGGTCGCGGACGACGTCCCGACCTTCGAGGGCGTGTACTGGGGGCACGGCCAGAAGAACCTGCGCGCAGCCCACCAGATCCGTCGCACGCCGGGGCTGTACTCGATCTGGTGCAGCAACTACTCGTGCGGGCCCGACAGCTTCAACCTGCACTTCTTTGCGTATGCCATGGCCGGCCGCCCCTTTGCGGTGATCGAGACCGATGGTCACTCGGGCGACGCGGGCACCAAGACGCGCATCGAGGCGTTCTTGCACTGCGTGCGCGAAGATCTGGCACGCGTGAGTGACGACCGGGTGGAGAGCAACCTGACCGCGGTGGATCGCCAGAGCGGGCTCTTGGCCGAGATCCGCCACCGCTCCGAGAAGCTCTTGGTGCCGCGGATGGGCGAGGGGGCCGAGGCCATGGCCGCCTGCCTGCGTGGCGTCGGCATTCCGGCCGAGGTGCTGCCGATCCCCGATCGCGAAGCGCTTCGCACCGGCCGGCGTCACACCTCGGGCAAAGAGTGCGTGCCCATGACCATCACGCTGGGCAGCCTGCTACAGCGGGTCGAGAAAGAGACGGACCCGAACCAGCGCTTCGCGTTCTTCATGCCCACCGCCGACGGCCCGTGCCGGTTCGGCGTGTACAACATGCTGCACCGCATCGTGCTCGAGCGCCTGGGCCAGGGCGAGCGGGTCCGCATCTGGTCGCCGCGCGACAAGGACTATTTCGAAGGCATCCCCGCCGGGTTCTCGGCGCTGGTGATGACGGGTTTCGCCGCCCACGACATGCTCGAGGCGGCGCTCTACGACGCGCGCCCGGTGGAGTCCGAGCCGGGGCTCTCCAACGCCATCTTCCGGCGCTACCAGCGCGAGCTGCTCGATCAGCTCGAGCGCGCCGGAAGGGCCGACCTGAGCGTGCCCGCGGCCCTGTGGCAGGTCACCTCGGGCAAGCTCTTCGGCTGCGCCGACATCCTGGCGCGCGCCGCTGCCGAGTTGCGCCGGATCAAGACCGATCGGAAGCTGCCCACGGTGCTGGTGGTCGGCGAGATCTACGTGCGCTGCGATCCGTTCGCGAACGACTTCTTGATCGAGAAGCTGGAGCAGCGGGGCATCCGGGCGCGCTTCGCGCCATTCTCGGAGTGGCTGGAGTACACCGACTACGTGCACACCCTGAACGGGCAGAAGGGCGGGCTGTCCGCCAAGCTGTCGTCGTGGGTGCAAGATCGCATCATCGACACCACCTACGGCTTGGTCGCCCGAATCCTCGACTGGCCGGACCGGACCCGGGTGCGCGAGACCATCGCGGCCGCTCGGCCCTACATCCGCGAGGACCTCAACGGCGAGGCGGTGCTCACCGTGGGTGGCCCGGTGCACGAGTGGCACCACGGGCTGATCGACGGCGTGGTCAGCGTCGGGCCCCTCGAGTGCATGCCCAACAAGGTGGCCGAGGCCCAGTTCTTCCATGTCACCGAGCGCGAAGGGCTGCCGTCGATGACCCTTCCGGTCAACGGCGATCCCGTGGACCCCGCAGTGCTCGACAGCTTCGCGTTCGAGGTCCAAGAGAGCGCGCGCCGCCGCCGCGATGGCCTGCCCCCGGAGCACAAGCCCCAGAAGCTGCGGCTGCGCGTGATCCGCGGCGGCGAGGGTCGCGCCTCGGCGGGCGCCACCGCTTGCTCGATGCCCGCAGAGTGAAGCCGGGGCGCCTCAGGCTGCTTGCGGAAGTTGCCGGGTGGGACTCAGCCCGATGGGGCGTGGGCGCTTCCGCTTGGGGCGGCGCTCTTCGCCCACCGGTAGCGATTGCGACACGGCAAGCACCGGTAGCATCAACACCGGCCAGAGCACCATGAAGGTGAGCAGGACGGGCGCGAGCGCCACCAGCAGGATGGGCGCCAGCAAGACCCCGGCTACCGACAGCATCACGATGTCGAGCCACCGACCGCGTTTGACCTCCCTCTCTTCCATGTTCACGACTCCTGCGTATCGAGGATGCAAGCGTCGAGCCGCTGCGATCTCGCGGGCGAGCCGCCGGTGAGCGCCGCGGATTGTGCGACGCTGTCGCAACCTGCTACCGCGCACGGGCCAGCAAGGTGGCCTTGCGCGAGTCCGGATCGTGGTCGGCCCAGTAGACGCATTGGTCGTCCAGCGCCACCGCGTCCACGCTGTGGTTCCGTGGGATGGTCGCCAGGGGCGTCGGGGACGAGCCGTCGGTGCCCATGATGAGCAGCGTCTCGGTGCCGTCGCTGCCGGTGGCCGCTGCCCAGGTCACGATGCTCTTCGCGTCGGCGGCG
Organism: Polyangiaceae bacterium; assembly: GCA_023150915.1. Classification (GTDB taxonomy): domain Bacteria; phylum Myxococcota_A; class Polyangia; order Polyangiales; family Polyangiaceae; genus JADJKB01. The sequence continues at coordinate 14,807 of JAKLKA010000161.1, forward strand.
ATGCGGGCGCTGGGGGCCAGGCCCGAGGCGATCTTGGTCGCGCCGCCGCCCGACTTGGCGACCTTCATCACGTGCCCCTTCTGGGCCAACGTGAAGTAGACGTTGGCCTCGTCCAGCGCCAGGTCGAAGGCCTTTTCCTGCCCGGTGGCGATGGGCTTCGGCTTGCCGCGATCCAGGGGGAAGCGCAGCACGCGGTGGGCGCTCGAGTCGGTCACGTAGATCCCCTGGCCGTCCACCGCGATGGCCGAGAACCCGAAGGGACCCAGCTTGCCCTCGGGGCGCTCCGACACGTCGAGCTCTTTGGTGGTGCCGGTGGCTTTCTCGGCGCGAATCAAGCGATCGTAAGGGCCGTAGTCCCCGGGGACGCCATACACGAAGCTGCCATCCCCCGCGACGGCCTGTGACGAGAACGTCTCGGCCAGCGTCTTCGCCTCGCCGCCCTCTTTGCCGACGCGCATCAGGCGGATACCGCTGGTGAAGAACACCGCCTGCTCGTCCACCACCAGGCCACGAGGCTCGAGCGATAGCGAGCTCAGGTTCTGGGTGCCGCCGCCGTCTTTGCGGGCCCGGCCCAGATCGCCGCGCCCGCCCATCAGCTGCCAGCTCGAATAGTACAGGTGCGTCGCGTCGAAGCCGAAGCCGTGAACGTGACCGTTCACGGTGCCGAGCTTCACCGGGGTGCTGCCGGTGGCCCCGCAGCCGCCCGGCGCGCTGTTCGCCGCCGCTGCGCTGGCGCTGGGCGCCGCGGCAACCGAGCCCTCGGGCTTGGCTGCGGGTTTGGTCTTGCTCTCACAGGCCATGCCCCCCACCACGAGCGCGAGGGCGAGCGCGCTTCGATTCCTCATGCGCCGGGAGGGTAACAGCTTGCGGTGGGGCGTCTGCCCCCCGGCGCGGGCGGGCGGAAATGACGCGCGACGCCACGAGTCTCGGCGCACCGGGCAGTCAAGCGATTGACGCCCGCGCCCTCGAGCGGACGCGCGGCCC
>JAKLKA010000162.1 GCA_023150915.1 Polyangiaceae bacterium
CCCGGTCACCGCCCCCGATGGCCGCGGCGTGATGCGCCCGTGGCGGCAAGAGACGGGCCTCGCGCCTCGACCCCGGTCCGGTCGCCTCGCTCCTGAGCCGGACGCTGCAGGTCGCCCTGACGAGAACCGATCGGGAGTGGCCCGGCCGCAGTAGGCTTTGCCATCTGCGGCCCAAGGGCGTATGAAGGCTGCGCTTGGAGAGAAGCGCTCGCCGCTTCTTGACCAGAATGCCACTACGCCGCGTCGCGAAAGTCGCGTCTTCATTGCCCATCACCACGCCGCTCCGATTGGGGTCGGCGCTGCGCGAGCGACTGCGGAAGGGCTACACCCGAGGCGATCTGCGCTCGGACGTGCTGGCCGGCTTGGTGGTCGGCGTGGTGGCGCTGCCCCTCAGCATGGCGCTGGCGGTGGCCAGCGGCGCGCCGCCCCAGCATGGCCTTTACACCGCGATCATCGCCGGGGCGATCATCGCCCTGCTCGGCGGCTCGCCGGTCCAGGTCTCGGGGCCCACGGCGGCGTTCGTGGTGCTGCTCACGCCCATCTCCGGGCGCTATGGCCTCGGCGGCCTGATGCTGGCCACCACGCTGGCCGGGGCGCTCTTGGTGATCATGGGCATCGCGCGCTTCGGGCGCCTGATGCAGTTCGTGCCCTACCCGGTGGTCAGCGGCTTCACCGCCGGCATCGCGGTGGTGATCGCGCTCTTGCAGCTCAAAGACTTCCTGGGGCTGTCGGTGGCGAAGATGCCCGAGCACACGCCCGAACGGGTGGTGGCGCTCGCCAAGGCCCTGCCCACGCTGCGCTGGCAAGAGCTGCTGATCGGCGCGCTCACCCTGGCGGTGCTGATCGTCTGGCCGCGGGTGACGCAGAAGGTGCCTGCGCCGCTGGTGGCGCTCGCGCTCGGTGGCCTGGTTGCCTACGGGCTCACACGGGTGCTGCCCACTTTTCACGTGGACACCATCGCCGGGCGCTTCAGCTACGTGAGCGACGGCGTGACCCACGGGGGGATCCCGCGCTCGCTGCCGTTGCCGGTGTTGCCGTGGGAGGTGCCCGGCCCCGACGGCAAGGGGCTCGGGCTCTCGTTCGCGCTGATCCGCGAGCTGTCGGGCCCGGCGTTCGCCATCGCCATGCTCGGCGCCATCGAATCGCTGCTCTCGGCGGTGGTCGCCGATGGCATGGCCGGCACCCATCACGACCCCGACGTGGAGCTGATCGCGCAGGGCGTGGGCAACCTGATCGTGCCGTTCTTCGGCGGGTTTGCCGCCACCGGCGCCATCGCGCGCACCGCCACCAACATTCGCTACGGCGGGCGCTCGCCGGTCGCCGCCATCACGCACTCGTTGTTCGTACTGGCCGCGGTGCTGGCGCTGGCGCCGCTCTTGGGGCACTTGCCCATGGCCTCGCTGGCGGCGCTGCTCTTGGTCATTGCCTGGAACATGAGCGAGGCCCGGCACGTGATCCACATGGCGCGCATCGCGCCCCGCAGCGATCTGGCAGTGCTCAGCTCGTGCTTCGTGCTCACCGTGGTGTTCGACATGGTCGTCTCGGTGACAGTCGGCGTGATGCTCGCGGCGGTGCTCTTCATGCGGCGCATGGCCGAGGTCTCGAACGCCAAGCTGATCGGAGCCGGTGGGCAGTACGCCGGCGTCGAGGTGCCGAAGGGGGTGACGCTATACCGCATCGATGGCCCGCTGTTCTTCGGGGCCGCCCAGAAGGCGATGCACACCTTCTCCGAGATCGGGCGCGAGTCGAAGGCCGTGATCTTCGACGTGTCGCACGTGCCGGCGATGGACGCGACGGGGATCGTGAACCTCGAGAGCGCGCTCTTGCGGCTGAAGGCGCGAAGCGCGCTGGCCTTGGTGGTGGGGGCGCAAGCCCAGCCCCGCGCGCTGTTCAAGCGGGCCGAGCTCGAACAGGTCACCGGGGTGGTGCTGTGCGACGACCTGTCCGAGGCCTTCGAACGGGCCGAGGGGTTCATGGAAACCCGGCCCCTCTCTCAGGCGGCACCGCCCGTGACCGCGACCCGGGACTCGGACGCCGTTTCCGGCTAAACTCTGGCTGTGCTTCCGCTCGTCCGCAGGGCGCTCTGGGTTTCGAGCCTTGGTCTGGTGCTGCTCGCGTGCGCCAACGGCTCCGAAGCCGAGGACCCGCCCGGCGACACGCCGGACGGCTCGGCCGGCGCCGGCGGGTTCGCGGGGATCACGGGCAGCGGCGGCGGCTGGGTGCAGGGCGGCAGCGCAGGGGCGGGCGGCACGAGCGGCGCGGGCGGCACCAGCGGCGCCAGCGGTGCCAGTGGCGCCAGCGGTGCCGGCAGCGGTGGCTCGGGCGGCAGCGCAAGCGGCGGCACCACGAGCGGGGGCGGGGGTTCGGGCGGCGGCGGCGGTTCGTGCACGCCGGGTGCTGTCCAGAACCTCGGCAGCTGCGAGAAGTGCGGCACCGCAGAGCGCAAGTGCAACGTCAGCGGGCAATGGGACCCGCCGACCTGCACCAATCAGAAGGAGTGCAATCCGGGCGACCCCGCCACGCAGCCCTGCGGCAGCTGCGGCACGCAGTCGCGCACTTGCCAGAACAACTGCACCTGGCCGGCGTGGGGAACGTGCTCGGGCGGGGGCGAGTGCGTGCCGGGCGCCAAGAAGAGCTGCACCAACTGCGGCACCCAGACCTGCACCGCCAGCTGCACCTGGGGCACTTGCAGCGGGCAGGGCGTGTGCTCGCCGGGGCAGACCAAGCAGGGCAGCTGCGACAACTGCTCGCACCTGGTGTGCAACTCGAGCTGTCAATGGCCGACCAAGTGCGCGCTGAAGAGCGGCAACCAGTGCGACTATGAAGCGGGCACCAACTGGCAGTGCTGCGGTTCGGGCAAGTGGCAGTTCTGTGGCTCCAGCTGCCAGTGGTATCCCTGCCAGACCTGCTCGGGCTGCGGTTGTTGATGCGGAAGTGATGCGATGAGATTCGGATCGTTGCTGCTGATCGCCATCGGCTCGGTGGGCGCCACCACGGCTTGCTCCGACGACACCCTGATCGCGACCAACGAGGCCACCGGGGGCGGCGGCGGCGCTGCGGGGGCGGCGGGCACCGATGCGGGCGCCGCCGGCTCGGGCGGGGGCGCCGCAGGCAGCGGCGGAAGCGCCGGCAACACCGGCGGCGCCGCGGGCAGCACCGGCGGCGCCGCGGGCAGCGGCGGCTGCACGCCGGGCGAGAAGCAGACCGTGGGCACCTGCCAGAAGTGCGGCAGCTCGCGGCGAACCTGCAAGGCCGGCGGCACCTGGGGCGATCCGGTGTGCGAAGATCAGAAAGAGTGCAGCCCAGGGGACAAGACCACCACCGGGTGCTCGGATCCGTGCGCAGAAAAGAACTGCGGCGCCAGCTGCACCTTCGGCAGCTGCGAGAAGAAGTCCACCGCCAAGTGCCTGTACAACGGGGGCACCGAGTGGCAGTGCTGCGGCGCCAAGAAGTGGCAGTACTGCAGCAAGGACACCTGCGACTGGTTCCCCTGCGACGCCTGCTCGTCGAGCTCGTCGTGCTACACCAAGTGCACGTGACCGTTCACGGCGCTGCCCCGCCATCGGTGGGCTGACTTGGCTCGGCGGGCTGCGGCTCCGCCGCGGGCAACCCGGCGTCGGGCGTCGCGCCTTCAGCCTTCGGACGCGGGCGCGGCACGCGCTCGGTCAGGATGATCTTCCTCTGGAACTCGGGCGTGCCGGGGTTGGCCTGGTGGCACGACTTGCAGCGCAGCAGCCCACCGCCGGCCTCTTGAAGATCTTCCACCAGGTGGGTGGTCATCCACTCGGCAGCCCAGCGCGAATCGCGCGGCTGGCCCAGGATCTTGGCCGTGCCCTTGCCCCCAACCTGGTGGCAATCGTTACACCACAGCTCGCCGCCGCGCTTCTTCTCGAGCGCTGGGATCAGCTCGCGGGCCATCCAGTTGGCCACGTGTTTGCGGTGGGTCATCTTGGCGTAGTCGCGCTCGTCGTGACAGAACGAACACTCGACCCCGAGGAAGTGCTTCACACCACCCATGATGGTGTAGACCTCGCGCTGACAGCGCGCCTTGGCCGCCACACCCGTGTAGCGTTGCTTCAGCGGCTCGGGCGGTGGCTTGCCGGGCACCGGAGCGCACTCGTCGGGCAAGTCGGCGCGGCGGCGAGACGCCGTGGGCGCTTCGGGCAAGGGCTCGGGGGGCAGCGGCGCGCCACCGCACGCGCCGGCAAGCAGGCAGGCCCAGAGCAGAGTGCGCATCGGGCGAGGACGATACACCGCCCCGCGTGCGGTCGCGCTATCCTCGTGCCCGTGCCCCAGCTCGAGCCGTTCGCCGACGACCTGTGGACCGTGTCGCGACCCCAGAAGTTCTGGGGGGTCGAGACCGGAACGCGGACCACGGTGATCCGCCTCGGCCACGGCGGCTTGTTCGTGCATTGTCCAGTCGCGCTCGACGCCGAGCTCAGGCGCGAGGTGGACGCGCTGGGAACGGTGACCGCGGTGGTCGCCCCGAGCTTGTTCCACCACCTCTACGTCGGGCAGTGGCTCGAGGCCTATCCGGCGGCAACGGTGTGGGCGTGTCCGGGCCTCGAGCGCAAGCGCTCTGATCTGGCCTGGACCGGCGTGCTGGGCGACACGCCGGCCGAGGCGTGGCGCGCGGACGTCGAGCAGGCGGCCTTCACCGCACGGTTCGAGAACGAGATCGTGTTCTATCACCCGAAGAGCCGCACGTTGGTGTGCGCCGACGCGCTCTTGAACCTGTCGCGCCACCCGTCGCGCCTGACTCGCGCGGCGGCGCGGCTGATGGCCAACACCGCGCCGGGCAAGGGTTGGCTCGAGCGCTTTGCGGTTCGGGACCATCGTCTGGGCCGCCGTCAGGTGGATCGCATCGCCCGCTGGGACATCGAGAAGATCACCCTGGCGCACGGTGAGCAGGTCACACAGAACGGAAGGAACGTGCTACTCGAAGGGTACTCGTGGCTGTGAGGTTCGGGTGGGTGCTGGCGTTGATGGCCCTGGGGGGCTGTTCGCGCACGCCCGTCGAGTCGAGCCCACCGGGGGCTGCTTCGGCGTCGGCCAAGCCCAGCGCCGACTGCCCGGGCCTGTTCGAGCCGCCCGCCGGCGCCACGCTGCTCTGCGACCAGCACGATCTGGCCACCGACGCCGAGGTTCACTGGCGGTCGTTCGCCACCGCCGACGCCCGCGGAAACGTCGAGCAGCACTACCGCACGCTCGCCGAGCGCTGCGGGGCCGAAGTGAAGGCCGAGGCGAACCAGCTTGGCATCGGCCGCGGGCCCCAACGGCTCAGCGTGCACGACGCCTTGCCGAAGGCCTACCCCGGGTGCGACAAGTCACCCAGCAGCCAGCACCGCACGGTGGTGATCGTCTCGTCCATGTTCCGACGCTGACTCACGGGGTCGGCGCGGACGCCGGCGCCGGCACGAAGGCCAGCGGCAGCACCACCTGAATGCAGCCGCCCGCGGGCGCCGGGTCGCGTGTATCCATCAAGCGCACCAGGCACGTCTCGAAATCACTCGACACGTTCATGGTCGAAGACGTGATCTTGGTTTCGCAGGGGGCGCCGTCTTCCGCCACCGTGAGCGTGATCAGAAGTCGCCCCTGGGTCTCGGGGTTCCGCTTCAGCTCTTGCTCGTAGCACTTCCGTGCTCGCCCGGCGCGCTCGCGCAGCGCCGCCGCCAGCGCGTCGCCGGCACTGCCCTTGCACTCGTGCCCGCAGCTGCCGCGCTCGACCACGCGCTCGGCAGACGGCAGCGGTTCGGGGGCCGATGCGGTCGCCACGGGCTCGGCGCGCGGCACCTCGACGCCAGGGGTCTCGGTCTTGGGCGCGGGTGCCGGGGTGCAGGCCAGGGCGAGAAACCAGAGCGAGAGTGCGCGCATTCGGACCCGACGCGTCTAGCCCGCCGGCTCTCACCCTGCAAACCCGCCACCGCGCCCGACCTCGGCGTCACTCCCCTTCGGACAGCGCCGCCCCGAGACAGGCAACCACCACGTTCGCTCCCGGCGCCGGCGTCTCGTCGCCTGCGAAGCGCACCACCTGCCGGTTGGTCTCGGGGCAGCCGGCGACCAGCGCGGGGTTTCCGATCTTGCGAGCGGCCTCGACGTAGCACCAGCCGCTGCCCTTCGGCTGGGCGTCGTTCTGGCAGCTGGTCAGATCCGTCGCGCTGCCGATCTCGCACAGGCAGAGCGACTCGCAGGGCACCTGACCGGCCGAGTCGGGGCCGCACTCGGCAATGCTGGCCAGCTCGCGCCGCGCGGCGTCGGCCAGCGTGCTGGCCACCGGCTGGCGGTTCTTCGCGGCGTCGCAGGCGCAGCCCGACACGGCCAACGCCTCGACCACCTTGCACTGCACGCTGCCGTCGGCGGCGATCGCGAGCGGGCGCGGCATGCACTCGACCAGCAGCTTGTCTCGCAGGCGCTCGACGATCGACTCGATGGCGGGGCTATAGCCGTAGGTCGGCGACGCGCTCTCGCCGCTGGCGAACTTCGGGCAGATCGAGGCCACGATGGAGTTTTCGCCCACGCCGCGCAAGACCTCGAGCTGGCGCGTGCCGGGATAGGCCTTGGCGAAGTACTGCGTGGTGCCGAACTCGCTGGTGCCCGGCTTGCGGCAGAGCGGGTTCTTGTCGGCGGCGGCGGCCATGGCGCAGTCGCAGTCGCCGCTCGCGGCGGCGCAGTCGCGCGGGGCCTCGAGCGGGTAGATGCAGGCGTACTGCAGATCCTCGCCGCCGGTGTTCCATTCGTTGCCGTTCACCGGGTGCGAGCCGGCGCCGTCGGGGCCCACCAGCGCGACGCCGGTGGCCGGGTGCGTTCCGGTGCGCGGCACGGTGGCCTCGCGCATGAGCGGGTCGGCAGGCTGTGCGCCGCTCACCGGCAGCAGCCATGACCAGCGATCGGCCTGGGTGAGCTCCCGCGCGGACAGGTAGCGGATGCTGCCGGCGTCGGTCAGGCTGTCGTCGCTGGCAACGTCGTGCCACGGCACGCCCACGATGCCGGCCAGCAAGACCTGCGACGGGTTTCGCGCGCGCACGCCGGGCGGCGCCGAGAACAGCGGATTTTTCACGAGCTGACCGCTCCGGTTCTTCACCTCGAGCTGGGTCAGACCGTCGATGTAGCGCTGCACGGGGTGGAGGAAGTCGACCCCGAAGCGGCGCTTCTGGTCCCAGCACCGCAGGTTCCGGCTGTCCGAGGCGGCATCGTGAGCCTTGGGTGTGCAGCCCGGATCGGCCGGCAGCGGGGCGCAGCCCGCGGGCGGCGCCGCCTCGCTCGCGCCGCACGACCGACAGCAGGGGTGGGTCGGATCGGTGGCGCAGATCTGCGTCGCGCGATAGAGGTCCTGGCCCTGCTGCGCCACGTACCACGCCTGCCCGTCGTCGATGATCGAGCAGTCGTTCTCGTCGCTGAGCATCACGATGAGCAGCAGCGAGTCGGGGCGCAAGAAGTCCCGGCGCTGCCCGAGCAGCACCTCGTCCACGCCCTCGGCGACGGTCACGCCGCCCTTCATCGCGATCTTCGCGGGCGGCTCGGGATCGATCAGAAAACGGTACCAGGACTCGAGCACGGCCTCGTACCCGCAGCCGTCGTCCCCTGCGGCCTTCACCTGGCCGGCAAAGCTCTGGATGAAGGCGCTTGGGTCGTCGCTGTCCGACGCCGGGCTCCAGCCAAGGTGAGGCGCGATCAGGTGCGCGCCGCGGTCCTGGCTCGGGTTCCACGCGCTCCAGCTGGGGGTGCACATCTCCGAACCGTGGCCGCCCAGGCTGGACGAGAGCACGCCGACGTGAATGTCGTCCACCGGCCGGAACTCGGGGACACCAGCGGCGCAGGGGTGGCTGCCGCCCAGCGGCTTGCCTTGATCGTCCACGCAGCGCGGCGCCACCAGCCGGCGCACCAGCGCCGGCACCGCGCTGGCAAGCAGCGCCTGCTTGTCAGCCATCGACTGCGAGTCGTCGATCATGAACAGAAGATCGATCTTGCTCGGCGCCTGCTGGGCCAGCTGCTTGACCACCACGTTGCTGGTCTGGGGCTCGGCGGGCGAAAGTGGCCGATCGAGACACCCGGGAACGGTGAGCACCGCCAGCCCCGCTGCGGCCGCCACCGTCGCTCTGCGAGCACACCTCTGCCGATCAGCCTCTCGTGCCATGCGCGCCTCCTCCCCCATTCGTCGCCCGAGAGCGCCGGCTGGATCGGCGTCCTTGCCGCAAAGGCAGCGCTGATCTACGTCGGCACCACTTTTCCTCGGAGGACCTCACAAAAAATGGCCAAGCTCGACCCCCCCAAGGCAGGACAGCCGATCACCATGTCCGGCAACAAGCTCAGCGTGCCGGATCAGCCCATCATTCCGTTCATCGAGGGGGACGGCACGGGCCCGGACATCTGGCGCGCGTCGAGCCGAGTGCTCGATGCCGCGGTCGAGAAGGCCTACGGCGGCAAGCGCAAGCTGGCCTGGTACGAGGTGTACGCCGGCGAGAAGAGCAAGAAGCTGTTCGACTCGTGGCTCCCCGACGAGACGGTCGAGGCGTATCGCAAGTACTTGGTGGGCATCAAAGGCCCGCTGACCACGCCGGTCGGCAAGGGGATCCGCTCGCTGAACGTCGCGCTGCGGCAGCAGCTCGATCTCTACGTGTGCCTGCGCCCGGTGCGCTGGTTCACCAACGTGCCGAGCCCCGTCAAGCGCCCCGGGGACGTGAACATGGTGATCTTCCGGGAGAACACCGAGGACATCTACGCCGGCATCGAGTGGGAGAGCGAGAGCGCCGAGGCCAAGAAGGTCATCCAGTTCCTGCAGCAGGAAATGGGCGTGAAGAAGATCCGCTTCCCCGAGACCAGCGGCATCGGCATCAAGCCGGTCAGCCGCGAAGGGACCGAGCGGCTGGTGAAGGCGGCCATCGAGTACGCCCTCGAGAACAAGCGCAAGAGCGTGAACCTGGTCCACAAGGGCAACATCATGAAGTTCACCGAGGGCGGGTTCCGCGACTGGGGTTACGCCCTGGCCACGCGCGAGTTCCGCGGGCAGGTGGTGACCGAGCGTGAGAGCTGGATCCTGGGCAACCTCGAGGCGAACCCGAGGCTGACCGCGGAAGAGAACGCGAAGCAGATCGAGCCGGGCTACGACATGGCCCCGCCCGAGGCGCAGGCCGAAATCCGCGCCGAGGTCGAAGCGGCGATGAAGCTTGCCCCCACCCACGGCGGCGGCAAGTGGAAGAGCATGCTGCGCATCAAGGACAGCATTGCGGACATCACGCTGCAGCAGGTGCTGACGCGCCCGAAAGAGTTCGACGTGATCGCCACCCTGAACCTGAACGGCGACTACCTGTCGGACGCGCTGGCGGCTCAGGTGGGCGGCATCGGCATCGCTCCGGGCGGCAACATCAACTACGTCACCGGGCACGCGGTGTTCGAGGCCACCCACGGCACCGCTCCGAAATACGCCAACCTGGACAAGGTCAACCCGGGCTCGGTCATCCTCTCGGGCGAGATGATGCTGCGCCACCTGGGCTGGAACGAGGCGGCGGATCTGGTCATCAAGGGCATGGACGGCGCGATCGGCGCGAAGACCGTGACCTACGACTTTGCGCGACTCCTCGAAGGCGCGAAGGAAGTGAAGTGCTCCGAGTTCGCCGGCGCCATGATCGAGCACATGTGAGCTGAACGCAGCAGCACACCTCTGCACACATCGGCTCCGGAGCCGGTTTCTCTGACTCTGGAGCCGCCCGCTGCATTGTCCCCGGACCCAAGGGGCGATAGGGTCCCCGCCACGTGAGTCACGGGGCACTCCCTCCACCCAGCGTCGTATGCGTGGGCTGCGGTCAGCGTTTGGATCTGACGCGGGACCACTGCGCCGCCTGCGGCAAGGCGGTGGTCCGCGAACCCGAAGACTCGGATCCGACCTGGCCCGAGCCGGTGGAAAACCCCGCCATCGTCGGCACGCCTCTGGCGGGGGCGAACCGCCAAGAGCGGCTCGATCGCATCGTCCGCGATCTGGACGTCACCGTGCGCCGCGCAGGGCCCACGCTTCAGCTGACGCTGCTGCTGAGGCGCGGCAATCCCCTGCCCCAGCTGCCGGTCGAGCTGGGCGTGTCCCTGCTCGATTCCCAGGGCCGTCACAGCGGCCCGCCCGATGCGTTCGTGCGGCTCGAAGCGTTGCAAGAGCCGGTGCTGTGCTCGGTGCCAGCGCGCGGCCTGCGCACCGGCGATCCGGCGTCGCTCTCGTTCAACCTGGACGACGCGAACACCGAGCTAGCCACGCTCGTGCAGTAGCTCGGCGCCGAGCGCGCCGAGCGCGGCGACCAACCGGGCGCGCACGCCGGGCTGCACCGCAAGGTCTTGCCGCACCTCGAGCTCCACCGCGCGACGCCCGTGGGCCACGGCATGGCGCTTGGCGCAATAGATCAACCCGGCGCGCCCCGAGTACGGCTCGTTCATGTGCACCCGGAAGCCGACCCTGGCCAGCGCCGCCCGCAGCCGCTCGGCCAGCGCTTCTTCTTCGTCGAACAGCACGCCCAGCTCCACTGCACGCGGCCTGCCCTCGAACACCGGCGTGAAGCTGTGAATGGCCAGCACGATCTCGGCGTCGCTCTCGGCCAGCAAGCGCTCGATGGCCTGGTGGTACGGCCGCCAGAGCCGGGCCAGCCGGCGCTCGCGCTCGGCGGCGTCGATGGCCTGGTTCAGCGCCACCCCTCGGCCTTCGGCTCGGAGAAGGAACAGATCCGCCGACGCGGGGTCGCGGTTCGGATCGGCCAAGAGCCGGCTGAAACGCGAGAGCACGGCCGTGGCCCCCAGCTCGGCCGCCAGCTCGCGGGTGAGGTCGGCGGCGCCGAGATCGAACGCCCAGTGCGTGCCCTGAAGCCAGAGGTCTGGCTCGGGCCAGCGCCAGGGCTCGGGAAAGCGCTCGGAGGCGTGCTCGCACGTGAGCAACAGCGGGCAAGCACGATTGCCGGCAACGACCTCGACTGCGTCCACGGACACGCGGTCCGCTTGTGCCACGGGTCGTCGCCGGCGTCGAGCCGCCGCTAGCGCTGCATCAGGTGCACGTCGATCACCTGGCCCATGCGCGGCGTGCCGCCGTCATCGAACACCATCACCGAGCGCTCGATCTCGCAGTTGCCGCGCTCGTCGCAGCGCGGCTTCTGGCGGAAGCCCAGATCGATGCGCGTGACGCCGCGGGACGCGAGCGAGTGAAGCTCGCTCGGCTGCGACTGCCGATCGCGGTTGCCATCGGACCAGAGCACGATGCTCGCGTAGGCCGGGTCGGCGGGGGTGATGGCGCCGTCGCGGTCGGCGTCGAGCTCTGCCAGGGCGAAGAAGCCGTTCTCGGCGCGGGTGCCGTCGCTCAAGGTCGTGCCCGAGCCGAACAGCTCACCGCCGTCGTCGATGCGACCGTTGCCGTTGCGGTCGAGCGCCAGCCAGGGCGTGCGCGCGGTGGGCCAGTCGCTGCCCGCGCTGCTCTCGGACCGGTCGATGTCGAAGCTGCCGCTGGCCGGGCCGAGCTCTGCCGGGGCGCCGTCGAACGACAGCACCAGCGGCGTCGAGCAGCGCCACGTGCGCCACTTCGAGTCGGTGCACTGGAAGGTGTTGCCAGTCATCACCACCGTGCCGTCGCAGTGGTCGTCCACCCACTTCTTGACCGCGTCATCCCAGTTCTGCGGGCCGTTGTTGGCTTCGTCCCGCCGGTGGCACCACGCCTGGAACCAGTCCCAGGCGCAGCCGTTGGTGTTGTGCTCGGGCTTGCACTTGTCGCCATAGCCCAGATCGCCGTTGCAGTTGTGCGGCTCGAGATCGCTGCAATCGAAGGTCTGGCCGCAGTCCTCGTCGGCCTTGCCGTCACAGTCGTCGTCCTTCCCGTTGCCGCACAGCTCTTCGGGTGGAACGCAGTCGTCGGGCTTGCCGTCCGGGCGACAGTACGTGTCACCGGTCGACCCGCAGGCCGTGACGCACGAGATGACCTGATTCGGCGGGCAGGGCCCGCCGCCGCCGTACCCGGCGCTGCCGCCGGTGGATCCCCCACCCTCGCCGCCTTGCCCGCCACCACCCTGCAGGCAGGCATTGTCCACGGTGCCGTCGCAGTCGTTGTCGACGCCGTCGCCGCACTCGTCTTTCGAGGGCACCGCTGGCTGACACGAGCCCCACTTGCCCTGCGAGTTGCAGTAGCGCTCCCCCGCCGCGCAGCCCACCGAGTCGGGCACGTTGCACGCCACGCTGGTGCCGGGCACGCAGCTGTCCGCCAGGGGCGACATGGCGCTGCCCTCGTTGGATGCCACGCCTTCGTCATCGGGAGCGGCGGCGCAGGCGACCGCGAGACCGAGCACCGACAGGACAGCGGCGGGACGAAGCGACGAGACGCGAAGAATCATGGGTTTCCTCCGGGGCGAGCGGGTGGCTCGGTGGAGGGAGCAACCCGTGTGCCAGAGGAAGCCAGCCTGCCTTTTCGGGGGTTTTCGAGGGCAGGGCCCCGCGCGCACTTCCGCCGCGGGACGAGCAATCCCCGAATTTTACCTGGTTTCGCTGTTCGGACACTGTCCGTACACTCGGACACCGCATGAGCGAACGGACCGATACCCACACGGCGCTGGACTTGCCCGAGCTCTCGGAAGCAAGACCCGTGATCGGGGTCGTCGTTGCATTCAGCGAAGGCCTGCCAGAGAGGCGGGCCATCGCCGTCGAAGGGCGAGTGCGGGTCGGGCGCGATCCCGAGCTCGAGCTGTCGGTGGACGACGGCAAGGCGTCGCGCTGCCATGCCGAGCTCTCGGCCGGGTCCGGGGGCGTGGTGGTGACCGATCTCGAGAGCCGGAACGGCACCTTCGTGGACGAGGCGCCCCTCGAAGCGCCGGGCCAGCTGGCCAAGGTGGGTTCGACGATCCGCATCGGGCGAACGGTGCTCTTGGTGGTGGCGAACGTGCGGCCCTACTTGCGAGAGCCCCTGAGCGACCCGCTGCTGCTCGGCGGGCCGGCCCTGGACGAGACGCGGCAGGTCATTGCCGTGGTCGGGCCGAGCCGCGTCCCAGTCTTGATCGAAGGTGAGACCGGCACCGGAAAAGAGCTGGTCGCGCAGGCGATCCATCGCGCGAGCGGCCGCAAGGGCGAGCTCTGCGCGGTCAACTGCGCCGCACTGCCCGCCGAGCTGGTCGAGTCGGAGTTGTTCGGTCACGCGCGCGGCGCGTTTTCGTCGTCCGCCGGCGCGCGCAAGGGCCTGTTCCGTGCCGCCGACGGCGGCAGCTTGTTCCTGGACGAGATCGGCGATCTGCCGCTGGCCTCCCAGGCCAAGCTGCTCCGCGTGCTCGAGACCGGCGAGGTCCGCGCGGTGGGAGAAGATCAGCCCATTCGGGTCGACGTGCGGGTGATCGCCGCCACCAATCGCGATCTGGAGCGGATGATCACCGAGGGGCAGTTCCGCGCCGACCTCTTCCATCGAATTGCCACCGGCCGAGTGGTGCTGCCGCCGCTTCGCGCGCGGCGCGAAGACGTGCCCCTCTTGGCGCAGACGTTCGTCCGCGGGGATCTCACCTTCACCGCGCGCGCCATGGACCGGCTCATGGCGCACGGGTGGCCCGGGAACGTACGCGAGCTCAAGAACGTGATCGCCGCGGGGGTGGCCCGGGTGGACGCCCGGGGTTCGGCGCGAATCGACGCCGAGGACCTCCACCTGGACGCTCGCGCCCCGAGCGAGAGCGCGGGCGCCGACGAGCGCCGGGTGCGAGACGCGCTCGCCGAGCACGCCGGCAACGTGACCCACGTGGCACGCGCGCTGGGCGTGCGCCGCGCCGCGCTCTACGAGCTGTTCAAGCGCTTGGCCATCGACCCGGCGGCCTACCGGCGCTGACCCGGCGTCACTTGCACCAGCCCCAATCGCACTTCTTCCCGGGGCTGCAGTCCTTGCTCTCGCAACACTGCGGCGCGCAGTACGGCCCGCACTCTTTGGGCAGCCAAGAGGGGCACACGCAGGCCCCGCCTTCGCACTTCTGGCCGTAGCCACACGTCTTGTTGCACTGCCCGCAGTGACTCGAGTTCGAGTACACGTCCACGCATTGGCCGTTGCACTCGGCCACGCCACCGGGGCAGGTCACGTCGCACTGGCTGTTCACGCAGACGGCCGTCCCGCCCATGGCGGCGGTGCAGACCTTGCCGCAGGTTCCGCAGTTGTCGGCGGTGGTCTTCAAGTCCACGCAGCGGTTCCCGCACTTGGTGAAGCCCGGGTTGCAGGCGACCGTGCACGAGCCGCCGGCGCAAGCGGGCGCACCGTTGCCCCCGGTGGGCCCAGGGCACGCCGTGCACGAAGCGCCGCAGTGCGCGGCGTCTTGGGTGGTGTCGAAGCAGGTGGTGCCCGAGCCACAGGTCGAGAACCCGGCCGAACAGCCCACCCCGCACACACCCGAAGCGCAGGTCGCGAACCCGTTGGGCGTACCGCTGCACGCCGTGGTGCACTTGCCGCAGTGGGTCGGATCGCTGGCGGTGTTGGTCTCGCAGCCCGGTGTGCCGTCGCAGTCCGAGTATCCGGTGCCGCAGCTGCCCGTCCCGCACTTGCCCGCGACGCAGGTCGGGGTGCCGTTCGTGGCCGAGCAGACGTTGCCGCAGGCCCCGCAGTGCGAAACGTGGGTCGCCACCTCGGTCTCGCAGCCGTTGTCGCTGCTGCCGTCGCAGTTGCCCCAGCCGGCGTTGCAGAGCAGCTGACACTTGCCGGCGACGCAGCCGGCGGTGCCGTTGGTCGCGTTGCACTTCTTGCCGCAGCCGCCGCAGCTCGAGGGGTCGGTGTCGGCGCTGCTCTCGCAGCCGTTCGCGGCCTTGCCGTCGCAGTCCTCCCACCCGGTGTCACAGTCCTGCACCACGCAGCGCGCCACCGGGTACCCGCTGGGGTTGGCCTCGCACTTCGAGGTGGCGTGGGGAAGCTTGCAAGTGTTCCCGCAGAACGAGCAGTTGTTGTTGTCGGTGGTGAGGTTGACCTCGCAGGCGTTCGCCGGGTTCTTGTCGCAATTGCCCATGATGGGCGGAGAGCACGGGTTCTCGACGCACGTTCCGTCGATGCACACCGCGCTCTGGCTCAGCGTGACGGAACAGTCGGTGCCGCACACGCCACAGTTCTGCGGATCGTTCTGCAGGCTGGTCTCGCAGCCGTCGCTCGGGTCGGTGTTGCAGTCGTTCCAGCCGGTGTCGCAGGTCTCTACGGCGCAGCCGCTGGGGTCGGCGCACTTCGCCTTGGCGTGGGGCAGCTCGCAGGGCGCACAGGCCGTGGACCCCTTGCAGCCGGTGGCGGGGTCGTCGGCCAACTCGCAGAGCAGCGTGCCGGTCGGATCCGGACAGGCCTTCGCCCCCGGGAAGCAGGTGTTCGAGATGCTGCCCGAGTCGCTGCCGCCGCCGCCCCCGACCGCGCCCGCGTCCGCCGCGCCCGCGCCGGTTTGCTCGATGCCGCACGCCCCGGCGGCGGCGAGCGCCATCAGCACGAGCAGAGAGAGCAAGAGACCGCGCCGCATCGAGGAGAAGCGTACCCGCCCGGCGATTTCTGCGCAAAGCTGGCGCGTTCTGCCGCAGGCCCGATCGGTTCTCGTCAGGGCGACCTGCAGGGTCCGGCTCAGGAGCGAGGCGACCGGACCGGGGTCGAGGCGCGAGGCCCGTCTCTTGCCGCCATGGGCGCATCACGCCGCGGCCATCGGGGGCGGTGACCGGGGTGGCGTGACCGGG
>JAKLKA010000292.1 GCA_023150915.1 Polyangiaceae bacterium
GCAGTGCGCCCTGGGCGTTTTCGGCTTGCTCTCGGCGCCGCTCTCGCTGCTCACCCGCGCCATGGCGCGCGACCCGGGCTCGCAGCGCGTGCAGCACCTGCTCTGGGACGGCTGGCTGGGTGCGTGGACCTACGCCTCGCTGCTGATTGGCACCGCGCTCGCGGTGCTGCTGATCGTCGCGGGTGTCGGCGTGCTCAAGGGGCGCGCCCTGGGCCGCAGGCTCTCGATGGTCCACGCCGTGGCCGCCATTGCGTTGGTGGTCGTCGGCCAGATCGTCGCCGTGGTCGGACTGTACCCGGCCCTGTTCGAGCTGGCTGCCAGCGGCTCGGCGGCCGAGCGTGGCGGCGCCATCGGCGGTGTGGTGGGCGGGCTGTTCGGCAGCCTGGTCGCGCTCGTGCTGCCCGCGGTCGAGCTCTATGTGATGACTCGCCCCGACGTCAAAGAACGACTGGCCGGATGAGCTCGGGGAACCGCCGCCTGGCGCGCGTTCTGGGCGCGGCGCTGGTGCTCGTGCTCGCCGGGGCGTTCGGGCTGAAGCAGCTGGGGCCGCGAACCGCGCGGGTACCCAGCACCCTGGCGGGGGTGGCGCTCGGCTCGACCCCCCACGAGCCCGGCGCGGGAAGCGACCGAAGAAGGGTGCTCGACCAGGCCGCGACGTGCGCAGTGACCGTCGGCAGTGACGCGCGCGTCGCGCGCATTGCCTGCGACGTCGACGCGCACGATGCCCGCGACCGCGTGCTCGCCACGCTGCGCGAGCTCTACGGCAAGGAGTCATGGGCCCAGGGCGGTACCCATCGCTGGCAGAACGCAGGAGCGCGCCTCGAGCTCACGTCGGCGCCGGGCTCGCTCCGCGTCTCGCTGGAGGCGCTCAGCGCTTCTTCGCGGTGATCTTGGCCTGCAGGGTGAGCGCCGTGTCGCGGAAGCGCTGCGCTTCGGCGGGGCAAGTCGGCGGGCACGGTTGGCGCTTCTTGGCGCCGCAGCCCTTCTTCGCGCCGGTCGACATCCCGATCAACGCAGACACCGTCCGCGAATCGCCGTGCTCGAGCGCGCGAGCGAGAAGCGGCAGGCGGTCTTCGCAGCTCTTGGCTGCGCGCAGATCGAACGCGATGGCCAGCGCCGGCGAAAACGTCTTGCGCACTCGGGGGTCGTCGAGCCGCTCGCGCGTGGCCTGCCGCAAGGGAACGCTGGTGAGCATCAGGTCGTACAGCATGTCCGCCCCCAGCGAGCCCATGCGCGACCCCATCAGGTCGAGCGCGCGCGTCGATGCCTCGCCGGGCGACAGCGCCGCCTTGACGACCAGCGACCCCAGGGTCTTGTCGTTCGCGCGCTCGGGGGCGACACCGAGCAGGGTGTCGAGCTCGGCCATGGCGCGGGCCAGGCCCTCGGTGGTGGCGCCAAGCGCGATCACCAACGGCTCGAGCACGGCCGGGTCACCCGGGAATCGCTTGGCGAGCGCCAGCAGGCCCTCGACGCCGGCGGCGGTGGCGGCGCGCACCTCGTCGGCCGAGGCACGAGGGCCCGCAGCCACCCCGGGATTTGCCGGCGGCGGCGGCGACGCGGCAACGCTGGCGGGCGGCGGGGCGACGCTGGCGGGTGGCGGCAGGGGGGCCGCGCTGGCCGAGGGCGCCGGCTCGGCGCTG
>JAKLKA010000293.1 GCA_023150915.1 Polyangiaceae bacterium
GCCGACAAGCGGCCGATGCTCGCCGCGACCGCAAGCTCGCGCGCCTCGGGTGGCGCGTGCTGCGGCTGGAGGCGGAGCTCGTGCTTCGGGAGCCGGAGGTGGCGGTGGAGTGCGTGAGGCGGGCCGTCGGGAGCTGACGTCGGGTTGGGCATCGGGTGTGGCTCGGGCGAATTCTCGCGGAGTCTGTGCGGTTTGGCCAGTCACCGGGGGGCGTCTCCCCCCGCTTCGCGGGGGAGCACGCCGGTTGCGGGTTGCCCCCGCTCCTCAACGAAGCAAGTCTGCGTACTCCTCCTCCAAGCCAAGAACGAACTTGCTCTGCGCGCCGAAGCGGTGCCGAGCGACTGCTATCGCCTCCACTGCCGCGCGCTTGGCATCGGGGAACATTTTGGCGTCGACGTAGCACGCGCACAGGTTGATGAGATCGCCGGCCAGCGCTCCCGAGTCTGGGCTGACCGTTCGACGCCTCGCCGTTGCAGATTCCGCTAGGCCCACCGCCTCTTGTGCTCGACCTCGCTTCGCCAGTTCTCGTGCAAGCAGGCCCTCCGCGTCTGCGGCGCTTCCTTCGGCGCCTTCACATGTCGCAAACTCCCGAGCTGACGACTCCAACAAGCCAATGACCAAGTCGTCGAGTCCAAGCCACGCAGCGGCAATCGCCAATCTGAGTGCGACAGAAGCGTGCGCGCGAAGCGTGCCCTCTTGGCGGTTGTGCGACTCGAACGCTTTGTTGAACGTCGACACCCAGTGGTCCCTATCGGCACCCTGGGCTTTCTGCGCCAAGGCCAGCCCGCTGAGCGCCAGCGCGAGGAGACCATCATCGGCGGCTCGTTCGCACGCCTCCGACGCCTCCTGGAGCATGCTCTCCGCGTCCACGAACTCGTCGCGCGCCAGACACTCGAGCGCCGACTCGACCTTGGCCCGGAGTCCCCCTGTGTCGTCCGCCCCGCTCATGAACCACCTTGGAACAGGCACTGGTCGAAGCACTCACTCGAGTCCGTCTCGTCGCCGCAAACATCGTCGATGGGGAAGTACTTGCAGACCTTCTTGCAGCACTCAAAGAGCGCCTTCTGCGTTGGCGAGTTGGCGCACTTGGCGATCTGAGGGAACTTCTTGCGCTCGGGTGGCTCCCGGTACGGCCCGCCGCCGGCCGGATCATCGGAGCCGCATTTGCCAAGGACCATGCACGGGTATGCGTCGAGGTACTCAGCAAGGATGCAGGACCCAAGCGAACCGCCGCCCAGAACGCACTTCGCGAAGTCGATCGGCCCGTAGCCTGTCGGGTCACTCCGGTTCGCAGGGTCGCTGCCGGAATAGACGTACAGATCGGAATCCCCACCAGAAAAGGTGATCGCATCCTTCTTGAGCCACCTCCCCACCACCGGGTCATAGTCGCGAGCCCCGAACCTCACTAGCCCGGTTTCGTGATCGAAAATCCCACCCGCAAACCCGAACGGGATCCAGTCCGCCGCCCCCGCGATCAACGCCCGGTTGCCCCACGCATCGAAGTCCGCGCGCCACGCGACCGCACCGCTGGCGACGTCGACCACGGCCCGCGGCGTGCCCAGATGGTCTGCCAGGATCCGATACGTGACGCCGCCGCGCACCAGGTACTCGGGCACGTTGCTGCGTGA
>JAKLKA010000163.1 GCA_023150915.1 Polyangiaceae bacterium
GGACACGAACGCGAAGCCGCGGGAGCGGCCGGTCTCGCGATCGAGGACCAGTTTCACCTCGGCGACCTCGCCGTGCTCGGCGAAGGCGCGCTGGATCACGTCTTCAGTGGTGTGGAACGCCAAGTTACCCACGTACAGTCGATTGCTCATTGCTCTGTCTTCTCTCGTTTGCGGCTCGGGAGACGCCCGGGGCGTCCATTCGACCCACCCGCGCCGCCGCTGCCCGGGGGGGTGGCGGCGCCAGCCGCCGCCCAGTTTCGTGACCGTGCCCCGATGAAACCGACCTTCCGCGTTCCCAAAGAGAGAGCAGTGAGCCGAGTGCCAGAGACGTTCGCGACGGGCCGGGTCTATCACGCTGCCGTCACGGCGGCAATCGGCCGCGCGGCCGACCTGCGATCTCGGGGCCGGTGCCCCGAAAAGCCGTGGTAATTGGCTACCCAGAGGTGCCATCGGATGCGAAGCGGTATTGCGTGGGTGGGGGGGATGGTGTTGCTGGTGGCCTGCGCCGGCAGCAGCGTGACCCCGGCGATGGTCACCGCTGCCCAGAAGCGCTGGCCGGACGCCTCGCGCGAGGGGCTGGAGCGGGGGCAGGCGATCTTCGCCTCGAAGTGCAAGGACTGCCACGCCTTGCCTTCGCCCAAGGCGCACGCCGCCGAGGCGTGGCCCGCGATCGTGGGCAAGATGGGCAAGCTCGCGGGGCTCGATGCGGCGTCCGCCGAGAGCGTGCTGCGTTACGTCACGGCCGCGCGGGAAGGCGAGTGACCGCCGCCGCGCGCAGCCGGCGCATTCCGCGCTGCGACCGCTGCGGGCTTCCCGGATCGCTGTGCCTGTGCGCCGACCTGCCGCGCGTGCCGACCACCACCGAGCTGGTGGTCTTGATGCACAAGACCGAGATAGGGAAGTCGAGCAACACCGGCCGGCTTGCGCTGGCCGTGCTCGAGCGAGCGCGCCGATCGATTCGGGGTCGAGAGGGCGTGGCCCCCGAGGTCCCGCCGGCGGGTCGACGGCTGGTGCTCTTTCCGATGCCCGGTGCGCGCGAGCTGACGCCATCGGATGCGCAGGCGCCCCTGGTGCTGGTGGTGCCCGACGGAAGCTGGTCACAGGCACGGCGCATGATCGACCGCGAGCCCTGGGCGTCGGGGGCCGAGGTCGTCCGTCTGCCCGCGTCGAGCCGGACTACGCGCTACGACCTGCGCCGTCAGAACCGGCCCGACGCGCTGTGCACCTTCGAGGCAATCGCCGCGGCGCTGGGCGTGCTCGAGGGCTGGGAGCTCGAGCGCCGCCTGCTGGCGGTGCTCGATGCGTTCTTGGTTCGCGCGCGGCACGTTCGGACCGCGGGCGGCGAAATCTAGCGCATTTCCAGCAGGGCTTCGACGTTGGCCAGCAGGGTGCCGGTGGCGAACGGCTTGCCGGCGAACAGGGTGCGCGCGTCGTCGAGGCCCTCGCCCAGATCGACATCGGTGTAGCCGCTGAGCAAGAGCGCGGGGATGCCGGGGCGAACGGCGCGCATCGCGCGCAGCGCGTCGACCCCGCCCAGCTTGGGCATGGTGACGTCGAGGACCACCAGATCGAACGCTTCGGGCGTGGCCGTGAACAGCGCCAGCGCCGCTTGCCCGTCGACGGCCTTGTCGACCTCGAGCCCGAAGTCTCGCAGGTTGCGTGCGAACAGCTCGAGCAGCAGCGGTTCGTCGTCGGCCACCAGCACACGGCCCCGCACCGAGCGCCGACGGGGCGCCGGAGGCGCGGCGGTGGGCTCGGCGCGCGGCCCGTCCAGCGCGGCCGGCAAGAACACCGTGAAGGTCGAGCCCGCGCCCGGCGCGCTCTCGACGCGAATCGCGCCACCGTGGGCCCGGACGATTCCGGCGACGGAAGCGAGCCCCAGCCCGCGCCCGGCGAACTTGGTGGTGAAGAAGGGATCGAAGATCTTCCGGACCTCGTCGGCGGTCATCCCCGTGCCCTGGTCGCGGACCTCGACGAACACGGCGTCCGAGAGCGGCTCGGCCGGGGCCACCGCCATGGCGGCCAGGTCGGTCGGCCCGAGCTCGGCGGCGCCGACCCGCACCCGCACCGCACCGGGCCGGCCGCGGTACGCTTCGGACGCGTTGGTGATCAGGTTCATGATCACCTGGCGCAGCTGGGCCGGATCGGCGCGGGTCTGCGGGGCGCTGTCGGGCAGGTCGAGCACCAGCTGGGTGTTCTTCGACACCGACACGTGCAAGAGCTCGGTCATCTCGCGGACGACCGAGCCCAGGCAGACGGCCTTGACCGCGCGCGGGCGCTGCCCGGTGTAATCGAGCATCTGGTGCACGATCTCGCTGCCGCGCAGGGCTGCGCTGCGCGCCTGGCCCAGCTGGGTCAGGGTGGCCGCGTGGTCGGGGTGGTCGCCCAGCTGCAGCGTGGCAAGCTCGACGTTGCCCAAGATCACCTGCAGCAGGTTGTTGAAGTCGTGGGCGATGCCGCCGGCCAGCATGCCCAGGGTCTCGAGCTTCTGGGCGGCCTGCATCTGCTGCTCGAGCCGCCGGCGCTCTTCCGCTTCGCGCCGCGCCTCGGTCAGATCGGTGAAGAACGAGATCCGCGCGGGGCGGCCGTAGTAGGTCACGTTGCGCGGGCGGACCAGCGTGGGGAAGGTCTCGCCGTTCCGGCGCCGCCCCATCACCTCGTACTCCGACACGTCGCCGCGACGGATCCGGTCGATCACCTCGGCAACCGTCTCGGGGGTGGCCAGATCGGCCGCCGTGAGCCCGGTCATCTCCGACGGCTCGTAGCCGAACATCCGGGCGCACGCGGCGTTCACCTCGATCACGCGCCCTTGCTCCGACACCGCCATGGCGTCGATGTAGCCGTCTACCAGCTGGCGAAACCACTCTTCGCGCTCGCGCAGTTGCAGCTCGGCGCGCTTCTGCTCGGTGACGTTGTGGGTGATCAGGATGGCGCGCTCGACCCTTCCATTCTCGACCACCGGGGCAACGCGGGTGTGATACCAGCCGCCGGTGACACCCCCCTGGGCCTCGAAGCTGGCCGACTCGCGCTGCTCGAACACCTTGGCCAGCGCCGCGCGGATCGCCGCCTCGGCACCCGGCTTCTGCCAGCGCACGATGTTGGTGCCCAGCATGTCCTCGAGCGTCAGCCCGGCCCCGGGGTGGTTCAGATAGGTGAGCACGCCCTCGCGATCGACCTCGGCCATGAACTCGGGGGCGCTGGCGGCGATCCGCTCCAGCCGCTCGAGCTTCTTCTTGAGCGATTCGACCTCGTCCACGCCGGCCGAGGGTACCAGAACCCCCGGACCCCGCCGGTGCAATTGCCGCGAGCGGGGCGCGCAGCTATGCGCCCAGCCAGCCATGACCGCGTTCGAGTTCCAGGAGATCTTGCCCCTCGGAGCGGACAGCACGACGTTCCGCTGTCTGACTCGCGATCACGTTTCGACCTTCGAAGCCGGCGGGCAGCGCTTCGTGCGCGTCGAGCCGGCCGCGCTGACCTTGCTCACGCGCGAGGCAATGCGCGACATCGCGCACTTCCTGCGGCCCGGCCACCTGGCGCAGGTGCGACGGATTCTGGACGACCCCGAGGCCTCGGACAACGACCGCTTCGTGGCGCTCGAGCTCTTGAAGAACGCCAACATCTCGGCCGGCGGCGTGCTGCCCATGTGTCAAGACACCGGCACCGCCATCGTGATGGGCAAGAAGGGCCAGTACGTGGTCACCGGCGGGGGCGACGAGGCGGCCATTGCCCGCGGCGTGTTCGACACCTATCAGACCGCCAACCTGCGCTACAGCCAGCTCGCGCCGCTCGACATGTATCGCGAGAAGAACACCGGTCAGAACCTGCCGGCGCAGATCGAGATCTTCGCGACCGACGGCGACGCCTACAAGTTCCTGTTCATGGCCAAGGGCGGCGGCTCGGCCAACAAGAGCTACCTGTACCAAGAGACCAAGGCGCTCTTGAACCCCGAGAGCATGCTGCGCTTCTTGGAAGAGAAGATGCGATCGCTCGGCACGGCCGCGTGCCCGCCCTATCACCTGGCGGTGGTGGTGGGGGGCACCAGCGCGGAATACGCGCTGAAGACCGCGAAGCTGGCCTCGGCGCGCTACCTGGACGGCTTGCCCACCGAGGGCAACGAGCTGGGCCGGGGGTTCCGCGATCTCGAGCTCGAGCAGAAGGTGTTCGAGCTGTCGCAGAAGACCGGCATCGGCGCGCAGTTCGGCGGCAAGTATTTCTGCCACGACGTGCGCGTGGTGCGGCTGCCGCGGCACGGCGCCTCGTGCCCGGTGGCGATCGCCGTCTCGTGTGCGGCCGATCGCCAGGCGCTGGGCAAGATCACCGCCGACGGCGTGTTCCTCGAGCAGCTCGAGACCGATCCGGCGAAATACCTGCCCGAGGTCACCACGCCCGAGCTGGGCGGCGAGGTGGTGCGCATCGACTTGAACCGCCCGATGAGCGAGATCCGCGCGACCCTCAGCCGGCACCCGATCAAGACCCGGGTCTGCCTCTCGGGGCCGATGGTGGTGGCGCGGGACATCGCCCACGCCAAGCTCAAAGAGCGCCTCGATCGCGGCGAGGGCATGCCCGACTACATGGCGAACCTCTGCGTTTACTACGCCGGCCCCGCCAAGACGCCGGCGGGCTACGCCTCGGGCTCGTTCGGTCCGACCACCGCTGGGCGCATGGACTCGTACGTGGACCTGTTCCAGTCCCACGGCGGCAGCCTGATCATGCTGGCCAAGGGCAACCGGTCGAAGGCCGTGACGGACGCCTGCAAGAAGCACGGCGGCTTCTACCTGGGCAGCATTGGCGGGCCGGCGGCGCGCCTGGCCAAAGACTGCATCAAGAAGGTCGAGGTGCTCGAGTACGCCGAGCTGGGGATGGAAGCGGTGTGGAAGATCGAGGTCGAGGACTTCCCCGCGTTCATCGTGGTGGACGACAAGGGCAACGACTTCTTCGCCGACATGGTCGGGAGTGCGGGCGAGCGGCGGCTGCCGGTGGTGGCGCCGTGACCGACCCGCTGGTGGCGCTGGGTCCGGTGTTTCGGAGCGCGCTCGGCAAGGCGTTCGGCGCCGAGCTGGCTGACACCGATCCGGTCTTGCGCTCGTCGCAGCACGCCGACTTCCAGGCGAACCTGGCATTGCCGCTGGGCAAGCGGCTGGGTCGGCCGCCGCGAGAGGTGGCCGGCGCCCTGGTCGCCGAGCTCGGGACCAGCGAGCTGGTCGAGAAGACCGAGATCGCCGGACCGGGCTTCATCAACATCCACGTGGGCAACGGCTGGCTGTCGAGCGCCCTGGCCGAGGTGGCAGCGGGAAGTCTCGGGCTTGCACCGGTGGCTCATCCCGAGACCGTGGCCATCGACTACTCGTCGCCCAACGTTGCCAAAGAGATGCACGTGGGGCACCTGCGCTCCACCATCATCGGCGACGCGCTGGCTCGCGTGCTGGAAGCACAGGGGCACCGCGTGGTGCGCCAGAACCACCTGGGCGACTGGGGGACGCCCTTCGGCATGTTGATCGAGCACCTGCTGGACGGCGGCAGCGAGAGCGCCGAGCACTCGGTGCGCGATCTGAACGCGTTCTACCAGGCGGCACGCAAGAAGTTCGACGACGATCCCGCCTTCGCCGAGCGCGCGCGCCGGCGCGTGGTGCTGCTGCAAGGGGGCGACGCGGACACGCTCGCGCTGTGGAAGAAGCTGGTCGACGCCTCGAAGGCGTACTTTGCCAGCGTGTACGCGCTGCTCGGGATCACGCTGGGCGACGCCGACGTTGCCGGCGAGAGCCTGTACAACCCGCTGCTGGCGGGCGTGATCGCCGAGCTCTGCGCCAAGGGCCTGGCGGTGGACAGCGACGGGGCGGTGTGCGTGTTTCCGCCGGGCTTCTCCGGTCGCGAGGGCGAGCCGCTGCCGCTGATCATCCAGAAGCAAGATGGCGGCTACGGCTATGCCACCACCGACCTGGCGGCCATTCGCTACCGCGTCGAGAAGCTTGGTGCGAGCCGCATCGTGTACGTGGTCGGCTCGCCGCAGGCGCAGCACCTGAGCATGGTGTTTGCGGCCGCGAAGCTGGCTGGCTGGCTTCCGGCCACGGTGCGAGCCGAGCACGTGGCGTTCGGCTCGGTGCTGGGGGCCGACAAGAAGATGCTGAAGACGCGCGCCGGCGAGACCACGCGGCTGATCGATCTGCTCGACGAGGCGGTCAGCCGGGCGCGGGCCATCGTGGCCGAGAAGAACCCGACGCTCGACGCCGCCGAGCAAGAGACCATCGCGCGTGCGGTGGGGATCGGCGCAGTGAAGTACGCCGATCTCTCCAGCGATCGCATCAAGGACTATGTCTTCGACTTCGATCGCATGCTGGCCTTCGAGGGCAACACGGCGCCTTACTTGCAGTACGCCCACGCCCGCATTCGCTCGATCTTCCGCAAGGGCGAGGCCGTCGTGCCGCCGCCCAGCGCCATCGTCATCGCCCAGCCCGCCGAGAAGGCCCTGGCGAAGCTTCTGCTCGCCTTCCCCACGGTGGTGGACGACGTAGCGACCACGCTTCACCCCCACAAGCTGTGCGGCTACTTGTTCGAGCTGGCCACGGCGTTCAGCGGGTTTTACGAGAGCTGCCCGGTGCTGAAGGCCGGCACGCCCGCCGAGCGCGACTCGCGCCTGGCGCTCTCTGACCTGACCGCGCGCATCGTCGAGCGGGGCCTTGGCCTGCTCGGCATCGAAGCGCCCGCTCGGATGTGATCAGCCCGTGGCCAGCTGGTAGAGCTGGCCCACGTTGTTGATCACCGGCTCGAGCGTGGGCACGTCGAAGGTGCGGCGGTCGTAGGGGATCATCAAGAGGCCGCTCGGGCGGATCTCGAGGATGCCACGCCAGCCTGTCTGCAGCAGAAACTGGCGCAGGGCCATGGGCAGCGCGCGGTTGCCCTCGTCGCGGCTGGGCGTGTTCACGTCGAAGCGTTGCTCGAAGGTCGGGTCACCCAGCACGGAGCCGGCGCTGGACCCCGAGAGCAATGAGCCGAGCCCGCGCGAGACCTCGTTCACCAGACCGCCACCGCTCTTGGCGCGGAGCGACACGCGCGCGGCGAGCTTGGGCGAGGTCACCAGGCAGTACAGGTGGCGGTCTTCGCCGGCCACGCGCTTGACCTCGTCGGCCTCGAACGCCTCGACCACGAACAGACCCGCTTCGCCGAACTGCGCGCGCAGCTCACGCCCGATCCGCGCGAGGCGAAAGGCGTACTGGAACGGGAACCAGCTCTGGTACCAGGCGAAGTCGGGGTTCGGGTTGAGGGTGTAGCCGCGCTCGGCCACCCACGCGTCCAGCGCGCGCTGTGCGGCATAGGGATCGGCCGCGGCCATCGGGGGCGCGCCGGCGGGCGGAGCACCGCCGGGGGGCGGGGGCGGATAGCCGGGGGGCGGGGGAGGGTAGCCGGGCGGGTTGGCCATGTGCGCAAAATACCCGATGTGGGCTCACGCGGCGATCGGTGAGCGATCGAGGTCTGCCACGCGCTTCGGCGGCGGCTCGCGCAGCACATAGAGCACCACGTACAGCGGCAGGGCCAGCGGGCCGGCGAGCAAGAAACCGGCGAGCCAGACGGCGATGGCCCACCCCGGCAGGCGTGGGTCGCGCGCGGCGTGGACGGCCAAGACGACGGTCAGCGCCAGCTCGAGCAGCGCAATGCTGACCGCGACCACTCCGAAGGCGATCCAGTGCTCGGCCGCGAAGGGACCGTCGATCAGGCCCCCGACGGGATCGGGCGGAGCCGCCAGCCCGCGATGCTCGAGGTCCCACGCGATCAACTCGTACCCGATGTAGCAGCCGAGCACGAGCGCCGAGACCAGCGGCGTCAAGGTGGCGCATCCGAGTCCGAGCTTGGCGGGGGTCTTCACGCGACGGCGCAGAGCCTACTCGCGCAAGGGCTGCAGGGCGACCCCGTTGTCCGGCGATGGTCCCCGGGTTATGCGAGCCGCATGGACGCCGTTTGGCAACGGGTGCTCGATCGCTTGCCCAGCGCCGTGGTCGGAGCCATGCCCGACGAGCCCGCGCACGAGCCGCCGTTCGTGGTGTTGCGCGTGGACTGCAAGGCGCACTCCACCGCGCTTGGGGCGCTCGCCGAGCTTCGAGAGCGCGCTTGCCAGCTGGTCGAGGCCACCTCGCCGGCGCTGTTCGATCAAGCTGCGCAGCGGGTCTGGACCGGGCTGCGTCGTCGCCTGCTCGGAGACATGCCCGATCGCGACACCGGCGCGCTGGTGGTCGAGACCCTGAATCGCGTGCGGGCGGAAGACACTCGACCCATCGCGGTCGTGCTCGAGCGCGCCGAGTCGCTCGACGCCGCGTCGGCGGCGGTGCTGCTGCAGATCCTCGAGCGCCCGGGCTGGCTGCAGGTGCCGGTGGTGCTGCACTGCTCCGAGCCTGGTGTCGAGGGTCAGTGCCAGCGCATCGTCGAGGGCTTGCGCAAGCACTATGGCGACGAGGCGGTGATCGAGGGCGCCGCGAAGAGCCAGAGCGCGCTGTCCCCGCCCAGCCGGATCGATCTGCCGCCCGATGTGCGGCGCGTGATCCGCGCCGCCGCGGTGATCGGCCCGAGC
Organism: Polyangiaceae bacterium; assembly: GCA_023150915.1. Lineage (GTDB taxonomy): Bacteria > Myxococcota_A > Polyangia > Polyangiales > Polyangiaceae > JADJKB01. Next base: position 8,558 of record JAKLKA010000163.1, read on the forward strand.
TTCGAGGTGTCGCTGGTCGCGGCGCTGCTGGGCGAGCCCGATCTCGAGGTGCTCTATGCGCTTCAGGTGGCCAAGGACCTGGGCGTTCCGCTCAGCGATGCCGGCGGGGGGCGGCTGCAGCTGGCCGAGGCCTTCGCCGATGCCGAGCTCGGCGCGCTCTTGCCCTCGCTGTCCAGCGCCTGGCACAAGCGGCTGGCGCGGCTCTTGGCCGAGCGCGTGCGCGCGCGTCGCTCGGAGGGCGCCCCGCAGTCGGCGCCGCGATCGGCCTCGATTCCGCCGACCGGCACCGTTCCGCCGCCGCCCATGCCGCGGCCGTCGGCGCCGCCGCCGTCGATGGCCGCCGCGGCACCCCAGCGCGCGCAGCCAGGGCGGGCGGCGCGCCACGCCGAGGCTGCGGGTGACGTCGACATGGCCGCCGAGCAATACGTGGCGGCCGCGCATCACGCCGCCGAGCAGGGCGCCCACGAACACGCCGCGAATCTGGCCAATCGCGCCCTCGATCTGCTGGGCCGCACCGCCGTGACCTCCAAGCGGCGCCTGCTGCGGGTGATGGCGTTGCTGGCGCTGGCCCGGGTGAAATGGCGGGCGCAGGTCGAGGGTGAGCCCAGCGGCCTCGCCGACGCGCTCGAGCTGATCGGCGAGTGCGGCGCGCGGCTGCTCCCCACCGATCCCGTCGAGCTGCGGGCCGAGGTGGCCGCGCTCTCGGCTGCGGTGCACTACGATCTGGGCGATGCCGCCTCGCTCGACAGGGCGCTGACCGAGCTGGGCGAGGCCAGTCGCGCCTTGCTCGAGGCCGGCAAGCCGCTGGACGCCGCGCGCTTGCTCAACGACGAGGCTGCGGTCTGGGTGCGAGCCGGCGATCCGGTTCGCGCGCACCACCTGCTGATGAAGTCCCGCGAGATCTTCGCCGAGCGCGCCCAGAGCGATCCGGCAGCGCGGCTCGAGCTGGCCGAGACCGACCACCTGCTGGGCCGCCTGGTGCTGCACGCCCCGCCGCGCCCGGGTCGCGAGCACGACGCCTTCGAGGTCGGCATCGAGCACGCCTCGCGCGCCGTGCCGGTCTTCCGCGAGCTGGAGAGGCCCCATGATCTGGGCCGCCTGTACGAGACCCTGGGCCGGCTCGAGATGGCCGCTGGCCGCCCACGCGAGGCCGTCGAGCACCTGGGCGCTGCCGCCGATCTGCAGCAGCGCATCGCCGACGTGATCGGCCTGGCACGCACCAGCGCGGCGCTGGCCGACATCGCGCGTGAGAGTGGCGACTTCGAGCGCGCCATCGTGTTGCTCGGCGGGTCGGTGGAGCTGAATCTCGACAAAGGGTCGCCGCTGGGGCTGGCGTTCAATCGGCGCGCGCTCGAGACCCTGCTCGGGCAGCTCAGCAGCTCCGAGCGTCGCGACCTGCACGACGAGCTCAGCCGCGTCGCCCGCCGGCTCGAAGCCGCCGAGCAGGCGGTGGGCCGCATTCCGCTTCCCACCGAAGCGCTCGGGCTCCGGCACACCGAGCGGCCGGCGCGTTGATCCCCATCCTGTACCGCGACGACACGCTGCTCGTCGTGGACAAGCCGGCGGGGCTCTTGACCCACCGCACCGAGCTCGCACCGGACTCGGACGTCGCCATGATGCGCGCGCGGGACACGATCGGCGCCCGGGTGTGGCCGTTGCATCGGCTGGACCGCGGCACCAGCGGCGCGCTGGCCTTCGGTCTGAACGAGCAGGCGGCCCGAAGCTGGCAAGAGCAGCTCGAGGCGGGCAGCATCGAGAAGATCTACGTCGCGCTGGTCCGCGGGGTCGCACCCGAGGCGGTCGCGCTCGACTATCCGGTGCCCCGGTCCGAGGGCGGCGCGCGCGTGCCGGCGCGCACCCTGCTTCGGCGCCTGTGGGCCGGCGAGCATTGCTCGCTGGTCGAGGCGCGGCCCGAGACCGGGCGCTTCCACCAGATCCGCCGGCACCTGTCGCATCTGCGCCACCCCATCGCCGGCGACTCGAACTATGGCACCGGCTGGTTCAATCGCGCGATCCGGCAGCGCACCCCGCTCACCCGGCTGGGGCTGCACTGCCTGAGCCTGGCGTTTCCCCGCCCCAGCGGAACATGCACGGTGGTGGCACCGTTGCCCGCCGACTTCGCGCAGGCGCTGATGGCACTCGGGGCACCCCAGGCTCTCGTCGCCGACCTGAGCGGTGATACGATCTCGGCATGACGATCACTCGGTGGGCGGGGCTGTCGCTGGGGCTCGGGATCTTGCTGGCGGCGTGCGGCGACGATGGGGGTGGCGGCGAAAGCGCAACGGGCGGCACCTCGGGCGGCGGCGCCGGCGGCAGCACCACCGGTGGAGCGGCCGGCAGCGGAGGCAGCAGCACGGGCGGCGACGCCGGCGCGGGGGGCATGAGCGGCGGTGGTGGCAGCGGCGGTGGTGGCAGCGGCGGTGGTGGCGGCAGCGGCGGCAGTGGGGGCTCGACCACCGGCTGCCTTGCCGGAGATTTCTTGGCCAGCATCGGCAAGAGCAAGGTCCTGGTCGGCGCCGCGATGGAAGACAGCGTGGCCAAGAGCGCGCCCTTCGATCTGCGATACCAGTACCTTTCGGGCGGCATCGCCGACGGCGCGGGGCCCTGCGCGAAGTGCGACACCGGGTGCACCGCGGGCGGCACCAGCTGCGCCAACGGTGGTCCGGGGTGCGCGTGGTGGGGCTGCTGGCAGTACGACAAGGATCCGCCCGGCGCGTTCGTGCGCGGGTTCGTGACCAAGGCAAAGGCCGACAAGCAGATCCCGATGCTCACCTATTACATGCTGCTGCAGGCCGGCGGCGTGGCCGAAGGCGCGGCCGAGGTGACCAAGGCGAACGACGCCGCGTTCATGGCGCGCTATTACGCCGACTTCCGCTTTGTGGCGCAGCAGATCGGCGGCGAGCTGGCGTTCGTGCACATCGAGCCAGACTTCTGGGGCTATGCGCAGCAGGTGAACGACGACCCGACCAAGATCCCGGCGGCGGTGGCCAGCGCCAACGCCACCGATTGCGGGTCGCTGCCCAACACCATCGCCGGCATGGGGCAGTGCATGATTGCGATCACCAAGAAGTATGCGCCGAAGGCCAAGGTGAGCTTGCACGCCTCGGGCTGGGCCACGAAGTTCGACGTGCTCTTGAACAAAGACAGCAGCTTCGACGTGGCGGGCCACGCCACCAAGCTGGGCAACTTCATGCTCGCGGCCGGCCCGAACGCCGACTTCATCACGGTCGACGCCGCCGATCGCGACGCGGCCTGGTACGAGTCCCAAGGTCAGAATCGCTGGTGGGACGCGACCAACGCCACGTTGCCCCACTTCAAGCAGGCCTTCGCCTGGGCCAAGGTCCTGGGCGGCGCCGCGAAGAAGCCGGTGCTCTGGTGGCAGCTGCCGGTGGGGAACATGAGCCTGACGAACAAGCCCGACCAGTGGAAGGACAACCGCGTGGACTATTTCATGACGCACATGAACGAAGTGGCCGCTGCCCACGGCATCGGCGCGGCGTTCGGCGCGGGCATGGGCGGCCAAACCACGCCCAGCAGCGATGGCGGCAATCTGGTCGCGAAGGTGAAGGCCCATGCCAGCGCCGGCGGCCAGGCTGCCTGCCCGTGACGTGACCAGCGCGCAGCCGCGCGCCGACGTTCAGTCGCACTGCCCGACGTGGCGGCCGTCGGTGCGGGTGTAGAGCTCGACCTGGGCCTCGGCCAGGGTGACGCCGAAGAAGCCCAGGTTGGCGAGCGCGAGGCCGGTGATGGTCCCGTTGACCTCGTTGCACGCGGGGTCGAAGGTGAAGTCCGTCGAGGCGCAGTTGTTCTGGGTGATGCCCACCGACGCGAACTCGCCGAGCATGGTGAGCTCGAAGCGCGGGAACTCGAGGCAGGCGCTCATCCCCGCGGCCACGCCGTCGGCGCTGCCGCCCAGAAAGCCGGCCAGGTCCCCGGTGCCCAGGGCGCCGGTGGCCTGCAGCGAGGGGCCCGACATTGCGATCCCCTGGTCGCTGCTGAAGGTGAAGGTGACCTCGGCCTCGGCCGAGCTGTCGGCCACGCTCAGGATCAGTCGCACGTTGATGTTGGCCTTCACCTTGAGGATGAGCGGAACGGGGCCCACCTGGATCGGGATGTCGATGCCCAGCGGAATGTCGAGCAGCTCGTCGCTGAGGCCGGTGTTGAAGGCAGCCGCCTTCACCCGAAGCTCGCCGCGCACCTGGGTCTGCCCCGCGTCGAACTCGAGCAGCTGGCCCTCGCCCACCACCGCGTGCCCCCGGGACTGGAAGCCATCGATGTGCCCGGTGCCTTCCACGGCAAAGCGCTTCTCGCCCATCACCTCGAGCGACACCTCGGTGGTCACGTCGAGCCGCCCCGCGCTGGGGGTGAGGGTGAGCGAGACCTTGTAGCCGTTGATCTCGCCGTTGTAGGTGATGGGGCCGACGATGCCTTGCTGGGCCGAGCCGAGCGGCTCGCCGAACGCGTAGGCCTGGGTGCCGGACCCCAGCGCACCGAAGTCGACCGTCTGCGCCCAGTCGAGCGTGCCCTGGCTGATGGCGGCCGGCAGCGTCGTGCGCTCGGTCGCCAGCTCGTACCCGGTGCCGGTGTCGGTGACCGACACGACCTTGCGATACGCAATGCCGGCGAGGACGGCGATCTCGCCGGGCTTCAGCGCAGCAATCGCCGCGGCGTCGTGATCGAAGGTGTAGACCAGGGTCGACGCGGTGGGCTTGGCGCCGGTGAGGTGAGCCTTGCCGCTGGCTTCGTCCACCACCCGGGCGCCCTCTGCCCACTGAACGTCGAAGTCGACGTGCTCGGGCTCGAACTTGCTGCCCCCGGGCTTCGCGTCGTCACTTCCGCAGCCCCACGTTGCCACCGCGCACAGCGCCGCCAGCACCAACCCTCGGGTGTTCGTCACGTCAGGCCCCCGCTTTCATGGGGCCATCGTTTAGTGCCCGGGCGAGGCGGGCGCAACCCCGGGGGGTGGTGGCAGGGCGCCCCCGTTCACGTCGTGGCCTCGATCAGTCGGCGAGCACCGACTGCCCAGTCGGGCTTGCGGAATCGCCCGCGGACCGGCCCGCCCTGACTTCGTGGGCCCTCCGGCTCGATGGCGAACAGCGAATCGGTGCGCACGCGCACGCGGGGGCCGCATCCACACGAACGCCTCCTCGCGCGGCAAGCCTTCTGCAACGCCGGATCGGCCAGGTCTCGTCGTCACGAGTTGACACGATTCACCCCGACCGCCGCGCGCACGAAGCTCGTCTCGGATCCATGAATCGGACGCAACTGTCCGCTCAGCACCCGCACTTTGCCGAGCGGCATTGGATGAACTTCTCCACGGCCTGCGCGAGCACCGGATGGCCGGAGTAGCAGGCGCCCTCGCAGCTCTCGGAGGTGCATCCAGACATGCAGCTCAGGTAGGACGCGTACTCGGATGTCGCATGGGCCTGTTCCACCTCCGTGCAGCACTGCTGCTTCGCACACGCCTCGCAGGTGCTGTCGCCCTGGCTCGTTACGCACGCGGTGCACTTGGCGAACGCCTGAGCTTCGTCGAAGCAGCCTCCCAGCTTCCAGTGCCCCTGTGTGCTGCACGCCACCGTCCCAGTGGTTTCGAAGCACGTGTGCCAAGCCAACGACTGGCCGCCGCAGACTGCCTGGTAGCTGGGGAGAGCCAAGAGGCACTTCGAGTAGCAAACAGAGTAGGGAGGGTCGTTCGGGCACTTCGCCGCCGCCTTCTTCTGGCACGCAGCGGAGCAGATCCCGGCGGTCGCGCCGGCCCCGCCGGTCCCGGCTCCACCGATCCCCGCATCACCGCCGGCCATTCCCCCGCCGCTGCCGGCGATCGTGCCGCCGCTTCCGCCACCGTCGGTGGCACCACCAGCTCCGACACTCCCGGCACCCCCCGAGGCTCCTCCGCTGCCAGGGGCGCCGCCCGTTCCGCCGCACTCGCACGTGGTGTAGCCGGTGCCGTCTGCGTTGCAAACCTGATAGCCGCTGCAGTTTCCGGGGCCGGCGCAACCGACGCTCGCGTTCGGAACGCACACATGGGGTTTGGCGCCGGATTCATCTGAGCCACACCCGCCAGCAGCGCCGGCGGCGCACACAATCCCCCAGAAGAGGCGAACGAACAGACGACTCACGGCCTTGCGTCCCGGTCCACGCGCGGCGTGTCCTCCATCGGGACCCTATCCGTGCCGGGCGGCGCCGGCTTCTTGGGGGAGCGCCCGTCGTCGTCGCCCGAGCATGACGCGGTGAGCGTGAGCGCTACGAGCATTGCGAACACGCTTCGCCAGGCGACGGGACGAGCGAAGGCCGACTTCAGGGACAATACGAACCGGGCCATGGAACCTCCTCGAGGGTCACGTTGACGGCAGGGGCGTTTGGGTCGGTGGTCACGATGAGAATGTCGGGGGCGGTGTGGTCGGGCAGGCGTGCGACGCATCGCACGCGTGCAAGCCTGGCTTGTTCTGTTACGACGAGACCGACGACCTGCTGGGGGGCCTCTGCACGACGACCTGCTCGGCATCTGCCGAGACGGATTCGTGCCTGGGTGATCACCCCAACACGGCGTG
>JAKLKA010000294.1 GCA_023150915.1 Polyangiaceae bacterium
GCGCTGCCGGCCGCGCCGCCGGCGCCGCCGCTCGACGCCGCGCCGGTCCCCGACCCGCCGCTGCTCGACCCCCCGTCCCCGTCGTCCGAGCCGCACGCGCTGAAGACCGCCGCCGCGCCCAACACCAAGAGCAAGATTCCCCGAGTCACGGCGCGGAATGTACACGGGTCGGCCGGCCGGTTCAAGGCCAGCCGAGGTCCGGAATCGATCCGGGCAGCGTCCAGACGGGCCCCGGGCGATCGCCACGAACCCGCCAATTTCCCGCGCCATTTCCTGCGGCACGACGCCTGCACTGCCCGCAGCATGCTCGCTCGACGGCTTGCCCTGCCCGCCCTGCTGCTCGCCAGCGCGTGCTCTTCGACTACCGGCTCGGTGCCCGACGACGACGGCGACACCAGCCGGATCGGCGAGCGGGTGAGCACGCTGACCCAGGCCTACTGCTCGATCACCGTGAAGGGCATCGGCACCCGGGACACCGAGAGCGACTACCTGCCGCACGTGCTGGCCTGCGAGAACAACACCGCCGGGCTCGAGGCCCTGAAGGCCCAGGCCATCGCAGCCCGATCGGTCGCGTACTACGCCATGGCGACTGCTGGCTCGATCTGCAACGGGCAGGGCTGTCAGGTCTACAGCTGCGGCACCAAGCCGCAAGCGATCCACTATCAGGCCGCCGCAGAGACCGCGCAGCAGTACCTGAGCTACAAGAGCACGCTCACCTACGGCTTCTACGTTGCCGGCGATTCGAACGTGTCGGGGCCGAGCTGCCTCGATGCCGCTGGCTCGACGACCAAGTACGTCACCTTCAACGACGGCAAGACCGGCACGGGAGTCAAGCAGACCAAGCTGGGGTACGTCGGCCCGCCCGGGTTCGGTCAGAACCGCGGCTGCATGAGCCAGTGGGGCTCGCGCTGCCTGGAACAAGCCGGGCGCGACGCGCTCGGCATCCTGCAATTTTACTACGGTGACGACATCGGCATCGTCACCGCGCCGGGCACGTGCACGTCACCCGTCGGCAACGAGCCCGCGCCCGAGCCGTCGGGCGGATCGGGTGGCTCGGGTGGGTCCGGCGGCAGCGAACCGCCGCCCAGTGGTGGCAGTGCCGGCGCCTCGCCTGCACCCGCGGGCGCGTCGTGCCAGGGCGTGTGTGGCAGCTCCAGCCCGGCACCCGGCTCGAGCCCCGCGTGCTACTGCGACGCGGCATGCACCTCGTACGGCGACTGCTGCGCGGACTACGCCAGCGAGTGCTGATCACTTCGCCAGCACGGGCGCTTTGGTCAGAGCGCGCCGTGGGCCCGCCCTTGCGCATCCCCGCCCGGAAGTCGGGCCGGACGGTTGCGAAAAGGGACGCGTCCTCGATCACGCCGCCTCGCGAGCCGGCGAGCCCATGACGCTGCCGCTGCCACAGACCACGGACGGCAATCCGGCGCGCCCCTTCCGTCGGGGGCGCGCCAGCAGCGTCTCTACGAAAAAGAGCATCGACGCAAAGAATCTGGTTGACGCGTTTCAGAGCGACTCGCGCGCACGCTGCGTCGATCGCCGAGGAGTTGGCCCGGAGTCGCCGGCGCCGGCGGCCGCCT
>JAKLKA010000164.1 GCA_023150915.1 Polyangiaceae bacterium
CGGCGGGCAGCGGCGGCAGCGGTGGCGCAAGCGGTGGCAGCGGCGGCAGCGCCGGTTCGGCGGGCAGCGGCGGCGGCACCAGCGCGGGGTCGTGCGCTGGCCACTGCGGCAAGAGCACGCCGGCGCCGGGCAGCACCCCTGCCTGCTACTGCGATTCGTCGTGCAGCGGCTTCGGCGACTGCTGCGCCGACTACGCCGCCAAGTGCGGCGGCTGAGCGGCGCACGTCACGCCTGCCGCACCGGCCGACCCGGCGGCAGGGCGGGTTCCCCCTTGCGCAGAGTTCACTGACTTGTTATCAGTGAATCTGTGTCAACGAAAGAGACGGGCCCCCGCGCCCAGAAAAAGGCGGAAACCCGGGCGGCGCTCAAGGGCGCCGCGCGGCGCTGCTTCGGCGAGCTGGGCTACTCTGCCACCCAGGTGGGCGACATCGCGCGGGCGGCGGGGGTGGCCCACGGCACCTTCTACGTCCACTTCCAGACCAAAGAGCAGCTGACCGACGAGCTCTTGGTCGAGCTCAACCAGACGTTGGTCGAGCGCCTCGACAAGACCTGGCAGAAGCACGCAGCCGATCCGCCGTTCGAGCTGGCCGAGGCGCTGGCAGAGACCTGCCTCGAGCTCTGGTCGCGTGAGCGCGAGCTGCTTGCCGCGTTCGCCGAACGGTTGGGGCAGACCGCCAGCCTCGACACGCTGCGCGAGGGCATCAGCCCACCGGTCGCCGGCTTCCTGGTCGAACGCTTACGCGCCGTGGCCGGTGACATTCCCGACGCCGAGCTGGTGGCTCAGGCGTTGCTCGGCATGTGGATGCGCATCGGGCTGCGCTACGTGTTCGGCCCGCGCCTCTCCAAGAAGACCGCCGCCGCGCTACTCGCGCGGCTCTCGCTCGGCGCGCTCGCGGGGGTGGTCCCCGCGCTCGCATCGAGCCTTCCGCCGGCGAAAGGTGAGCGATGACCCAGCTGCAGTCGATGGAGGCGCGGCGCTTGCCGCAGGCGCACGCCGAGCCCTGGCGCCCGTACGTGGCCCAGGCGCCGAGCGTGCTGCCCGAGTTCTCTCGCTACCGGCCGCGGCCGGGTCACCCCGACTTCGCGCGGCTCGAGCGCGAGGCCGAAGCGCTGGCCCGGCGCTTCGCGCCCACGCTCGAGGCGCCGCCGCGGGGCCCGCGTGAGGCGCTGCGGCGCACACGCAGCATCGCGACGGCGGTCCAGAGCTACGTCGAGAACCGGCGCCGCGCCCGAGCGGGCCGCGAAGACCTGCTCCCGCTCTACTTCATCTGGACCACGCTGCGGCCCTGCAACTTCCGCTGCGACTACTGTGACGACCACCGGGGCGCGCGCTACCCCGAGCTCGACGGCCACGGCAAGCTGAGCACCGAGCAGGGGTTCCGGCTGCTCGAGGTGATGCGCACGCGCGCGCCGAGCGTGTACTTCGCCGGCGGCGAGCCCACGCTGCGCAAGGATCTGCCGGCGCTCACCCGCCGTGCGCGCCAGCTCGACTTCTACCCCATCGTGGTCAACACCAACGGTAGCCTGTTTCATCGCCTGCTCGACAAGCCCGAGTGGCGCGGGTTCTTGGCCGACGTGGACATCTTGGTGGTCAGCCTGGACGCGCTCGATCTGGAGCGCCTGGCCGCGATGTGGAAGGCGCCGCACCCCGAAGACGTGATCCGCAACCTGCTGGTCTTGCGCCGGCTGTGCCGCGCCCAGAACGTGAAGCTGATGGTCAACACCGTGCTGCAGCCGGGGCTGATCGCCGAGGCACGCGCGGTGTTCGACCTGACCGAAGATCTGGGGATCGGCTTCTGCCCGGTGCCGCGCAACGTTGGCCCGCGCATCGACCCGGCGCTGCTCGACGATCCGGAATACCGCGGGCTGGCCCTGCACCTCACGAGCCGCAAGCGCGCCGGCGCGCGGATCAGCGGTTCCCTGCGGATGAACCAGCGCTTGCTCTCGTCGGCGCCCCTCGACTGTCGAAACACGCTCAAGCCCCACGTGGACCACGACGGGCGGCTGGCCTGGCCCTGCAAGGCCACGGTCAACGTCGATCCCGAGTGGCTCGACGTGCTTGCCCACGATCACCTGGATCAGCTCTGGGCCGAGGGCACACGGCGCCGCGACCCGCGGGGCTTTCACGGGCCGGGCCCCCAGCAGTGCGGCGGCAACTGTTGCTGGGCGCAAAACTACACCACCGACGAGTACGCTCACGGGCTCACCCATCCGTGGTCGCTGGTCGGAGCCGTCACCGACTTCCTGAGGCGGTCCGAATGAGCCTGCCGGCGCGGCAGGTCGGCGACCGCCCGTTCCTGGTCGACGCCGGCGCCATCGCGCTGATCAGTCTGTTCATCTGCCTGTTCAGCCAGCGCCTTCAGCTGATGACGCTGCTGGTGCCGGCGGTGATCGCGCTCCGCCTGCTCGGGTGGCTGCTCTTGCCCCGGGTCGAGCGCGACCTGGACGGTCGGGCCGAGGTCGCGCTCTGCGTGCTGACCACGGCGCTGGGCGCCTTCAACGACTGGAACAGCGTCACGCGCCACCGCATCTACGACTACACGGTGCCGACCGATCTGCCCGGGCTGAGCCACATTCCGGTGTGGATGCTGCTCTACTGGGGGCTGATCCTGCGCTTCGTGCTCACGGTCTTCCACTGGCGACGCGTCGCGCTGCCGCGAGCGCCGGGCGGAGCCGGGCGGGCGGCGTTCTTGCTGGCGCTGGTGCTGGCCACGCGCCAGGCGATCTACCGGCTCTATGCCCACCCGGTGCTGTCGTGGCTGCCGTTCTTGCTGGCGCTCGGGGCCGTGCTTTCGGTGGTGCGCCCGGACCGCGGTCGCCTGCGCCTGCTCGCCGTGGTGCTGGTGGTGGGCCCTGCCATCGAGGCCCTGTACATCCAGGTGGGGCAGCTGCACGCCTATCGTCTGGGCTGGCTGGCGGGCGTGCCCGTCTGGATTCTGCTGTGGTGGGGTCTGGCCGCGATGATCTGGGACGATCTGGGAACGCGCCTCATGGACGCGATCGAGCCGGTGCTCGCGCCCGCGGCGCGCTCGTGAGGGTCTCGGCGATGCGGCGGTGAACCGCCGGCATGGCCAGCGCCAAGAGCTGGGCCGGCGTGAGCCAGCGCCCCTCCGGGCGGGCTGGCGTGCTGCAGCGGTAGACGTCGAGCGTGATCCGGAACCGCGTGATGCTGTGCTTGTACGTGCGCAGGTGCTCGCTGGTGGTCACGCGCGTGCCCAGCGCGCGGCCCAGCGCCCGCTCGGCAGCCTCGGCGCGCGCGCGATCGGCGTGCGGAAAGCACCAGAGCCCCGCCCAGCGCGGCGCGCCCTCGGGGACCTGCTTCACCAGCCAGCGGCCGCCCCGCTCGACGACCGCGGCGGCCACACGAACCGCCGTGGTCCGGGGCCGGGCGCTGCGTGCGGGCAGCTCGCCCTGCCGGTTCGAGCCCCTCGCAACGCAGGGCCCCCGCCACGGGCAGCGCTCGCACGCGGGCGCCTTCGGGGTGCAGAGCGTGGCGCCGAGGTCCATCAGGGCCTGGTTGAAGTCCCGAGCGCGGCGCTCGGGAACCAGCGCTTCCGCCAGGCGCCAGAGCTCGGCCGCGAGCGGACGCTTCTTGGGATCGCCGTCCAAGCCGTAGAGCCGACACAGCACGCGCTCCACGTTGCCGTCTACGATGGGGGCCCGCGTGCCGTGGGCGATGCTGGCGATGGCGCCCGCGGTGTACCGGCCGACGCCGGGGAGCTGACAGAGCGCGGGAACGCTCCGCGGAAGGCGGCCGCCATGCTCGCGCTCGACCACGCGTGCAGCCTCACGCAGGCTGCGCGCCCGCGAATAGTAGCCAAGGCCCTGCCAGGCGTGGAGCACGTCGTCGAGCTCGGCGCGGGCCAGAGCGCTGACGTCGGGGAAGCGCTGCATCCAGCGCTCGAAATAGGGGATCACCGTCGCGACCTGGGTCTGCTGCAGCATCACCTCGCTGACCCAGATGGCGTACGGGTCGCGCGTGCGCCGCCAGGGCAGGTCCCGCGCGTGCGTTCGGTACCAGGTCAGAAGCTCGAGCTGCAGCTCAGGCGAGCTTGCCGACGTTCTCTTCCCAGTTCTCGCCATCGAAGCCCGTGATCCGGAAGCGCGCGTGCACCGCCGGGTCGAGACAGCGCACGTTCACGTCGACCTGATCGGGGTGTGAGCGTGGCGTGTAGAAGGGATGCACGCCGCAGGTCTTGCAGAAGCGGTGCGTCGCGACGCCGGTGTTGAAGCGGTATTCGCTCAGGCTCTCGCCGCCCGACGAGAGCTCGAAGTCGCCCGGGGGCACGATCAGGTGCAGAAAGCCCTTCATCCGGCAGATGCTGCAGTTGCAGTCCACGGCCTGGTAGTCACGGACCGCCACCCGGAAGCGTACCGCGCCGCAGTGACAGCCGCCGGCGTGCCAGTCCGGTTCGCTCACGAAGCGCGCTCCTGACAGCGCTCGAGCTCCACCGGGTCGTGGGCCGAGAACACGCGCACCTCGTCCGAGCTCTCGCGCACCAGGGCGCGCAAGCGCTCTTGGTTCCGGACCCGCGCGGTCCCGTCGATCTGCACGATCCGCTGGAAGACGTCGAGCAGCGGCGGGCAGCGCCGGCGATCGGGTGCCATCTCCAGCCGGTGGAAGTAAGCGTCGCCGGCGTGGAGCAGCCAGCCGCCCGGGGCCTTCACCGCCACGCCCGAGTGGCCGCGGGTGTGACCGTGCAGAGGGATCAGCAAGATCTCGGGCGGAAGCCCGCTGAGATCGCGCACCGCCTCGAACCCGAACCAGGGCTCGCCGCTCGGGCGGTACACCGCCCACTTCGGATCGTGGGCGAAGTGCGCGCGCACGTAGCGCGTGCGCTCGAGCTGCGTCTGTGGGTGCAGCGCGGCGTCGTGCTCGGCCGCGTGCACGTGCACCGTGGCCTTGGGGAAGTCGGCGATGCCGCCTGCGTGATCCAGGTCGCAGTGGGTGAGCACCACGTGGCGAACGTCGTCGCGCGAGAAGCCCAGCGCCTCGACCTGTCGCACGGCCGTCTCGTTCGGGTCCCGCACCGGGTTCGCGAACAGCAAGAACTGACGGCCGATGGTGCGCTCGGGGCTGTCCACGTCTTTCAACCCCAGGCCCGAGTCGACCAGCACCAACCCCTGCCCGGTCTCGACCAGCAGGCAATGGCAGACGAGCTTGGCGGTCCGCGTCAGCGGGCCGCTTCCGCTGAGCAGCCGCCCGCCATAGGGGCACATCGTGGCGCAGTTCAGGTGGTGGACTTTCAAGGACACGACTCGAAGGCCCGTACCACCGCTGGCCGCTGAGCGGCAAACGGCATCGTCAGGGCGTGGTGCAGGAGGCGCTGTTCGAGACCACCACGTCGTCGACGTTCCAGCCGCCGCCGCTGTAGGCGCTGCCCGAGGCCACCCGGTAGCAGAAGCGCACCTTGAAGGTGGAGCTCTTGTAGGCCGAGACATCGAACTTCTGCTGCGTCCAGCTGGCGTCGTTGACCCCGCTACCGGACGGCACCGAGTACACGCTGGTCCAGGTCGAGCCGTTGCTGGACACGTCGACCTTCGAATAGACGTAGCTCGGGTAGTCGGTGTGAAGGTGGCGCCAGTACGACAGGTGCAGCGTCGACGCTGTCGAGGCGTTGATGCTGGGGCTGGTCATGCAGATGTCGATGCTGCTGATGGTCATCGGGTAGCAGCCGCCGAGCACCACGCCGGCGATCTTGCCGTCCCCGCTGTGATCCGTGGCCGGATCTTGCCCGCCCGAGCTGCACGAGGTCGACGCCATCGCGTTGCCGATCGCCCAGTTGGTATCCAGGGTCCAACCCTTGGTGGTCGCAAACGTATCGCTGAAGTAGTTCACGCAGCTGCCGCCGCCGGTTCCACCGGACCCGCCGAAGCCGCCGGTGCCGCCGAAGCCGCCGGTGCCGCCGAAGCCGCCGGTGCCGCCGAAGCCGCCGGTACCACCGAAGCCGCCGGTGCCGCCGAAGCCGCCGGTGCCGCCGAAGCCGCCGGTGCCGCCGAAGCCGCCGGTGCCACCGAAGCCGCCGGTGCCACCGAAGCCGCCGGTACCGCCGGTGCCACCCGTCCCACCCTTGCCTCCGGTCCCGCCGGTGCCCCCACCGGTGCCGCCGAAGCCGCCAGTGGCGCCCGACCCGCCGGTTCCGCCGCCGAAGCCGCCGGTGGCGCCCGAGCCGCCAAATCCGCCGCCGAAGCCGCCGGTGGCGCCCGACCCGCCGGTGGCGCCCGACCCGCCCACGGCCCCCACGCCGCCGGTGGCCGCGCCGCCGTCCGGCGAAGGACCGCCTCCGCCGCTGCCCGCGCCACCGCAGGCGGCGATCATTGCAAGCGCAAACAGACCCAGACCGGCAACCGCACGCGAGCTCATGGCGGCTATCATACGCGAACCGCGCCGCGCGTCTTCCCGTGACGCTTCGTTCTTCCATCATGTCGCGGTAAGCTGCCGCCTCTGATGCAAGACCCCCGCGAAATGCCGCTCGAGTCCATCCGCACGGATGGTTGGTTCGAGCGTATCGGGGAGAGCATCGGCAGCTTCCAGGCGCTGTGCGACATCATCGGTGCGCGTTTCTTCGCTTTTGCGATGATCACCGGGGCACGCATCACGGCGCTGACCGTCGACCGCAGGAACCCGGACAACACGCTGGTCGATTTCGTGGTTGGCGCCCCGGATGCCGAGGTCACCGACTCGGACACCCAGCGCCTGACCCTGGCTGACTTCCGCCGGCGGCTGGTGGCTGCGCTGGTGACCGAAGAGCCGATCGCCCCGCCGCCCGCTCGCCCCACCGACACCGAGGCGGTGCAGCTGCACATCGGCGTGCGCTATCTGCTGCTCGCGCCCCTCTACGGCTACAGCCTGACCAAGCTCACGGTCTCGGGCCCCGACTCGTTCATCGACCTCTCTCACGACGGCATCGACGAGCGCTACGACCTGGGCGAGTTGCGTGCGCGCATCCGCACGCACGTCCGCGAAGAGCTCGACCGCGTGCAGCGCGGGGGCCGAAGCGCCATCGATCTGGGGCGCATCGCCGAGGCCGAGGCCGCCGAGAAGCGCGGCGAGCCGCTGCGGGTGATCGAGCTCTTGGGCGCGTGGCCCGCGCCGCTGGCCATCTTCCTGCGTACGCCGGAAGGGCAGCTCTTGGCGCCGGACACCCGTGCGCTGATCGCCCGGGGCCTCGGCTATCTGGGCTCGGCCTGCATCGCCCTGGCCGAGGTGCAGAAGGGCGAAGAGATCCTGCGCCTTGGGGTCCAGTACGCCGGCGACGGGCCGGCGGCGTCCGAGATCTACGCGCGGCTGGGCGAATCCATGGTGCGGTCGGACCGCCACGGCGAGGCGATTGGCCCCCTGCGGCGGGCGATGAACCTCGGGGCCGACGGTGCGCGGATCTGGCCGCTGCTCGCCCGGGCCCTCACCGAACGCGGCCGGCTCCTGGCGGCCTACGGCGCCGTGCTCGAGGCGCGCGCGGCCGGCGCCGAGGGCCCCGCCCTCGATGCCAGCCTCGAGCGGATCCAGCGGGGGCTCGGACCGGGGCTCACCGCGTGGCGCACGCTGGTCGACGCGGCCGACCGGGGATAACCCGAGGCAATCCCATGCCTTCGCTGGCCCGGGTTCGGGGCTAGGCTTGCGCCCGCCCGCTGTGGTACACGCTCCGAGCGTTCACGCGAGATTTCAGCGGGTTACGTCCGATGGACCCGGGCCCCAAGACCTCTCGCACGGATTGAAAGATGACCGAGCTCTATCTGCCGATGTTCATCATGTTCGCCATCGCCGCGGGGATCTGCGCGGTGATGTTCTTGGGGGGCCAGTACCTGGGCCCCAAGAACCCGACGCCCGAGAAGCGGCTGCCCTTCGAGTGCGGCAACGACACCTCGGGCACGCGCGGGGTGCGGCTGAGCGTGAAGTTCTACCTGACCGCCATCCTGTTCGTCGTCTTCGACATCGAAGCGGTGTTCATCTACCCCTGGGCCGCGCTGTTCAAGGGGCTCGGGTGGCCCGGGTTCATGACGATGCTGGCGTTCATCGTCGCCCTGCTGGTCGCGCTCGCCTATTGCTGGAAGAAGGGAGCGCTCGAATGGGAGAGCTGAAGGCACCCACCACTCAAGAGGTGCTCGAGACCGGCCAAGGCCAGGGTTTCGCCACCACCAAGTTCGAAGACCTGTTGGCCTGGGCGCAGAAGTACTCGCTCTTCATGTACCCGTTCGTGACGGCCTGCTGCGGCATGGAGTTCATGTCCGTCTCCGGCCCGCGCTTCGATCACTCGCGTTTCGGCGCAGAAGTGCCGCGCTTCACCCCCCGGCAGAGCGATCTGCTCTGGGTGGTGGGCACCATCGTGCAGCGCCAGGCCCCGGTCTTGAAGCGCATCTACGAGCAAATGGCCGAGCCCAAGTGGGTGCTCGCGTTCGGCACCTGCGCGTCGGTGGGCGGCTTCTACGACAACTACGCGTGCGTGGCCGGTATCGACAAGATCATCCCGGCCGACGTCTACATCCCCGGCTGCCCGCCGCGGCCCGAGGCCGTGCTCGACGGGCTCTTGCTGCTCCAAGACAAGATCCAGTCGGGCGACCGCCGGCCGGGCATCGTCAAACCTCGCTTCGACCCCGTGGCTCGCCCCGACATGGGCGTCGTGCAGCTTCGCCGCTCGAAACACGGGTGATCCCCCCCGCGAGGCCCAATCCGTCCCCGAGGACCCATCGATGGCCAAAGCTCTGCTCCAACTGATCCAGCTCGAGTTCCCCGACGCGGTGCTCGAGACCCACTCGCAACACGGTGACGACACGGTCGTGGTCGACCCCGGCGCCTGGAAGGCCGTGGCCCGCTTCTGCAAAGACCAGCTCGCGATGGAGATGCTCGCCGACCTGACCTGCGTCGACTGGCCGCACCGCGAGCCGCGCTTCGACGTGGTGGCCCACCTGCACTCGCTGTCGAAGGGGCAGCGCTTGCGGCTCAAGGCGCGGGTCGGTGACGCCGAGGGCGAGCACGCCGCGATCGACTCGCTGACCGAGCTGTGGGCGTCGGCCAACTGGGCCGAGCGCGAGGCCTGGGACATGTTCGGCGTGGTGTTCACCGACCACCCCGATCTGCGCCGCATCCTGACCTATCCAGAGTTCGTGGGGCACGCGCTGCGCAAAGACTACCCAGCCGATCGCATTCAGCCCCTGGTGCCCTACCGCGAGGTCGAGAACATCGAGAAGCTGCCGCCCTTCGACCACCACGAGGGCATGAGCTTCGGCCGCCAGACGCACCTGGCTTCGCGGGGGGACGACTGATGGAGCCGCTGGACCGCGACCTGGACGAGACCGAAATCGAGCTCGCTGCCGAGCCCATGCTGATCAACGTGGGGCCGTCGCACCCGGCCATGCACGGCACGGTGCGGGTGGTGATGGAGCTGTCGGGCGAGACCATCGAGCGCTGCGACGTGCAGGTCGGCTATCTGCACCGCGGCTTCGAGAAGATGTGCGAGCGCGGCACCTGGACCCAGGTCTACCCCTATGTGGACCGCTGCAACTACGTCTCGCCCATGCTCAACAACGTCGGCTTCTCGCTGGCGTGCGAGAAGATGCTGGGCATCGAGGTGCCCGAGCGCTGCCAGTGGTACCGCATGATCTTGGGCGAGCTGGCCCGCCTGTCGGACCACCTGACCTGCGACGGCGCCATGGCGATGGAGCTCGGGGCGTTCACCCCCTTCCTCTGGATGGTCAAGGCGCGCGAGCTGGTCTGGGACGTGATGGAAGAAGAGACCGGCGCGCGGCTCACCCACAGCTTCGGGCGCGTGGGCGGCATGGCTGCCCCCCCCACGCCGGGGTTCAAAGAGCACGTGCGGGCGGTGGTCGACCAGATCCGCCACGTGATGGACGAGGTGAAGCGCCTGCTGCTCGGCAACCGCATCTTCCTCGACCGGCTCGAGGGCGTGGGCGTGATCAGCGTGGACGACGCGGTGTCGCTGGGCTGGACGGGCCCGGCGCTGCGTGCGGCCGGCGTGCCTTACGACGTCCGCAAGTCGTACCCCTACCTCAAGTACGGCGAGGTCGACTTCGACGTGCCGGTGGGGAGCGCCAGCGATTGCTACGACCGCTTCATGGTGCGCATCGAAGAGATGGAGCAGAGTGCCCGGATCATCGATCAGTGCCTGGAGCGCATGCCCGACGAGGGCCCGATCAACGCCGACGACCCCCGCGTGGTGCTGCCCCCGAAAGACGAGGTCTACACCACGATCGAAGGCACCATCCGTCACTTCAAGATCGTGATGGAGGGGCTGAAGCTGCCCGCGGGCGAGGTCTACAGCTTCACCGAGGGCGGCAACGGCGAGCTGGGCTTCTACCTGGTGAGCGATGGCAGCGGGACGCCCTGGCGGGTGCGCATCCGGCCGCCGTGCTTCTACGTGACCGGTGGGCTCGAGCGGGTGATCACCGGCCAGATGGTGGCCGACGTGGTGCCGTGCTTCGGCAGCCTGAACATGATTGGTGGCGAGTGTGACAGGTAGGGTCCAATGCCTTCCTTCAAGCTAGACGGACAAGACATCCCGTTCGAACCGGGAGAAACCATCATCGCGGCGGCGCGGCGCGCCGGCGTGGACATTCCGCACTATTGCTGGCACCCCGGCCTGAGCGTCGCGGCCAACTGCCGCATGTGCCTGGTCGAGGTCCTGCCGCCGGCAGGTCGGAAGGCGATGATGCTCGACGTGCTCGAGTGGGACGCCGACAAGCAAGACTACGTCCCCGCCAAGAAGCCCAAGCTGGTGCCCAGCTGCCAGCAGGCGGCCGGCGAGGGGATGGAGGTCGCGAGCTCTTCCAGCGAGCACGTGGCGCGGGCGCGCAGCGCGGTGCAAGAGCTGCTGTTGCTCAACCACCCCGTCGACTGCCCGATCTGCGATCAGGCGGGCGAGTGCCGACTTCAGGACTACTGGCTCGAGCACCAGGGCACGAAGAAGCGCATGCACGACGAGATCGTGCACAAGCCCAAGGGCGTGGTGTTCGGCCCCACCATCGTCTACGACGCCGAGCGCTGCATCGTGTGCACGCGGTGCGTGCGTTTCTGCGAAGAGGTGGTCAAAGACCCGGTGCTCGAGAAGCGCGAGCGCGGCAACCTGTCCGAGATCACCCTGGCCCCGGGCCGCGAGCTGGATCACGGCTACACCCTGATGACCGAGCACGTGTGCCCGGTGGGCGCCCTCACCGCGCGCGACTTCCGCTTCAAGGCGCGGGTCTGGTTCCTGCGCAGCGCGCCCAGCGTGTGCATGGGGTGCGCCACGGGCTGCAACGCGTATCTCGACTTCGACCCGCGCGACGACACGGTCTATCGCCACCGCCCGCGGGAGAACATGGCCGTGAACCAGTACTGGATGTGCGACGAGGGCATGCTCGACTACCGCCGCGTCCACGAAGGCCGCCTTCTGGCTGCCCGGGTGCGCGGCAAGAAGGCCACGCTCGGCGACGCCCTCGAGAAGGCCGCTGGGGTGCTCAGCGGCGTCGACCCCGAGCGCCTCGGTGTGGTGCTCTCGGCCCAGCACAGCAACGAGGACAACTTCGCGCTGTTGCGCCTGGGGCGCGACTACCTGGGCACCGGTCACATCTACGTGAGCGGCCGCGCCGAAGGGTTGGGCGACCCCGTGCTGAAGCACGCCGACAAGAACCCGAACGCCGCCGGCGTCACCGCGCTGTGCACCAGCACGCCGCCCAAGACCTTCGCCGAGCTGGCGAAAGACATCCACGACGGCCGCATCACCCACGTGATCGCCCTCGGCTCGTACTCGTCCGACGCCACCAAGACCGAGGCCCTGGGCAAGCTGCAGGGGCTGGTCACGCTGGCCACCCGTGAAGGCCCGGTGGCGAAGCACGCCACGGTGGTCTTGCCGGTGTCGAGCTGGGCCGAGTGCGACGGCACCTTCGTCAACGCGAAGGGCATGGCACAAGAGAGCGAGAAGGCCATCACCCCGCGGGGCGACAGCCTGCCGGGGTGGAAGCTGGTCGCGGCGCTGGCCAAGCAGCTCGGCCTGCCCATGGCGTGGACCAAGCTCGCGCAGGTGAGGAAGGCGATGGCGCCGGAGGCGGGCGCGACGGTGGCGCACGCAACGGGAGCAGAGGCATGACTTTGGAGCTGATCCTACTTTCCGCGGGCAAGGCCCTGTTCATGGTCATGTTCGGCATGAACCTGGCGGTGATCATGACCTGGGCCGACCGGCGCCAGGGCGCGATGATCAACGACCGCGTGGGTCCGAACCGCGCCGTGATCTGGCTGCCGAAGCGCGTGGCACAGGCCCTGGTGCTGGCGCCCGCGGTGCTGATCGCCGCGGCGGTCGTGGGGTACGTGGTCACCCACAAGGTGGAAGGCGCCCCGCGGCTGGGGCGCGCGCTGCTCTTCAGCCAGCTGGCCATCTTCGGGCTCTGGGCCACTCTGCTCGCCATCGCCGGCCGGGTCGCGCGCAGCGGCGTCAAGAACAGCTTCGACGCCTGGGTCGCCAGCATCGGCGATCCACGCAGCTTCTTGTGGCTGGGCCTGGGCGCTCACGCGGTGACCCTGGCCGCCGCGGGCCTTCTGCGCGGCACCGACATCGGTCGCACGCTGCGCGACGTCGGCGCCAGCGCCGGCCCGGCGGTGTTCGCCGCCGCGGTGGTGGGCGGCGCCGGCTACGCGGCCTGGTCGTTCGAGCGCGTCGAGCGGGTGGGCCTGCGGCTGTTCGGCTTGCTGCACCCGGCCGCCGACGGGCTCAAGACCATCTGGAAAGAGGACTTCATCCCGCCGAACGCCGACAAGTTCTTGCACGGCCTGGCGCCCATCGTCTCGTTCTTCCCGGCGCTGGTGGTGCTGGCGGTGGTCCCCTTCGGTGACACGCTGTGCTTCGGCAGCAAGGCGGGCCGCATCGATCTGACCCAGGTCATGCGCGTGGTCCCGCGCGAGGGGCTGTGCACCGAAGGCGCGGTTCCCCTTCAGGTGCTCGACGTGAACGTCGGCCTGCTCTACTTCTTCGCCGTCGCGGGCACCGGCATCGTCGGTGCCGCGCTGGCAGGCTGGGCCAGCGACAACAAGTTCAGCTTGCTGGGCGGCGTGCGCGCCGCCAGCCAGATGGTCTCGTACGAGGTCACCCTGGGCCTCACCCTGGTCGGCGCCATGATGGTCTATGGCACGCTGCGCGTGGACGAGATGGTGCGCTGGCAGTCGCAGAACACCTGGGGCATCTTCGTGCAGCCGCTGGCGTTCGTGCTGTTCTTCACCGCCTCGGTGGCCGAGTCGAAGCGCATCCCGTTCGACCTGCCCGAGGGCGAGAGCGAGCTCGTGGCGGGGTACTTCACCGAATATGCCGGGATGAAGTTCGCGATGTTCTACTTCTCGGAGTATGTCGCGGTGGTCGCCGGCAGCGTGCTGCTCTCGGTGCTGTTCTTGGGCGGCTGGCACCTGCCGTTCATCGATCGCTCGGGCATCCACCTGCAGATCGGTGACACCGTCTTGTTCCACCAGACGCTGTCCCACGTCGCGGTGATCGTCATCGGGGTCCTGGCCTTCATCGGCAAGGTGGTGGCCCTGTGCTGGCTCAACCTGATGATCCGCTGGACCTTGCCGCGCTTCCGCTACGACCAGCTGATGCGCCTGAGCTGGCGCAAGCTCTTGCCGGCGTCGCTGGTCAACATCTTGGTCACGGGCCTGGTGATGTTGCTGATCGCCGGCGCCAGCGCCAGCGTGCAGGCGGGGCTGAAGGTCGCCGCCGACGTCACCCAGCTGGTGATTGCGGTGGCCGGGCTCTCACTCGGGGTCTGGTTCGTGGTCTTCGTGACCAGCCCGGTGAAGAAGAAGCGCATCCTGGCGTCCACCGCCGCGCAGTTCGCGGCACACCTGGGCGGCACCCGCACCGCGCGCATGGGAGCCTGAGGCGAGACATGGCCATCAATATCAACGGACCGCTCGGACCGAAGAAAGTCTCGGGCAAGGCCATTGCCCGGCCGACCCGCAGCCTGGCGGTGCAGTCGTACGTGCCCGAGATCGCCAAGGGCCTGGGCATCACCATGAAGCACTTCTTCGTGAACACGAAGGAGACGGCCCTGGGCCAGCGCAACGATCCGGTCCTCGAGTCCATCGACGACGGCATCAACTGCATCAGCTACCCCGAGCAGCGGCGGCCTTATCCGGCGCGCTTCCGCGGGCTGCACCGCCTGACCCATCGGCCCGACGGCTCGCCGCGCTGCGTGGCCTGCCTGTGTTGCTCCACGGCCTGCCCGGCGCAGTGCATCCACATCGAGGCGGGGGAATACCCCGAGGGCGACCCGCGCCGCGGCTACGAGCGCTACCCCAAGCGTTTCGTGATCGACGAGCTGCGCTGCGTGTTCTGCGGCTTCTGCGTCGAGGCCTGCCCGTGCGATGCGATCCGCATGGACAGCGGCATGCACGCCGCCCCCTACGACTCGCGCGACCAGTTCATCTTCGAGCGCGAGCGCCTGCTCTCGTTCTCGGGCCGAGACGGCACCTTCGAGACGGCGAACCCCCGGAAAGAGCCGGGCGAGCCGGGGCACCCGGGCGTCGACCGCACGAAGCATCACTGAGCCGGGGCGGCGGCCGCGCCTGGCCCCGCCTACCCCCGCCCCTCGCGCACGCATCGAGCCGCTGTCGCCGGCGAGCGTTCGCTTGGAGCTCACCGCGCGGGCCGCGTTCCGCGCCCGGAGTCGCCAGCGCCAGCGGCCGCCTCCACGTCCGACGTCTTCGAGAGGGTTCGCGCGGGCCTGGTGCGTCTGGGCTTCAAGCGAGCCCAGGCCGAGCAAGCCGTCCGGCAGGTGCGCGCGCGTGGAGTGGAGCCTCGACCCGAGCCGCTGCTCCGCGCCGCAATCGCGGTGCTCACACCCTGATGCGGTTCGAGCCTCAGTCGCCTCGGCGGCGAGAACCCACGCGCCACCGTGGTCGTCATGGTCCTGCGTCGCATCGCGTACACGCTGCTCTCGCTGTGGCGCAGCGTGACCTTGCCCGGTCACGCCACCCCGGTCACCGCCCCCGATGGCCGCGGCGTGATGCGCCCGAGAACCGATCGGGAGTGGTGTCCGCGCCCCACGGAATCGGTTTGCGAGAAGGGCTCGCGCGCCGGCGACGTGCCATGATCGCCGACGCCGCGCAGCGCGCGCCGGGGGTCGATCGGCACTCACGTGCAGTTCACGCGCGCTGCCGCGGGATCTGGCTTGACCTTGCCGAGGCAGCGGGCCTTGCACTCTTGCAAGAGCTGGCTTCCGTTCGGCACGTTCCACATCTCGCTGAACTTGCTCTGCTTCGAGGCCTGACCCGCGGGCGTGGCCTTCCACGCGCTGTGCGCCTGATCGACCACTGGGTCGTGCTGCGCGCACCAGTCCAGGCAGGCGCTGGCCATGGACTCGTCGCGGCCGTCGCCCGTGCCCTGCCCCGGCTTGCCGTCCAGGGTGACGGTGGTGGCGCACTTCTGCTTCGAGCCACCCTTGCAGGCGAGCAGGGCGGTGGCGAGCAGCACGCAGGCCGCGAAGGCGGTTCGGGTCACGGGGTGCATGGCCGAGCGGAGGGTAGATCGACGGCGGCGCGACGGCGACAGACGGCGGCGCGACGGCGACAGACGGCGGCGACAGACGGCGACAGACGGCGGCGCGACGGCGACAGACGGCGACAGACGGCGGCGCGACGGCGACAGACGGCTGGACACACTACTACGGCCTGTAGTACTTATGGGACGTGTCGAGCCCGCCATCGCCCGCGCTCGGTGAGCTCGAGACCGCCGTGCTCGACGTGCTGTGGAGCAGCCCGACCGCGCTTTCCGTGCGCGAAGTGCTCACACACGTCCGCCGCAGGCCACCGTTGGCGTACACCACGGTGCTCACGGTGCTCGATCGCCTGCACGGCAAGGGCGTGGTGGTTCGCGAGAAAGAGGGCAAGGCCTACCACTACTCGCCCCGCGTCACCCGCGAGGCATGGTTCGGCGAGCGTGCCGCGCGCGCTCTCGCAGGTGCCGCGCCGGGGCGCGACGAAGCGGTGCTGCTGGCGTTCCTGGACTCGACCGAGCGCGTCGATCCGCAGCTGCTGGACAAACTCTCGGCGTTGATTGCGGCTCGCCGCGGGGGCACGGCCAAGTGACGGCGGTGGTGCTCGCCAGTGGCGCGGTGTTCGTGGCGCTGGCCTTCGCCGTGGGCGCGGTCGTCGCTGGGCTGGCTCGATTCGTCCCGCGCAGCTGGTTCCGCGCGTCCACGCCGTGGGCGCTGACGATTCTGCTGCCGCTGGCGTGCGCGCTCACCGCCAGCCTCGCGCTCTTCTTGCCGGCGCCCTTCGGCTCGTGCCACTGCGACGCCCACGACCATCACCCGCACATCTGCTTCGGGCACCCGGCGCTCGCGCAGCCCTTGCTCGTGCCCGCTTCGCTGGTGCTGGCGGCTTGGCTGGTGAGCGTGCTGCCAGGGGTCGTCCGCCTGGCAGTCGGGCTGCTGGGCTCATTCCGACGAATCTACGCAGTGCGGCGGCTCACGCCCGAGCGTGTCGGCGAGACCGAGGTGCGCTTCGTGGATTCGGGCGCAGCCATCGCCTACACGGCCGGGGTCCGCGCGCCGGTCATCGTGCTCGATCGCGCGCTGTGGGCCGCGCTCGGCGAGCGCGACCGCGAGGCGGTGTTGCAGCACGAGCGCGGGCACGTCGACCGCGCCGATGCGCTCACGTCACTGGTGCTCCGCGCGTGCTTGGCGCTTCAACCCTGGCTCCCTTGGTCGCTGTTCGAGCGCTGGCAGCACGCCGCCGAGCTGCACTGCGATCGCCACGCCGCCGAGCGGGTCGGGGATCCGTCGGCGGTTGCCGAGGCGCTGGTGAGCGTGGGCCGGCTCCGGGCGGCTCACGCAGACACCGACCCCGCGCACCTGGGCGTGTTCGGCGCCAGCGGCCTGGAAGACCGCGTCGCGTCACTGCTCGAGCCGGGCAGCGCACCGGGCAGTGCACGACGGAACGACGTGGTCGCGATCGTGCTTCCAATGCTCGGCGTGCTGGCCCTGGTGATGGTCTGGCCGGGCGATCTGCTGCACCACGCCGTCGAGACGGTGCTCGGTCTTCTCCACCACTGAAGGGGCTTTGCACGGGCGCAAGGTCGAACAGCCATGCATTCACCTACTACCAATCGTAGTATTGCAGCCGCCGCGCTGTGTGTTTCGCTGTGTGCTGCGCTACCGGCGCGCGCCCAACCCCCCATCGACGAGACGACCGGCGCGGCGCGGGTGTGCAGCGAAGGTCCGGCTCGCGCAATGGCGCGGGCCCTGGGCGCGCGGGCCCTGGCCGAGCTTCACGCGACCCAGGTCTTGCCCAACCCCGAGCTGGTGGTCGAGCACGACCGGGTGCTCAGCACGGCGGGCGGTCATGAGTGGACCGCGGGGGTCGCCGTGCCGCTGGGCATCGCTGGACGGCGCGGGCTGAGCCAAGAAGCCGCGAGCCTACGCAAGGCGGCGGCTCGCTCAGAGGCCGAGTCGACTCTGCTCGATCACGCGCTCGCCTTTCGCGAGGGCTACGTCGAGGCTGCCTCCGCGGCGGCGCGGGTGGAGGTGCTCGAAGAGCAGCAGCGCGCGCTGGACTCCCTCGCCGAGCTCATCCGGGGTTTGACGAAGGGCGGCGAGGCGGCCACGTTCGATCTGCTTCGGCAGCAGAACCAAGCGCGCTCGCATCGCCGCGCCGTGGTCGCGGCCAAGGCGCAGGCCGCGGCGGCGCTGCGCTGGCTCGAGAGCGCGGCCGGCGTGCCGGTGGCGCTGCCCGGACAGAGACTGGACCTCTTGGGAGGCGGCCCGCGGGTCCTGCAAAAGGCCCAGGGCATCCCCGGTGAGGGTCACCCGCGGGTGCGCTCGCTCGAGACCGCCGCTCGCGCCGCAGGCATGGACGCGCGCGCCGCTCGCCGTCGCGCGGTGCCCGACCTCGGGGTGTTCCTCGGATACCGCGCGGTGACCGCCAGCGTCGGCGGAACGTCCGCCACCGCCCACGGGTTTCGCGCCGGCCTCTCGCTGCCGTTGACCTTCTTCGATCACGGCCAGGGCGAAGCGGCGCGGGCGGAAGCCGAAGGAATGGTCGCGCGTGCCACCGCCGATCAGCTGCGGCGCGAGCACCGCGGCCGAGCGCGCGCCACCTCC
Organism: Polyangiaceae bacterium; assembly: GCA_023150915.1. Taxonomy (GTDB): domain Bacteria; phylum Myxococcota_A; class Polyangia; order Polyangiales; family Polyangiaceae; genus JADJKB01. The sequence continues at coordinate 18,079 of JAKLKA010000164.1, forward strand.
GAGCGCTTGAAGCTGCTCGAAGCCGGTCGCCCCGAGGTCGAGGCCAGCGCGAAGGACGCGGCGATGCTCGAGACCAAGGCTCGGCAGCTCTACGCCGCAGGCGAGCTGTCGATCGCCGAGCTCTTGGACGCGTATCGTGCGGCCGAAGAGGCGCGCCTCGCCCGCATCGATCTGGCCGAAGGCATCGCAGTGGCCCGGCTCGGGCTGATGCGCGCCCTCGGCACGCAGCTGGATGCGCGGCTCGACGCCGCGTGCGGGAGCATGCCATGAGACGCTTTGCGCTGGCCCTGCTCGTGCTCGGCACGGCGATCTCGTGTGGGCGCGACGCCACCCACGACGGGCACTCGCACGAAAAAGAGAGCGCTGAGCCCGAGCCGGTCTCGATCACGAAGTGGACCGCCACCCACGAGCTGTTCGTCGAGTTTCCCCCGCCGGTTGCCGGAAAGCCGGTCGAGTTCCACGCGCATGTGACGGCGCTCGAAGGGTTTCGCGCGCTGACCGAGGGCCGCTTCCGCGTTCGCTGGGAGACGCCCTCGGGGGTTGCCGCCGAAGCCACGGTCGACAGCGTGAAGCGGGCCGGGATCTTCACGCCCTCGGGGCCGGCGCCCAGCGCTGGCAGCTATCAGCTGAAGATGAGCGTGGAGCACGGCGGGGCGACCGACGTCTTCGACTGCGGCCTCATCGAGGTTGCGGACTCGCCCAAGCCGCCGGCGAGCGAGGCCGCTGGCGCGACCATCGCCTTCCTGAAAGAGTCGCAGTGGAAGATCCCGTTCGCCACCGCCTGGGCAGAGCAGCGCCCGCTGGCCAAGGAGATCGAGCTACCCGCGACCGTCGAGCCAGCGGGGACCGACCAGCTGGTGATTGGCTCGCCGACCGGCGGGCGCTTCTTCCACAGCCCGAAGCTCTCGCTGACCGAAGGGGGCAAAGTCCAGAAGGGAGACGTGGTCGGCTTCATCGCGCCCACGGTGGCGGGCGAGGACTACAGTCGACTCGAGCTCGCGGTCGAAGAAGCGCGCCTCGCGCGGGACCAGACCGAGCGCGAGATCCAACGGGTCGAGCCGCTGGTCAAGGACGGCCTCTTGCCCGAGCGCCGGCTGACCGAGCTGCGGAACGAGCGCGACACGCAGAGCGCGCGTCTGGCTTCGGCAAAGGGACGCGTGGGCCGAGTGCTGGCACCAGGCGGCGTGGGCGGGCTGCCGATCCGTTCCAGCATCGAAGGGGTCGTCTCGCAAGTCGTCGTACCCAACGGTGAACCGGTCGAAGCAGGCGCAGCGCTGGTTCGCATCGGCGGCACCCGGAACGTCTGGCTGCGGTCCCGCTTCGTCGCCCGACCCAGGGCCAGCCTGCTGGGAGCAGCGCCTGCGGCGGTCCGCGTGCCAAGCGGTGCCCGCCTCGATCTCGCGAGCACCGGAGCCCGGCTGCTCTCGACGGCGCCCGTCGTCGACCCGACGTCTCGCATCGCAACCTGGGTGCTCGACGTGCCGCCTGGTGTCGGGGCCGACACGCTACACCCAGGCACGCAGGTGGTGATCGTGCTGCGGGTCGGCACGCCGCGCACGGTGCTGGCGGTGCCGCGGGGCGCCGTGGTCGAAATCAACACTCGACCCTTCGTGTTCGTCCAGGTGGACGGCGAGCACTTCGAGAAGCGGCCGGTCGGGCTGGGAAGCGCCGACGGCGGTCACGTCGAGATCACCTCGGGGGTCAGCCAGGGCGAACGCATCGTCACCACCGGGGGCTTCGACATTCACCTCGGCTCGCTCATGGGTAGCGTCGAGTCGCACCGGCACTGAAGAGAACCCGATGTTCGACGCGATCATCAAGGGCTCCCTTCGCAACCCGTGGCTGGTCATTGCCGCGACGCTCGTGCTCGTTGGGCTCGGTCTGAACGCGCTTCGCACGATGCCCGTCGACGTCCTGCCAGAGCTGGCAGCCCCCTCCGTCACGGTGGTCACCGAGACCGGTGGCATGGCCCCGGAAGAGGTCGAGAAGCGGGTCACGGTCCCGCTCGAGCAGGCGCTGAACGGGTCACCGGGGCTGCGCCGGCTGCGCTCGAGCTCGGCCGTCGGAATTTCGCTGATCTGGGTCGAGTTCGACTGGGACGTATCGCCGTTGGTGGCTCGACAGGTCGTCGCCGAGAAGCTCACCGCGTCACGCTCCGCGCTGCCGCGCGGCATCGAACCAACCATGGCACCGGCCTCGTCGATCATGGGCGAGATCATGTTCGTCGCGCTGACCGGCAGCGCCGACGTCACCGACACGGCGCTGCGCGACGCCGCCGAATGGCAGGTGCGCCGGCGCCTGCTCGCCATCCCGGGGGTGGCGCAGGTGGTGCCCATCGGCGGCGCGGTGAAACAGGTGAAGATCGAGCTCGACCCCGGCGCCTTGATGCAGTCCCGGGTGGGCGTACAGCAGGTGCTCGCGGCGCTCGAAGGGGTGTCGGACAGCACCCCCGGCGGGTTCCAAGTCGCCGGCGATCAAGAGTACCTGGTCCGCGGCGAGGGGCGCGGGACCACGCTCGACGATCTGGGGCAGACGGCCATAGCCGAGCGCGACGGCGTGATCGTAGCGCTTCACGACGTCGCCAAGATCGAGCTCGGCGAGGCCACGCGCCGCGGTGCTGCAGCCGCCGATGGCCAGCGCGCCGTCGTGCTCAAGGTCCAGAAGCAGCCGCGCGCCAACACGCTCGAGCTGACCGAGCGCGTCGACCGGGTGCTCGACGAGCTGGGGCCCGGGCTGCCCGCGGGCATCGTTCTGCACAAGAAGGGGTTTCGGCAGGCCGATTTCATCCAAGTCGCGCTGCGAAACGTCACCCACGTGCTCCGCGACGGCGCCATCTTGGTGGCCATCGTGCTGGCCCTCTTCTTGATGAGCTGGCGCACGACGCTGATCTCACTCTTGGCCCTGCCGCTCTCGCTTCTGGCGGGCATCTTGGTGCTGCGGTTGAGCGGCGCGTCGATCAACACCATGACACTGGGCGGCTTCGCCATCGCCATCGGCGAGCTGGTCGACGACGCGATCATCGACGTCGAGAACGTCTACCGCCGCCTGCGCGAGAACGCGCTTCTCCCCGAAGCCAAGCGGCAGACCGCGCTCGAGGTGGTGTATCAGGGCTCCCGCGAGATCCGCAGCTCGGTGGTCTTCGCGACGATCATCATTCTCCTGGTCTTCTCGCCCTTGTTCTTCCTGAGCGGGCTCGAGGGCCGGCTGCTCTGGCCCCTGGGCATTGCCTACGTCACCAGCATCTCGGCCTCTCTGGTGGTTGCGCTCAGCGTCACGCCGGTGCTGTGCTGGCTTCTGCTCGGGCGCGGGCGCTCTTTGACGGCGGCGCGCGAGGGCAAGCTGGCCGCGCTCTTGAAGCGCGCCTACCGCCCGGCAGTGCGGGCAACGCTTCGTTACCCGGTGCCCATCGCCATCGCCTCCACCGCCGGGGCCGCAGCGGCGCTCGTCGCCCTCGGCTCCCTGGGTCGTGCCTTCTTGCCCGAGTTCAACGAGGGCTCGCTGAACATCGCGGCAGCCACCGCGCCGGGGACGTCTCTCGAGACCTCGAACGCCATCGTGGGTCGGCTCGAGCGCTATCTGCTCGCGCACCCCGCCGTCACCTCGGTCATTCGCAGCACCGGACGCGCCGAGCGCGACGAGCACGCACTCGACGTCAACTTCTCGGAGCTCGAGGTCGGGTTGAAGCTGAAGAAGGGGGAGCGCGAGCGGGTCTTGGCCGATATTCGTGACCACGCGACCACCATCCCGGGGCTGTCGGTGGCGGTGGGGCAACCGGTCAGCCATCGCATCGAGCACATGGTGAGCGGCGTGCGCGCAAGCATCGCCCTCAAGATCTACGGGGACGATCTCGATCAGCTCCGCGCGCTCGGCAAGCGCACCGAGGCTTCGCTTCGCACGGTCCCCGGCCTGGTCGACGTGGCGCTGGAACAGCAGGCCGAGATTCCGCAGATCGTGGTGCGCCCGAAGGCGACAGAGCTGGCGGCCTTCGGCATGACCCCGGGCGAGCTCTCGCGGTTCGTCGAGACGGCGCTGGTCGGCAAGAAGGTCGCCGACTGGTGGGAACAAGAGCGGGTCTACGACGTCGTGGTCCGGATGCCAGAGGCCCATCGCACCGACTTCGCTGCGCTGGCCAGCACGACCGTCGACGTGCACGGCACTCGCTTCGCCGAGCTTGGATCCATCGCCCGAGTCGACAAGACGATGGGCCCGAACCTGGTCAACCGCGAGAACGTGCAGCGGCGGATCGTGGTGACCGCGAACGTGGCGGGCCGCGACCTGCGTGGCGCCGCGTCCCACGCCCTGGCGACCGCGCAACGTGATGTGCCGATGCCGGTCGGGTACCACGTCGAGCTCGGCGGCGAGTTCGAGAGCGAGGCGCGGGCCACCCGGAGCATCCTCGCGCTGTCGGTGCTGGCCATCGCCGGCATGTTCCTGCTCTTGACCGTCGCGTTCCGCTCATGGTGGGACGCGCTCTTGGTGATGGTCAACCTGCCCCTGGCCCTCGTGGGCGGGGTGGTCGCGGTCAGGCTGGGTGCCGGGGTGCTGACGATCGCTTCACTGGTGGGTTTCATCACGTTGTTCGGCATCGCGTCGCGCAACGGCATCATGATGCTGACCCACTATCGACAGCTGCTGGCGCGGGGGCAGTTGCCCGAGCAGGCGGTGGTCGAAGGCAGTGTGGAGCGCCTGATCCCGATCTTGATGACCGCCCTCACCGCCGCCCTGGCGCTGGTTCCCATCGTGCTTTCGGCGGGCGAGCCGGGCAACGAGCTCCAGGCGCCGATGGCCGCGGTCATCTTGGGAGGGTTGATGAGCTCGACCTTGCTCAATCTGCTGGTGATCCCCAGTCTGTTCGCGCGGTTTTCGAAGCACGGCTGACGCAGCGCCCCGCACTGGCTGGCCGCCGGCGGGGCCAGCCGACGATTCCGCTTGACGGGCGCACCCACATTGGGAAACGGTGTAGGCACATGTCGGCTAACAGGCGCCAGTTTCCTACAGGGTGATCCCCATGAAAATCGCAAAATTCGCAGTTCTTCTGCCGCTTTTCGTGGTCGCGTGCAGCGCGGAGACCTCTGATGAGACGACCGATCCGGGCCAGACCGATGACCGGGCACCGATCGGGAAGGCCGACCTGACCGGGTCGTGTAAGGGCGCCACCCAGAACTACTGCGGCGGGAAGTCCACCGGCAACTGCTGGTGCGATTCGAAGTGCGCCGCCTTCGGGGACTGCTGCAGTGACAAGCCCGCAACCTGCGACGGGGCAGCGGCCTGCGTTGGCGGAACCGTGGTCACCACCGACTCGTTCTCGGACTCGACGGACGGCAAGGAGTGCAAGAGCGCGGTCGCGCATTGCGTGACCAAGACCGCCAGCGCCTGCCCGCAGCTCTCGCCGCTGCCGCCCAATTTCTGCAAAGACGGCACGGTGGTCAAGGGCGCCGACACGTTCGTGGCTTCGGCCGACGGCAAGGAATGCAAGATGCCGAGCGTTCACTGCGTCACGAAGGACTTCAGCGCGTGCCCGCAGCTCTCGCCCCTGCCGCCCGACTTCTGCAAAGACGGCACGGTGGTCAAGGGCGCGCCGAAGTTCATGCCGTCGGCGGACGGCAAGGAATGCAAGATGCCGAGCGTCCACTGCGTGACCAAGCAAGCGGCTGCATGCGTTCCTCCGCCCTCGTGTACGGGTGGGAAGGTCGTGTCCGAGACCAAGTTCCAGGACGACGGAGAGGGCTTCGAGTGCACCACGGCGGTGTCGCACTGCGTGACCAACGACGCGAGCGCCTGCCCGCAGCTTTCGCCCCTGCCGCCCAGCTTCTGCCCGAAGGGCACGATCGTGCAGGGCGCCCCGAAGTACATCACCTCGGCCGACGGCAAGCAGTGCAGCATGCCGAGCGTGCACTGCGTGACCAACGATGCGAGCGCCTGCCCGCAGCTGTCGCCGCTGTCGCCCGACTACTGCAAAGAAGGGCAGATCGTCCCCGGCGCGCCCAAGTTCATGGCGTCGGCCGACGGCATGGAGTGCCAGATGCCGAGCGTGCACTGCGTGTCGGGTGCGTGCGGCTGAGCGGGGGCGTCGCCGAAAGCCCTTGGTGGGGGGTCACCGGATGCCCGCGGCGTGGGGGGTCACCGAACACCCATCCGCGTGGGGGTCACCGACACCCATCCGCGTGGGGGTCACCGACACCCATCCGCGTGGGGGTCACCGACACCCATCCGCGTGGGGGTCACCGACACCCATCCGCGTGGGGGTCACCGAC
>JAKLKA010000008.1 GCA_023150915.1 Polyangiaceae bacterium
ATCCGCCACGGAGACCCGAGTGCGACAAATCCCGGCGAGGCCGGGCGCCGGCCGTACCTCAGCTCGCGCAAGTCGCGCGGCGCTTGGGTCGCCAGCGGAGCGAGCAATCCCCGCGGTCACTGCGACGACCTCCTGGGTCTTGCCCAGAGCAGCTCACGATCCGCCACGGAGACCCGAGTGCGACAAATCCCGGCGAGGCCGGGCGCCGGCCGTACCTCAGCTCGCGCAAGTCGCGCGGCGCTTGGGTCGCCAGCGGAGCGAGCAATCCCCGCGGTCACTGCGACGACCTCGTGGGTCTTGCTCAGAGCAGCTCACGATCCGCCACGGAGACCCGAGTGCGACAAGTCCCGGCGAGGCCGGGCGCCGGCCGTGCCTCAGCTCGCGCAAGTCGCGCGGCGCTTGGGTCGCCAGCGGAGCGGTTAGTCCCCTCGCTCACGGTCCCCGCCCGCGCCCACGACCATCGGCCACCACGGCTGGCCTTCTCGCAGCAGGTCGCGCGCCCCCCATTCTTTCTTGTCAGCGCAAAGCCGCGGTCGGCGCTCTCCCGGATTGCGCGCTCCCCGGATCATGCGTCACGATGAGCGCCATGATGCGGCTTGGCTTCGGACTGGCGTGCGTGGGTCTGGCGCTCGGCGGGTGTGCCGCCGGCGGCAGTGAAGAGGACAGCGGCGGCACGGGCGGCGCCACCGGCGGGACGAGCTCCGGCGGCGGCGGCGGCGTGGGCAACGGGGGCGGCTGGGCAGGGAACAGCGGCAGCGGTGGTGCCGCTGGGGCCAGCGGCGCCGCGGGCGCAGCCGGCAGCCCCAGCGGCGGCGGCGGAACCTCCGGCGGCGGCGGAGCCGGCGGAACCCCCAGCGGCGGTGGGGGCACCCCCAGCGGCGGCGGAACTGGCGGAGCCCCCAGCGGCGGCGGGGGCACCCCCAGCGGCGGGGGAACCGGCGGCGGCACCAGCAATCCGATCTGCCTCGCGACCCAGGCCGGCGCGTACTGCGGCAACGACGCCATGAAGAACGCCGACGCGAACACGCTCTATCAGTGCCCGGGCGCGAACAAGCCCCCGACCAGCAGCACTCCGTGCCCGAACGGCTGCGTGGTCGAGGCCGCGGGCACCGCCGACCACTGCAAGGCCGTGACCACCCCGGGCACCTACAAGCTGCCGTGGAAGCCGGGGGTCACCATGAGCCTGACGCAGGACTGCAACGACTCGTGCTGCAACGACCACGTGAACGACGACAAGTACGCCTGGGACTTCGCCAACGGCGGCGCGTTCACCGTGGTCGCTGCCCGCGGCGGAACGGTGACTCACCTCAAGATCAACTCGACCTCCGGCTGTGGCTCGAGCTCGTGCGCGAACCAAGCCAACTTCATCGTCATCGACCACGGCGACGGCACGCACTCGACCTACCTGCATCTCGGCGGCATGACGCTCTCTGCGGGCATTTCCTGCGGAGCGACGGTGCAGCAGGGCCAATCGCTGGCCAAGGCGGGAACCACCGGCTGGTCCACCGGGGTGCACCTGCACTTCCAGGTGTCGAAGAACCCGGCGGGCGCGGCGACCTGCGAGTGCGGCAGCGCCGGCACCGGCTGCGGAGCTGCCACCGTGCCCTGGTCGAGCTTCTGGTCCACGCCCACCTACCCGACCGTGGCGGTCGAGTTCGTGGAGTGGTCGGCGGCTTCGAACTGCGCCAACCGGCGCATCACGATGCCGGCGTCGCAGAACGGGTAGATCCGTGGCGTGACGCCATCCGCAAGAACGGCGTCTCGAGGTACCGATACGAGAGCGCGGCCAAGCCGATGCTGCCCGCGGCGGCCAGGGCGAACACCGGCAGCGCACCGGCCCCCGAGAGCAGCCATTTGGCGGCGGTGATCGCCGAGACGTGCAACAGATAGATGCCGTAGCTCACCTCGCCGATGAAGCGCGGAGCGCGAGCGTCGAGCAGGCGGGCCAGCCCGTGGTCCCCGCGCACCGCGACGGCACCGACCAGAAGCACCATGCTCAGGTGAATCGCGAGCAGCGGGGCATCGGTCGCGATGGCCAGGCCCAGCGCCAGCAGCAGCAGCGGCGCGCTCACCCGAGCCGTGAGCGGCGAGAGCACCCGGAAGGCAGCCGGATGGTGCAGCCCAAGGGCCAAGAGCGACCCCAGACAGATGGGAGCCGACAGACTGGTGACGATCGCGATCAGGCTGCGGTGAGCACCTGCCGAGCCAGCGCGCTCGGCGACGAAGTCGAGCGCGAACAGCCCGAGCATCGCCGCCACCGGGAGCTTCCAGCCCCGGGTCAGGGCCACGAGTGGTGGCCAATAGGCGTAGAACTGCGCCTCGGTGGCCAGCGACCACGAGAAGCCGAACACCACCGGATGGCTGACCGCGTAGTCGACGAACCAGTTGCCGGTGTAGGTCGCGTAGAACGGCAAGCTGGCGAGGAAGTGATCCCGCAGCGGCGAGGCCGGCATCCAGACGAAGCCGCGGAGGGCGTAGATCGCGAGCACCGCATAATAGAGCGGGAAGATGCGCAGCGCGCGCCGAGCAAAGAACTGGCCGAGGGCGATGCGCCCGTAGCGCTCGCGCTCGCGCAAGAGCAGCGTGGTGATCAAGAACCCGCTGATTGCGAAGAACAGGTGGACGCCCAGCGGCCCCTTGCCGAGCACGCCCTCGAGGGGCCGGGGCGTCGAGTGGTGCCACACGACCGGCAAGATGCTGAGGCAACGCAGCCCGTCCAGCGACGGGAAGCGCGACCGCTCGCGATACGCCTCGAACGCGCCCCGACCCTCCTGCGCTCGCGTGGCTGGGTTTGCCATTCGAGTCAGCGTGAGCGCGGCAAGAGCCAGTCGATCATCGGCTGCCAGACCTCTCGCGGCGCCGCCGAGCCCGCCACCACCCCCACGTGCCCGCCCGAGACGGGGACCAGCGTCTTGTCGGTGGACGCCACCAGGTCGATGATCGCGGCGGTGGCCTGGGGCGTCGCGATGTTGTCGCCCCTGCCAGCGAACGCCAAGAGCGGCTGCGTGACGGCGCCGAGCTCGCACGGCTTGTCGCCGAAGCAGAGGCCGCCGCGGATCAGCCGGTTGCCGCTGACCACCTCGCGAACCATCTGCTTGAACGCCTCTTTCGGGTAGGGGATGAGATCGTTCACCCAGGTGTTCACCGCGTCGAACGAGCGCACGAAGCCCTCGTCGTCGAGGTTGGCGACGAAGTCGCCCCACTTGGTCACGGCGCGCGAGCCGCTCATCAACTTGAAGCCCAGGCTCGACGCCTTCCCGGGCACGTTCCCCACCACGTCCATCAACGGACCGATGCCCAGCGCACCGATCCGAGAAGCCACGTACGCGGCTCGCATCTTGGTGAAGTTCACCGGCGCACCGATGGTGACGATGTTCCTGACGCGGGGGTCGTGGTGCGTGGCGGCATGCATCAGGCAGAAGATGCCGCCCATGCAATACCCCGCCAGCGTGATGCCCTGGGCGCCAGCCGCCGCGAGCGCGGCGTCGACGCAGGCGGGCACCCAGTCGAGAACGTAGTCGTCCAGCCGCACGCGCTCGTCGTCGTGATCGGGCACGCCGAAATCCACCACGAACACGTCGAAGCCCGCGTTGCGCAGCGTGCGCACCATGCTGTGCTCGGGGCGCAGGTCGTAGACGTAGGGGCGCACCATGAGGGGCGGAATCAGCAGGATGGGTGTCGGATGCCGCTCGAACGACACCCGGTGGGTCTCTGCCCCGAGCTCGTACTCGACGTCGCGAATCGGCCGAATGCGCGACAGCTCGAGCTTGCCCTTGGAGAACACCACGTCGTGCGCAGCGCTGTTCCTGCCGGGTCGCGCCGCGCCCTCGGTGGCGTAGACGAATCCGTTGACCACCGACAGGACCGCGCGGTCGGCCCACTTCCGGGCGCGGCGGCGCAAGCTGATGGGTCGATGCGCCATGCCGCTGCTCACTCGAACAAGGGCGGCGGCCCGCCGTCGCTGGGCGGGAGCGGCGCCGTGCCGGCGGGCACCGGTGCCGCGGGCGCCGACGCGGGTGGTGGGACGGGATAGGTCGCCAGGACTGCCAGCGAGTAGTACTTGTGCTGGTGCGTGAGGCCCGCCCAGTCGGGGGCGGACAGGGCACGCTTCACGCAGGCTGCCGCCTTGCGCGCCGCGGGCCCGCGCCACGAGCCGCTCTGCCCGGGGAACACGTGGACCTTGCGCGCTCGAAAGTCGACGGTGAGCACGTAGTTGATGCTGCCCTCTTTGTTCGCCTTCGGGGCGCAGTCGACGTTGTCTCGGATCGCGCGCGTTAGCTGGTCCTCGAAGAACGGCAGGCGATCGCACAGCCCCCCCTCTTGGCCGCCGCGGGCCGACGCGCCGCACTTCACGCGCAGCACGTTCCCCAGCTTCACACGGTCGCTCACCGGGCCGGCATCGACCGAGGCCAGGGCCGGCGCATCGGCGTCCGACGCCGCGGCACCCGCGTCGCTGGCCGCACCGGCGTCTTTGGGGGCGTTTTCCGTGCCGCTGGGACGACGCCACAGGTAGAGGGGCACGGCCAAGAGCACCAGCCCGACCACCAGCGCGACGATCAGCTGCGCGCGCAGCGGCCGATCGCCGCCCCCGCCACCACCGCCGACGCCGAGGCGCCGCAGGCTGGGCTCGCTGGGAAGGGAGGGGCGACTTTGCACGCGACACTCTGGCCCTGACGGGCGCTGGCGGGCTCAGGACTCGAGCAAGGACTCTACGGGTTGCCCCGGCTCGCACTTCACCAGGGTTGCCGCCAGATCGAGGGACTCGGGCATGAGCCCTTGCACTTGCGACACGACTTGTTCCACCACGTGGCGGGCTTCGTCGACGCTGGGCCCGGTCATGGCCACCGCGAACCGCAACGGCCCGTTCAGCCCGGCGGTCACCGGGACGACGCTGAGCAAGAGCATCTCAGTCAGCTCGATCACCCGCTGAGCCGCGCGCCGGAGGGCGAGCATCTCGAGGATGGTCGGGCGTTCGCTGACGTGACGATTCGGCCCCCGCACGTGATAGCGCGCCACCGCCAGCGGGACACCGTCCCACTCGGCGAACGCCGCGTCGTCCTTGAGCGCACGGATCAGGTGCTCTTGGCGAAGCAGGCCGGTCAGGCCATCGCGCTTCTCCAGGTAGTTCTTGGCGCGCTGGTGCTGCGGCGAACCCTCTTGGAAGCTGACCAGCTTGAGCCGGCACTCGCCGAGCTGGACTTCGCCGCCGTGCAGCAGTGCGACGCTCTTCTTCCGATCGAAGCTGTGATCGGCGTAGGTGCCGTTGGTGCTGCCGGCGTCCTCTACGACCCACGAGCCGGCTTGCCACCGCACCGCCGCGTGGGCACCCGAGACGGTCGCCTCGGGCAAGAGCAAGTCCTGGTTGTTGCGCCGGCCGAGGGTCATCAGCGGCTTGTCGAGCGAGTACAGTGTTCCGGCGGCTTCGCTGGCGTTGGTGGCGAAGGTGAGCATCAACGCTTGAGAGCCGGGCATGAACGACTCGGCGGCCTGACGCCCGAGCGGAGCACCGGGATTGAGGCGCTCGCGCGGGATCTGCACCTGGCTGGTGGTCAGCGCGGTCGGGTTGAAGAAGCGCACGTGGCGCGCCTGCGGCCGCATGTTCGGCTCTTCCGCCAGGCAGCGGAACACCTGCTTCACCTCGTCCACCGACAGCCCTGCCGGGACGTCGAACATGATCTGCGAGCGCATCGGCTTGGCGCGGGGGCGGTACCCGGGCTCCGGCACGCGGCAGGTCCACATCTCCCAGAGCGTGAGCCCCAGCGCGTACATGTCGTCTTCGGGGCTGGCGCCGCCCGAACGCAGACGTTCGGGAGCCATGTAGTTCGGAGTGCCGCCGTCGGGCGGGGCACCTGGGCGCCGTGCGCTGAGCCGGGCGCGCTCTTGCGCGAAGCCGAAGTCCAGGATGATGGCGCGGTCGTTGGTCACCATCACGTTGCCGGGCTTCAGATCGCCGTGGACCAAGCCCTGCGCGTGGATGGCTGCGAGCCCCGCCGCGGCTTCGCTGGCGATCTTGCGGAACTCGTCCGAGGTGTACCCACCCTGGGCTTTGCGGCGGCGAATGTGGGTGTGGAGGGTCTGACCCGCGATGTGCTCCATCACCAGGATCGGGCCCCAAGGGCTTGGCGCCAGATCGTGAACGCGACACACGTTGGGGTGACTGACGGACCGGGCGAGCAGCAGCTCTTGCCGCAGCGCCTCGTCGTCGCCGGGCATGCGCGACTCTTCGCGCACCACCTTCAGCGCAACGGGCTGTTGGGTGCTCCGGTCGTAGGCGAGGAACACCTCTCCCATGCCACCTTTGCCGAGGCTCTGTCGGATTTCGTAGCGGTCATTGACCACCGAGCCTTGCCCGAGCGGCGGAACGTTGCGAGGGGATTGGGTCATCCGTGGCGGGTGGGCTCGCCCCCGCGAGCACCGGCGATAGGGTCCCCGATTTGTCGCGCTGATTCAATTGTCCATCGCTCCATCTGCCGGAAAGCAGGACAAAAAGCAGCCCGAGCACCGGGCCGCCGCCGCCGGAGCAAACGGTTTACCCAGCGAGCGGTGGCGTGCTAATGGCTGCCCCGGGCCGGAAAGAAGCCGGCCCCACGTCGTTGGCCAAGGGAAGCCGGTGTGAATCCGGCACGGCCCCCGCCACTGTGACCGGGAACGACCGCGAGCGCAGCCACTGGGCGAAGAGCCCGGGAAGGGCTCGCGGAAGGATGAACCGGAAGCCAGGAAACCTGCCGCCGACGTGCCGACCAACCCGCTTCGACTCGAAGCGTAGCGACCCGGAGGGGGTCGCGTCCGGAGGCTGAATGAACAAGTACATGAGCATGGGTGCGATCGCGTGCGCGGTCGCGATGGCGGTGGCGTGTGGCGACGACGAGGCCCTGGGGCCCGGGACGGGTGGTGCCGCCGGAACCGGCGGCGGGATCGGAGGCGCTGCCGGCAGCGGCGGCAGCGCGGGCAGCGGTGGCACGGCCGGCAGCGGCGGCACGGCCGGCAGTGGCGGCAGCGACGCGGGCTCGGATGCGGACGCCGGGGTTCCAGCGGGACGACTGCTGGTCGCCGGCACCGACTTCGCCACCAAGACCGAGATCGCCACCATCGATCTCGAGACCAGCAAGGTCGCCGGAAGCGTCACGGTGAACGACGGCGACGCCGTGCCGGTGGCCTCGGGCGGGCAAGGCTTCGTCCTGGAGCGCACCACCGCCAAGCTGCATCACCTGGATGCCACCGGGAAGATCGCGAAGACCGTCGACGTCGGCAAGACCGCCGTCGGGCTGAGCGGCACCGGCTCGACCAACCCGGTGGGAGTGATCGCCAGCGGCAGCAAGGCCCTGGTGGTACTGCAAGACGCGAACCGTGTCGCGATGGTCGATCTGACCGCGGGCAGCGTGTCGAAGACCATCGACCTGACGCCTTACCTGGCCAGCGGCGACGGCGACAAGTCGGTCGACGCGACCCGACCCGTGCTCCGCTCGGGCCGCGCCTACTTCTTGCTGGGGCGGATCGATCGCACCACGATCGCCGCTCCGAGCTACCAGCTGGCGTGCCCCTCCGTTCCGGCGCTGCTCTTGGCGGTGGACCTGGCCAGCGACAGCCTGGTGGATCTGAACGGCGCGGCGGCGGGTGAAGGCCTCGAGCTCACCCTGGCCAACCCGGTCGACGCCGCCCTGGACGGCAACCGCTTGCTGATCCTGAGCGCGGGCTGCTTCGCCGCGGCAGATGGCGGCTCGGCTCGCACGAAGCACGGCGTCGAGGCAGTGGCCCTCGAGACTGGAGTGGTGACCACCGAGCACGCGGCCAAGAACCAGGACTTCTTGTCGCGGCTGGTGGTTCGCTCGTCGACCGCCGCGCTGCTCAACACCTTCGACGCGAGCTTTGCCGAGCACTGGTACGGCTGGACGATCGGGCAGGGCGCGCTGGGCAGCGAGCTGACGGGGGTGCCCGCGGCAGCGAGCCTCGACGATGCCAACCACCTCTTGGGCGTGGACATCGCTGCGACGGATGCCGGACCGACCGTCACGGTGGTTCGGTACGACATCAGCGCGCAGACCAAGACCACGGTGGTCGCGTCGCCGTGGACCGGAAGCTTCGCCTCTGCCGGCGGGACGGCCCTGGTGCGCTGAGGATCACCCCTCCGAGATCGCGGCGACCTCGCTCCAGAGCCAGGCGCCCGCGCGCGGCTCGCTCGCCGCGATCTCGGCCAGGGCCACCACGCCGTCGAGTCGAAGCGCCCCGGCGCCGCCGCGGATCAGGCGCGCCAGGGGCCCCGGCGGACCGAAGTGCTCGGGGCCGACCACCACTGGCTCGAGCCGATCGCCGGACGGGCCGATCCGCCGCACCACGTCTGCCAGGGCGACGTCGAACCCGCCGAGCCGATCGAGCAGCCCGTGCTGGTGGGCGTCGCGCCCGCTCCACACACGGCCGCCGGCCAGGGGTTCGATCTGCTCCACGCTGCGACCGCGGCCCCGGGCCACGACCTCGAGGAAGGCCCGGTAGATCTCTTCGAGTTGCCGTTCGAGGGCCGAGCGCTCGTCGCCCGACAGCGGACGGGCCGGATTCATCATGTCGGCGCGCGCTCCGCGCTTGACGACCTCGATCGCGACTCCGATGCGAGAGAGCAGCGACTCGGCCGACATCCGCGCCGCGATCACGCCGATGCTTCCGGTCACGGTGGTGGGTTGGGCCACGATGGTCGGGGCGCCGACGGCGATCATGTACCCGCCGCTGGCGGCCACGTCCCCCATGTAGACGGCGACGGGCTTCTCTTTGGCGAGCAGGGTGAGCTCGCGCAGCATGCGGTCGCTGGCCAGCGCGCTGCCCCCGCGCGAGCTGACGACCACCACCGCGCCCGCCGCGCGCCGGTCCTCGCGCGCCTGCCGCAGCGTGCGACACACCGGTTCTTCCGCCGCAACGGGCACCAGCGACAAGGGGGCGTCGGACACGATCGGCCCGACCACCTCGACGACCGCCACGTGGCGCGGCCGGCGAAGCGGGACGAAGCGCAGGGTGCGACGACGGAGGTAGGCGGCAGCGGGGACCACGCGCGCGCCTCCGGTCCGCGCGGGCTCGAGGGACGTCGCGAGCTCGTCCGGGTAGACCACGCCATCGACCAGGCCCGCCTCGAGCGCGGCCCGCGCCGACCAGGGGCCCTGGTCGACCCAACTTGCCGCGACGGCGGGCTCGACGCTTCGCCCCGAGGCCAGCCCGTCGACCAGCGTCTGGTGTGCTACGTCGAGCACCGCGCCCAGCTGCTCGCGCTGGGCGTCGCTCATGCTCTTCTTTTCCAGGAACTCGCCGGCGGTCTTGAATCGCCCCTTGGCGAACACCTCGGGCTCGATGCCAGCGCGGTCGAGCACCCCCCGGAGGTACGTCGCCTCGATGGCGAAGCCCGTGAGGTCGAGGTGAGTCTCGGGTCCGAGCAGGACCTGGTCGGCGGCGCTGGCAACATACGTGGCGAGCGTGCCGCCGCCGTGCGGAAGGTAGACGGCCACCTTCTTCCCGGCGGCGCGCAAGGCAAGCAACAGATCTCGGAGTGACGTGGCGCGCGCGCTGCCGACGCGCAGGGCATCGATCCGGAACAGCACCCCGGTGACGCGCGTGTCAGCACGGACCGCGGCCAGCACGCGGCGAAGCGAGTGCAGGGCCACCGGCTGGTGGCGGCGCTGCCAGAACGGCACTCGCCGAGCGACCTCCGTCAGGCCGCCGTCGATCTTCACTTCGAGCCAGGCGCCCTCGGGCGCGGCCCGCCAGCGGCGCACCAGGCGCAGCGGCAAGAGGGCGAGCAAGACCAAGTCGAGGGCCAGAGCGAAGGCGATGCGCAGCAAGGGCGAGGATCTTTACGCGATGCGGCGTGCGCGTCGATGGCCGAGGGCTATCTTGATGGTATGTACCGGACAGCCCTGATCATCGCGCTGGCGAGCGCCTTGGCCTGGGGTTGTGCCTCGAGCCCTCTGCCTGCCCCAAAACCGCCGCCTCCCGCAGAACCACGGACCCGGGTCGAGCAGCCCGCCGTCCACGAGGAACAGCCCAAGCTCATCGCGCCTCCGCCGGCCTACGGCAACAAAGTCGTCCTGGCCTGCCGCTGAGGGCCGGGCCGAAGCCCCGCTCCCTGGTATACTGCTGGGATGCCCCCGGCCGGAGGCCCCTCTCACGAAGTGCGCGCGGGCACCCGCCTCGGCCGCTACGAGATCTTGGTGCCAGTCGCCCAGGGCGGCATGGCCCGCGTCTGGGCCGCCAAGCAACATGGGCAGCGCGGCTTCAGCAAGCTGGTGGCGATCAAGACCATCTTGCCCGGGCTCGCCAACGATCCGGCATTCGAGTCGATGTTCCTCGACGAGGCGCATCTTTCGGCCGGGGTCCACCACCCCAACGTGTGCGAGATCTTCGACCTCGGCGAGGACGCCGGCGCGCTCTACATCGCGATGGAGTGGGTGAACGGCGAGGCGCTGAACCGCATCGTCAAGCCACCGGTTCCCAAGGGCGAGAAGGGCGTCGCGCAGCGGCTGAACGCCCGCATCGCCGCCCGCATCGTCGCGGACGCCGCCAAGGGGCTGCACGCCGCCCACGAGCTTCGGGACGACAGCGGCGAGCTCGTGGGGCTGGTGCACCGCGACGTGTCGCCGCAGAACATCTTGGTGTCGCTCGACGGGGTGGTGAAGGTCACCGACTTCGGGGTGGCGAAGGCGCTGCGCAATCAGCAAGAGGCGACCATGGCCGGCCAGGTCAAGGGCAAGGTCGCCTACATGTCACCCGAGCAGGCACGGGGCGGCGCCATCGACCGCCGCAGCGACGTCTTCGCCCTGGGGATCGTGCTGTACGAGATCACCACCGCGGTGCGTCCGTTCTCGGGCGTGAACGAGCTGGAAGTGATGAAGTCGCTGGCCAGCGGGCGCTTCGACCCGCCGAGCGCCGTGGTGGCCGGTTACCCGAAAGAGCTGGAGACCATCGTGCTCACCGCCATGAGCATGGATCCGGCGCAGCGCTACCCCAGCGCCGACGCGGTGCGGGTGGCGCTGGAAGAGTGGCTCACACGCTCGGGGCCCGTGGTCACCGAAGCGCACATCGCGGCCACCGTACGCGAGCGTGTGGGGCAGCACGTCGACGACCGCCTCGCCAAGATCCGCGAGCGCACCCGGGTCGCCGCGCCGGACGCCTCCACCATTCCCGAGTCGGTCGCCCAGCCGCCTGCGGCGCCGCCACCGCAAGAAGCGTCGAGCGCGTTCGCACAGGCGCCGAGCTCGGTCAGCACGATCAGTCACGCCTCCGCGCCCAGCGCCGTGAGCACCGTCAGTCACGCCTCTGCTCCGAGCGCCATCAGCCAGTTCGCACCGGTGGTCCAGACCGCGCCGCCGCCGCCCAGCGTGGCGGGGCGCCCAGCCGGCTCGGGTGCGGCCAAGACCGCGCTCATGGGGGTGATGATCGGCATCGGTGTCTTCGTGTTGGTCATCGTCGGCGGGGGCGGCCTTTACATGATGCGTTCCCGCACGGGCGCAGCACGCGCCGACACCCCGCCCGCCTCGCCACAGCCGGCGACCGCGCCCACCCGCGACGCCGAGGTCCGCATCGAGCTGGTCACGCCGAAGTCGGGGGTCACGCTCTTGGTCGACGGCGTGGTGCAGCCCGTGGGCCAGCTCACGCTGGCGCGGCCCAAGGCCGGCGCCGCGAAGAAGCTGACGGCGCGGGCCGAAGGCTTCAAAGACGCCGAGCTCGCCTTCGACGACAAGACCGAGACACTGACCATCGCGCTCGAGCCGGCGCCCCCCGACGCCGAAGAGCCCGCGGCCGCAGAGAAACCGGCCGACAAGCCCGCCGAGCAGAAGCCGGCCGGTCCAGCGCCCGAGGCCAAGCCCAGCGCACCCGCGAGCGGCGCGACCGGCAAGCCCAAAGGCCCCACCAAGGTCGACATTCCCGAGAACCCGTTCTGAGCGCGCGTCAGGGAGTGTAGAGTCCGGAAGATGCGCATCACGGCCCGAATCGCTGCGATCGCCGCCGCGCTGTCAGTGCTCGCCGCGAGCGGCGCTGCCGCGGCAGATGACGACGATCAGACCGCCGAGGCCCGTCGGCTGTATGGCGAAGCCAAGAAGCTGATGGGCGCGAAGAAGTACCAGGACGCCGCCCTGGCGTTCGAGGCCGCCGGGCGCTTGAAGAACAACGCGGTCGCCTACTACACCGCCGCCCAGGCGTGGGAGCTGGCGAACGAGGCCGCGCGAGCCGCCGACGCGTATGCGCTGGCGCTGGTGACGCCGAAGCTGAGCGACGCGCAGAAGCAGAAGTCGGAAGAGCGCCTGGTGGAGCTGCGCAAAGAGCTCGGGGTGGTCAACGTGAAAGGCGAGTCGGGCACGCGCGCACGTATCGACGACCACACCCTGATCCCGCTGCCTGCCGCCCTGCACGGAGCTGCCGGCTCGCACACGCTGGTCATCACCCGGCCGGGCGGGGCCGAAGGCACGCAGAAGGTCGAGCTTCTGGCGGGCAAGTCGCTGGACGTGGACGCCGCCGAACAGCCCGAGCCCCAGCCCGACGCCCCGAAGGTGAAGAAGGTCCGGCTGGCAGAAGCGAAGAAGAACCCGGTCGACGAGCCCAGCCGGGGGCCGAGCCCGTGGAAGACCGTGGGGTTCGTCGGCATCGGTGCCGGGGTCGCTGCACTGGGTGGTGGAGTGCTCTTGGGGCTTTCTGCCCGGGACGCCGAAGACACCTACAAGAAGCAGCCGACCCAGGCGACGCTGGATCACGCGAAGGGCCTGGAGACCAGCACCAACATCATGCTGATCGCCGGCGGCGTGCTGACCGCCGCGGGCGTGACGCTGGTGGTGTGGCCGTCGAAGCGGAAAGAGCAACGCGCCGCGACGCTGGATCTTCGAGCTTCGCCGGGTGCGGTGCTGGCGAGGGGGTGTTTCTGATGCGGCGCCTGGGGCTGGTCGCGGGCGTGGTGCTGGCGGGCGCGGCGCTGTTCGCGGCCTGCAAGCTCGATCTGGACGAGAGCCTGATCGACCGGGGCGACGCCGCGAGCGGAGGCACCGGGGGCGGCGCCGGCACGGGCGGCGCCGGCACGGGCGGCGCCACCGGTGGCACGGGCGGCGTGATCCAGGGCGACGGCGGCCCGTGCGACGCCGACACGCAATGCACCAGCGACGCCGCGTGCCTCGAGGGCACGTGCGCGGGCGGGCAGTGTCTGTTCGCCGTGTGCCCGACCGCCGAGGCCTGCAAGGGTCGCAGCTGCGACACCACCTCGGGGAAGTGCGGCGAGCCGCAGGCCTATGCCTTCAAAGCGGCAAGCCTCGAGCTGACCGACGACGTGGGTTGCAGCGGCAGCGCGGCACGTTGCGTCGCCGCCTTGGCCGACCTGGTGTTCGTCGCGACCGGCGACGGCACGCTCCACGCCTGGCGCACGCGCAACGCCGCGGCGCCCGAGAAGCTCACGGTAGAGTCGCCGACCTTCACGGTCGCCCGCATGATCGCGAGCGAAAGCCGCCTGCTGCTCATGTCGGCGGTCACGTCGGGCAAGCTGCAACTGGCCTGGCTCGACCTGCCTGGCGACCCCCAAGCCACGTCGCTGACCCTCAGCTCGGTGGGGGTGAACCTCGCCGGCGCGACCAGCGTGGGCGCGGTCTACCCGGCGGGGCCGGGTTCGTTCCTGGCGGTAGAGGCCAACGCCGCCAGCTTCTACCCCGCGGCGCAGGTCGCCCCGCCGGTGCAGAACAACGCCACGCTCTCGGCCTATCCCTCTACCGGGCTTGCCGCCGGTGCGTCGATCGTCGCCGCCGCCGGCGACCGACTCGTCGGCTTTCGGGTCGACGCCACCGGCAAGCCGGTGATCCCCAGCTTCAGCCTGGTGGACAAGGCGGGGACTTCGAGCGCGCAGAACGGCAGCGAGAAAGCCTTCGCGTTCGAGACGCCCACCACGCTGTCGGCCCACCACTTCGCCAGCGGATACGACGGCACGGTGCTGTGGAGCACCAACCGGGTCTTCCGCGACGGCACCGATCAGCCCATGACAAAAGCCGTGGTGCTGCGTTGGCTCTTGGCTTCCGGCGCCACCGCCTTCGACGCCAGCGCCGAGATCGACCTGGCAACCTATGCCGACGCCGACTGGGGAACGGTGCGCCGCGGCCCCGTGGCGCTGGTGGACGCGAGCACCGCCCTCACCACCGTCGCCTACCCGGTGGACCCGCAGCAGACCCTGGTGCGAGCGGTGCAGAAGAGCGGAACCTCGCTCAGCCTGGGCTCGGCCACGGCGGTTCTGCCCTTCCCCGTCAGCCAGATCGGGGTCGCCGCCAACCGCAAGGTCGGGTTCGTGCTGACCCCCGCCAGCGCCACCCTGTCACTCAAGACCACGCTGCACGTCTACGCGCCCGGCTGCGGCTAGCGCGCCGGGCTATTGCACGAGCAGCTGCTGTCGGACCCAGGCGGACCCGCCGCGGTTGTCGTGAACGACCGCCCAGACCGTCATCGGGCCGGGCTTCTTGGGAGCGAAGAGCTTGGTGGCGTAGTCGCCGTTCCAACCCTTGGTGGCGTCGTTCAGAAGGCGAAGCTCGCTCTTCAGGCCGCCCCGGTCGACGTAGTAGTTGATCCACATCTGCTCGCTGTACTTCTTGCCGTACGCGTCCACCGAGATCTGGTCCGCCTCGGCGCTGGCCGGGTCGATCACCGGGCCGATGGGGATTTCGGGACAGTCCCTTCCACCGTCGTCCGAGCACGCGGCGATGCACGGCACCTGGCCGCAATCGGGCGTCTCGAGCAGCGGGGTGTCGATGCAGGCACCGTCGATGCAGCTGCCCGGCGCGTCCTCGCCGTTCACGCGGAACCCAGTGACGATGGCGTTCTGGTTTCGGTACTGATCGAAGGCGTAGACCGCGGTGTAGCCGGCAACGAAGTCGTCCGCACCCAGAAGCTCGCTGTCGGGCCCGTAGCAGGCGAGCGGGAATGCCACCGCTTCACCCTCGGGGGGCGCGCCGAGCTTGCCGGCACAGGCGGCGAAGAACACGAACGAGAGCCCGTAGGCCGGCTGCTTGGGGTCGGCCGGCGGCGGGCGGCTGGAGATGATGTCCCCCGGCAGGGTGAAGCTGAAGCGATCGCCCATGCCGACGTCGATGCCCGGCGGACCGCCGGGCCCAGGTGGACCGCCCTGGGCAAACTGGGCGAAGCACCCGGCATAGAGGTCGCCGGGCGGGTTGAAGCAGCCCGAGAACCAGCCCACCTGCACCGGGCGCGGGGCCTGCTTCGATCCGTCGTGCCAGAGCATCTGCAGGTCGACCTTCTCGCCCGGCGTGGCGTAGGGCGCGCTCTTCTGCACCGCCAGCACCCGCAGCGTCTTGAGCTCGGACGGCGGGTCGAACTCCGCACCGCACCCGACCGCACTTGCGGAAACCGCGAACGCCATGGCGAAGTCACGAGCTCTCAAAACTCACCTCGCAGGCCCAGGCTGGGGATGATGGGCAATCCGGTCTGATAGGTCTCTTGCGTGTAGTTGTAGTTGTAGCTCAGGCCCTCGACGGCCTGGTTGTTGTAGACGTTGTACACGTCGAGATAGGCCGAAAACCGCCAGTCTTTGAACTGCCAGGACTTGTCGACGCGCATGTCGAGCTGGTGGAAGAGCGGCAGGCGTCGGCTGTTCGGCTCGCCGGTGAGCTGGGCGTAGGAGCCCGAATCCGCGGCGTAGAGCGAGGGCAAGGCCGGCGGCTTCAAGACCGGCGTGGCCAGCGGACCCGACACCAGCCGGAAGCGCGAGCCGAACTCCCAGCCGCGCCCCAGGCGGTAGCTGCCGAGCGCGATCAGGTTGTGAGTCTGGTCGAACTCGTAGAGGAACTCGTCGTCATCGGGGGCGTTCTTGCGCACCGAACGCGACAGGGTGTAGGCGATCCAACCGAAGAAGCGAGCGTCGGGCTTGTACTTCACCAGCGTCTCGAGCCCCATCACCGAGCCGGTGCCCTGGTTGCCGTAGGTGAACGCCCCCTGCTGGTTGGCGCTGCGGCTGACCAGGTTGGTGAGATCCTTGTAGAAGCCCTCGACCGATACCTCGATCTGGCGCGACAGCTCTTGCTCCACGCCCGCCGAATAGTGAACCGCCCGGTTCGACTCGAGGTTGGGCGTACCGAACACCGGATTGGTCTCTTGGAACTGCGGCGGCTGAGCGAACAGGCCGACGCCGCCCTTGACGGTGGTGCGCAGGCGCTTCTTGCCGACGGCGTCGCCCTCGTCCGTGGACGGCACCAGGTCGTAGCGACCGTTGATGCGCGGGCTGAAGTCCGCGTGGCCCGAGTCGCGGGCGTAGTCGACGCGGAAACCCGGGACCACGCGCAAGCGGCGCGCAGGCGTCCACTCACCCTCCAGGTACCAGGCCGGCCGGAACGCCGTCTCGGCCTCGTGGGATTCGACGATGGGCTTCGCCGCGTACGGCCCAGGATCCGGCTCGCCCTCGCGCGGCGGCTGCGGGGCGCGCACCGTGACGTCGTAGGGCACCACCAGGAAGTCGTAACCGGCGTACAGCTTGAAGCCGCGGGCGGCCTTGAACCCGAACTCGGTGCGCGCGGCGATGGGATAGGTGTCGAGATCGAACTTGATGTTGCCCAGCGAGAACCGGATCAGGTTCTTCCCGGCGGAGAACATGCTGCTCACGTCGACGTCGTTCGACAGCTCGCCGGTGTAGACGGCCTGCGCCCGATGCGACCCGGTGCGGAAGTTGATGTTGCCGCCAAGAATGGGGTCGGCCGCGAGTGGATCTCGGATCAGGATCTCGAGGCGGTCGTCCGAACCATAGGCGCGCAGGCTGATCTTGCTCTTGGCCGAAGGCTTGTTCTCGGCGATGACCTGGTAGTCCCAGTAGACCGGCGCCGAGGTCACGCCGGCGCCCGACTCTTCCAGCACCGGCTTGATCCAGGCGTCGATCCAGCTGCGGCGCGCGCCGGCGGCGAACGACCACCCCTTCAGCGGGCCGAGCGGGCCTTGCGCGAGCACGCGGGCGTCGATCAGATCGACCTGGGCGAGGGCGTGGTAACAGCCGGTCTTGTCCGTCTTCTTGCCGTAGGGCGCGTCGCAGCGCGTGTCGGGCGAACGCAAACCGACATCCACGATGCCGCCCATCACGCGGCCGTACCGTGCGCTGAAGTTGCCTGGATAGAAGTCGATGCGATCGAGCAGCTCGGTGGGGATGACGCTGGACAGACCGCCGAAGTGGTAGATCAGCGGAACGATGGTCCCGTCGACGAAGATGTTCGTGTCTTGCGGCGCCGAACCGCGCACGATCAAGAGGCCCGCGAGCCCCGGCGGCCGGGCCACGCCGGGCAGGTTCTGGATGGAGCGCAGCGCGTCGCCGCTGGTGCCGGGAATGCGGGAAATCTCTCGGCGTTCGAGGGTGCGGCGCGTCACCTCGCGCGGGGGGCGCTCACCCTGCACCGTGACTTCGAAGCCCTCGGTCTCGGGCGCGAGGCGATAGGTGATCTCGGCAGCTTCACCGGCGACCACGTCCTCGACGCTCTCTTGCCCTCGAAATCCGTCGGCTCGCAGCGTCACCCGGTACTTGCCGGGGGGCAGGCTCTCGATACCCCACTTGCCGTCGGCGCCCGTGGTGATGCGACGGCTGCCCCCGTCGGGAAAGGTGACGAGCACCTCGGCCCCCGCCAACGGCACGTTGGTGCCCGCGATGCGCAGCGCGCCGCCCAGGTTGCCCGTGGTCGGCTTCGCTGCCGGCTTGGGCTTGTCACCCGGGGCCGGCGGTGCCTCTTTGAGAGTGAAGGAGTACTTGTAGAGGATCTTGGCAGCGATGGGCTTTCCGTCGCGGGTTGCCGGCTCGAACACGAACTCGAGGGCCGCCGCTCGCGCGGCCTCGTCGAACCCATGGCCTGCCGGCTCGGCCACCTCGGCTTCGGTCACCTTGCCCTGGGCGTCGATCGAGAGCTTGAGCACCACGTCGCCCTGAATGCCGTCCTTCTGCGCCTCGGCCGGGTAGGGCGCACTGACGAACTTCGAGAGCTTCGGCGGAACCACCACCGGCTTCTTCGGCTGCTCGTCGGGCGGCGGCGGCTTCACCACCGCGCCGGAGCCGCCCCGGGGAACGGCACCGGTCCCCCGATCGTCGTCTTGCGCGCGCGCCGGTGCGGACCAAGCGCCGGCGACGGCGGCGATGATCACGACGACAGAGGGGCGCGCGGGGAAGCGGAGCACGTTGGGGAGGGGGTTTCGGGCGCACCGACACGGCGGCACGCCTGGGGCGTCTCGTAGCGCGCGGGTGTCTGGCTGACAACGGGCTTGACGGGCCTCAGGTGCCTCCACGCCGCGATCTTCCGGCGGTCCGCCAAGTCGTGATAGGTGCGGGCACCGGCCACACCGGACCGGGATCAGGAGCGCACCCGTGGCGACCAAGAAGAAGCAGCGACCCTCCCCCTCCCCGAAAGTGCCCCTCACCGAGGGCATCACCCCGGCCTCGGCTTTCGACAACGCGCTGGTCCAGTTCAACCGGGCGGCCAAGATCATCAAGCTGACCCCGGACCAGGTCGCCGTGATCCGCGAGCCGCGGCGCATCGTGGAGTGCAAGCTGCCGGTGCGGATGGACGACGGCTCGATCCACGCTTTCAAGGGCTACCGCGTGCAGCACAACATCGCGCGGGGCCCGGCCAAGGGCGGCGTGCGGTTCCACCCCGACGTGTCGCTCGACGAGGTGAAGGCGCTGGCGTTCTGGATGACCTTCAAGTGCGCCACCATCGGCATCCCGATGGGCGGGGGCAAGGGCGGCGTGATCGTCGACCCGACCCGGCTCAGCAAGGGCGAGCTCGAGCGCCTGTCGCGGCGGTACTTCGCCGAGATGATCGAGCTGTTCGGGCCAGACCGCGACGTTCCGGCGCCGGACGTGAACACCAACCCCCAGGTCATGGCCTGGTTCATGGACACGTATTCGATGCACCACGGCGGCGACTATCTGCCTGCCGTGGTCACCGGCAAGCCGGTCGAGATCGGCGGCTCGGTGGGGCGCAGCTCGGCCACGGCGCAGGGCATGGTGTTCTGCGTGCGCCGCGCCGCTGCCCACCTGGGCCTCAGCCTGAGCGGGGCCACGGTGGCAATTCAGGGCTTCGGCAACGCCGGCTCGTTCGCCGCCAAGCTGCTCCGCGAGCAGGGCTGCAAGATCGTGGCGATCTCGGACGTCTCCGGCGCCTTCAGCCACAAAGACGGCATCGACCCCGACGTGGCCATCGCCCACGTCGAGAAGCACAAGACGCTGGCAGGCTTCGACCGCGTGAAGGGGGTCGAGAAGATCAAGGACCCGATGAAGCTGCTCGAGCTGCCGGTCGACATCTTGATCCCCGCCGCCCTAGAGAACCAGATCACCGGCAAGAACGCCGGGCGCATCAAGGCCAAGGTGGTGGCCGAGTGCGCCAACGGGCCTTGCACGCCCGAGGCCGACGACATCTTCGAGAAGAAGCGGGTCTTCGTCATTCCGGACATCTTGTGCAACGCCGGCGGGGTGGCCGTCTCTTACCTCGAGTGGGTTCAGAACCGGATGGGGTACTACTGGCGCTACCAGCGCGTGCTCGAGGATCTGGAGCACATGATGAACACCGCATTCGACACCGTGCTCAAGACGGCCCTGCACTACGACGTGCCGCTGCGCACGGCGGCCTTCATCGTGTCCATCGAGCGTGTGGCCCGGGCCTCGGAGCTGCGCGGCCTGTACGCCTGAGCGCGCCATGCGCATCGCAACCTGGAACGTGAACTCGATCCGGGCGCGCATCGACGCCGTGGTCGACTGGCTGGGGCGTGCCCTGCCCGACGTCTTGTGCCTGCAAGAGACCAAGGTGGTCGACGACGACTTCCCGACCGACGAGCTGCAGCGGCTGGGCTACGCCGTGGCCATGGCCGGGCAGAAGACCTACAACGGCGTGGCCATCGCCTCGCGCCTGCCGATGAAGGACGTCCGCATCGGGCTCGCGGGCGGCGAGCGCGACGCCGAAAAGCGGCTGATCGCGGCCACGGTGGGCGGCGTGCGCGTGCTCTCGGCGTACGTCCCCAACGGCAAGTCGGTGGACAGCCCGAGCTTCGCCGCCAAGCTCGAGTTCATGGAGCGGCTGGCCCTCACCCTCACGCCCTTGGGGACGGTGGCGCTGTGCGGCGACTTCAACATCGCCCCCGACGAGCGCGACGTGTTCGATCCGGACGCGATGCGCGGGCAGCTCCACTTTCACCCCGACGAGCACCGCGCCCTTGCCCGCCTGACTGCGCTCGGCCTGGTGGACGCCTATCGCCTGCACCACACCGAGGGTGGCCGCTACTCGTGGTGGGACTACCGCGGCGGCGGCCTGCAGAAGAACCAGGGCCTGCGCATCGACCTGGTGCTGTTGAGTCGCGACCTGGCCGACCGCTGCACCCACGCCGAGATCGACGCAAGCGAGCGCCACAAGGACAAGCCGTCGGATCACGCGCCGGTGGTGGTGGACGTCGCGCTGGCCTGAGCACGTCACTCCGCCGCGAGCGGCGCGAAGGCCCCGGCGTCTTCCAGCTCACGGAGGGTGGAAAGCGCCCCCACCGCCACGCGCCCACGCTCCAGAAAGCGCTCGGACTCGGGATCCGTCTCGAGGCAGCGGGTCACCCGTGACAGCGCCGTGAGATACACGATCTCCCGCGCGAGCCCGCCTCCGCGATGGACCCGGGTCGCGATGGCCACCGCCCCTGCCGCCGGCGCCCCCACCTCGAGCAGCAAGCGCACGGTCTCGACGAAGTCCGCACCGCGGCGCACCGCCAGCGCCGCCAGATGGCGGTGCCCCAGCTCGGCGCGGCGCTGATCGCCCAGGTAGCCGAGCCGCTGTTCGATCAAGAGCGCGCGACCCTCTTCGTCGTCGGACCCCTGGGCCGTGCCAATCGAGAAGATGGCGCAGCGCTCGAGGGCCGCGCGCACGCGCGGCAGGGCATGCCCCAGGACCTCGTGGTGAACGATGCGCTCGGACTCGGTGGCCGAGAGGCGACAGCCGCCGCGAACCACGATCACGCCGTCGCCGGTGGCCGCGGCCGAAACCAGATCGGGGCTCACGGTCACCCGAAACGGGAGCCGCAGCTCGCCCACGGCGCTGCGCATCAGGCTGAGCAAGCTGTCGCCTCGGGTGTCGTCGTCGGTCTCGACCTGCGGGGTGGGCTCGGGCCCGATCGGGGCGTGGGACCAGGCCGTCGCCCAGGCCTCGGCGGCGTCGCTGTCGTGGCCCTGCCCGACGGAGAAGCGTCGGTCGGCGCGCTCCGCGAAGTCGGGCTCTCCGATCCGTTCGGCCAGCTCGGCTTCGATCGAAAGCTCGCGCGCCCGCGCGGCATACAGCGGCCCGACCCCGCCCAAGAGCTCGACCCGATCGGCGACCCCATCGAGCAGCGCCCGGAGCCCGCTCAGATCGGGGGCGGCGGCCAGCTGCCACCGCGGAGCAAGGGCCTCGCCGCGCTCCCAGCCCGCGACCAGCCTTGCCTGCTCGGCCCGCACGCCGAGCGGCCGGCAGCGTTCGACCAGGGCGATCGTGCGCTCGGCCTGGCCAAGCCCCCGGGCGACCTCGCGCCAGAGGGTGGTCATAGCTTGTTGGCGGCGATGTTCGCCAGCTCGCTGCGCTCCCCTTTCGAGAGCAGCATGTGGGCGGTGATGGTCTCGCCGCGCAAACGGTCGAGGGCCACGCTGAGGCCGTTGGTGGCGCTGTCGACGTACGGATTGTCGATCTGGAACGGATCGCCGGTGAGCACGATCTTGGTGCCCTCGCCGCAGCGAGTGATCACGGTCTTCACCTCGTGCGGGGTGAGGTTCTGTGCTTCGTCCACGATCACGTACTGCTGCGGCAAGCTTCGCCCGCGGATGTACGTCAGCGGCTCGACCTGGATCTGGCCCGAGTCCAGCAGCTCTTCGAAACCGCGCACGCCACGCCGCTTGCCCCCACCGGCCGCCAGCAGAAACTCGAGGTTGTCGAAGATGGGCTGCATCCAGGGGTTCAGCTTCTCTTCGATGTCGCCGGGCAAGAAGCCCAGGTCGCGCCCCATGGGCATCACCGGGCGGCTGACCAGCAAGCGCGCGTACGCACCGTCGTCGACCGTGCGGCGCAGACCGGCCGCCAGCGCGAGCAAGGTCTTGCCCGTTCCGGCTTTGCCCACCATGGTGACCAGGCGGATCGAGTCGTCGAGCAGCAGATCGAGGGCGAAGCTCTGCTCTTTGTTGCGCGGGCGGATGCCCGACAGCCCCTCACGCGGCGTGCGAAGCGCGCGGATCTCGCCCTTGTCCCCGTGAAAGCGGGCCAGGCCGGTGCGCTGCCGCGGGCTGTCGTCGCGTAGCAAGATGCAGACGTTCGCGTACAGGTTGGCCTGACCGTTGGCAGCCATGACCCCGGTCTCGAAGAAGCGATCGAGCTCTTCGGCCTTGACCAGCAGCTCGACGATGCCGGTGTCGAGGTGCTCGACGTCCACCGACTGGTTCTCGTAAGCCTCGGTGCGCAGCCCGAAGGCATCCGCGCGGATGCGCAGATTGACGTCCATGGTGACGAAGATGGTGGGACGGTCGGGGTATTGATCACGCAGCTCGACGGCACACTGCAAGATGGCGTGGTCACCCGACGACGGGCGGAGCGCGATCTTCACCTCGGGGCGAGTGCTCGGAACGTACACGCGCAACGTCCCACCCTCGCCGGTCTTCACGCCTTCCGAGAGCGAGCCATACTTCTCGCGCTGGCCATCGAGGAGCCGCGACACCGTGCGCGCGTTGCGACCGCGCTCGGCGTTGTCGCGCTTGAACTGATCGATCTCCTCGAGGACGTAGATCGGCAGGATCAGGTCGTTGTCCTCGAACTTGAAAATGGCGTACGGGTCGTGGAGCAGGACGTTCGTGTCGAGGACGTAGTTCTTCTTCATGAGGCTCCGGTCAGCCGGTACGTGTCGAATGAGCAGTGTCCTTCGACGTGGCCTCTCCTGCAACGAGCAATCGCCCTCACCCACCCCTTGCCCGACGCCGAAAGGCGCGCGACCCTCCGCCCCATGAAGCGCACGTTCTTGGTGTTTTCCGCGGCTTTGGCGCTGGCCGGCTGCTCGCGCACCGCGCCCGACACGCGCTGGCCACCACCCGGGCCCGCGGGGGGTCTGCCGTACGCTCCGCTGCCCGACGACGCCGACCGCGACGAGTCGACGGTCGCCGCCACACCGCCCGTGAGCGTGGTGGCGCCGAAGGCCATCGACGGCACGCTTCCGGCGCAGCCGCCGGTGGTGCTGGCCCGCGCGCACGCCTGCAAAGACAGGCAGTGCACGCTGCAGGGTTTCGTTCCCGACCCCAGCTTCGGCAAGGCGGCGCCGAGCGGCGCGGACTCGCCCGGCACGCTCTGGTTGCAAGAGATCGCGCCGGGCAGCGTGCTGGTGATCCCACGCCATCATCAGCTCGAGGTGTTCGCCCTGGCGCTCACCGGCAGCGCCCTGGCGAGCGGCGATGACGGCGGCGCCATGAAACTGGACGCTTGGAGCGCGCTTCGGGCCCCAGGTGGCGGCGTGACCATCCGGGCCGGCGACGACGGTGCGAAGCTGGTGATGGGGCTCGCCGCCAAGACCGGCACGGTGCCGAGCGCCGCCCGGCAGGCCCAGGACAAACCGTTCGCCGTGCGCTGGAAGAAGCGGCCGGCTCCGCTGGCGGTGGCAACGCTACCGAGCACCCAGGACCTGAGCTGGGGCGGCGGCGCGTTCCATGCCCGGATCGGCTTCGGGGCCGAGAGCCCGATCCCCGGCAGCTGGGGAGTGTTGCTCTCGGCGCCCGGCGCAGAGATCAAGGAGCACGATCACCCGACCTGGGAGCACGTGGCAGTGCTCGACGGCATGGGAACCATGCAGGTCGACGGGCAAGCTCACCCCGTGAAGCCGGGCAGCGTGTTCGACCTCGCCCCCGGCGTGAAACACGCCTTCACCCCCTCGGGCGACCGTGGGCTCGTGGTGGTACAGATGTACACGCCTTCGGGCCCAGAGCAGCGGTTCGTGAAGCTCTCGGCGGCCGAAGCGGCCAAAAAGTAGTGTTTTGATGCGCGCGGCTCGATCCTAGGACCTCCCCGTGGGCTTCTCGCTCAAGAGCTTCATTCTGCCGGCCGCCGCGGTGGCCTACGTGTGCTTTGGCGCCGTCTCGACGCGGGGTGGTACCTGGCCGTGGGTTGCTCTGGTGGCCCTGACGCTTGCGCTCGCATGGGTCTGGCGCCGGACCGAGACGCCGCGCGCCGGTGAAGACCACACCGAGCTCCTGGCTCGGCGAGTCGTCCGCGCAGTGGCGTGGGGCGCAGCGCTGTGGGTCGCCGCGCGCACCGGACGGGCGGGCAGCGCCGGGCTCGACGCCGTGGCCAACGTGGGCGTCGGCACGGCCACCGTCGCGGCGCTGGTCGGCCTGGCGCGCATTGCGTCCCTGGGCGGGTTGCTCGCCCCACCGCCAGCCACGCGGTCGCTCGATGCCGCGGGCTTCGCCGCATTCCTCTGGGCCATCGCCGTCGCTGCACCCGCGACGCGCGCCACGCTGCCCGAGCAGATGGTTCGGCTCGACCCGCTGGCGATCGACTATGCGACGACCAGCGCGGGCGCGGGGAGCTTGCTCGTGCTGGTGGCGGCAAGCCTGCGCTTGCGCATTCTGCGACGGCTGGAGCTCGGCGCCGCCGACCGCGCCAGCGGCGCCTTGGCGCTGTCGCTGACCGCGTTCTCGGTGGCCGTCCCGGCCGCCTTGCTGGACGTGGCCGCTCCGGACCGCTTGTTGCCGGTCGCGGTGCTGCTGGCTGCCCTGGGGGCGACCTGGGCGGCCGAGACCCGCGAGCCGACCCATGTCAGCCGCACCCTGCGCGGGGTGCTGGCGGTGGCGCTCTTGGGTGCGCCCACGCTGCTGCTCACCGGCTTCGTGGCGCGTAGCATTCCGGCCCACGCGGGCGCCGTGGTGCTGGTGGCGTCGGTGCTGGCGATCTGCATCGGCCTGATCGCGCGCCGCGTGGCTTCTTCGCTCGCACCCGAGCAGTCGCGCTGGCTCGAAGCCGTGGACAGCGCGAGCCGCGGTGCGCTGCAGCCCGAACCGGACGCTGCCATCGTGGCGGCGCTGGCAGCGCTGTCGAAGGCCACCGCGGTTCCCGGGGCCCGCCCCGAGCTCTGGCGGAGCGATCCGGAAGAGGTGCTCAGCGTGGATCTGGCGGGCTACCTCCATGTGGACCGGACCCGGGCTCCAGAGCGCATCTACGATCTCGCGCTGGCCGAGCCCGAGCGCACCCTTCGTGCCGAGGTGCTGGCAGCGCTCGAGGTACGGCGGCCAGAGGTTCGACCGCTCCTGGCGTGGTTCAAGAGCCGAAGGGCGCTCTCTGCCACGGTGGTGCTCGACGAAGATGGCCCGCTCGGCTTCTTGCTCTTGCCACAGGGGACGCGTTCCAGCTCGATGACGCTGGAAGAGGCCCGGGCCGTCCGCACGCTGACCGACCGTGTCAGCGCGCTGCTCGCGGTGTCTTCCGCGCTGGCACGCTCCCGCGAGCGCGAGCTCTTGGCCATCGCGCGGGCCGAGCGCGCCGACGACGAGGTCGAGCGACTGGGCCACATCATCGGGCTGGGGAGCGGGCGCAACGTGGCGCAGGCCGAACGCGCCGCGCGGCGCGCCAAGGTCGCGCTCTACAGCCCCGCGGCGCGCATGGTCGTGGGCGAGCTCGAACGGCTGGGCCGACTGGGTGCGCCCGTGGTGCTGCGAACGCCGCCGGGGGTCGATGCCACGGGCTGGGCGGCCATCGTGCACCTGGCCAGCCCACGCAGCGGTGGCCCATTCATCGTGGTCGACGGCACCAGCGGCAGCGAGCACGACCAGGGCTCGTGGCAGAACCCCGAGCGCTCGCCGCTCGCGCTGGCGGACGGCGGCACGCTGTGCCTGCTCGACGCCGCGGCGCTGCCCCTCGAGATCCAAGAGCACGTCAGCCGCAGCCTGTCGCGCCACGGCGACGCGGCCGTGCGCGGGTCGGTGACGCACGCATCACTGGTGGCCAGTCTGCGGGCGCCGCTCGCCGAGCTGGTGGAGCAGGGGCGCTTGGAGAAGGGCCTGGCGCGTTTTTTGGGCAGCGCCGAGGTCGCGCTGCCCGCCTTGGCCGAGCGCGCCGAAGACATCCGCGCCCTGTGCTTGGATGCGTCGGCCCGATCCGGCCTGGAGAAGGACGGGCGACCGATGGGGCTCGACACCTCTGCGCTCCGGCTGCTCTCGGAGCACGAATGGCCGGGCAACGACCACGAGCTGGAAGACGTGCTCGCCCGTGCCACGCGCGCCGCATCGGGCTCGGTGCTCACCGCGAGCGACCTCGGTGCCGCCGGGTTCTCGCCGCTGGTGTCCCAGGCGGCCAGCGTCACGCCCATTCCGGTGGTCACCCGCCGGCGGATGCGCGCGCGGCGACCGCCGCGGAGTCGCTGACGGCAGCGGCGAGCCCGAGCCGCCGATCGAGCTCGCCCAAGAGCTCGGCCACCGCGCTGCCCGCGCGCGCGGCATCGGAGGTCACACCGCGCCGAATCGGATCGGGCACGTCGCTCAGGGCCTTCACCAGGGTCTTCTGCGCGCGAACACGCTCGAGCGCGCGCAACACCAGCGCACGCCCGGCGCCGCTGGACACCAGCGAAAGCGCTGCCCCGGACCAGCGGAACACCGGCAACTGGCGGGTCGCGGTCGCCAGGTCGGTGAGCGGCGAGGCGGCGATCAGCGCCTGAAGCGTTGCCTCGAATCGAGGGGTGGCCGTGGGGCTGACGGGGGTCATCTCGGCGAGACGCACCGATTCTTGGCGCTCGCTGACGCGGCGCACGTCACGCCAACGCGTGATCCGCGAGGGAGGCTTGGCGCCACGATACACGCGACGCCCGACCCAGAAGCTCACGTGGGTGTCGACCCGAACGACCTCGAGCATCCGCGAAAACGTGGCATGGCGCGCCAGCGCCTCGCCGAGGGTCTTCGGCGCCCCGGCCACGTGCACCGTCTCGAGTGCCATGTCGAGCAGGCGCTGCGGCCGGTCCGCGCCGAACACCCCCACCAGGCTCGGATTTGCCGACTGCAAGAGGTCGTTCAACGCGCACACCATCAACCACTCGCCGGCGCTGGGGTCGGGCAGCGCGTCCACGGCACACAGGCGGCGGGCAACCCGGATGCGCCGCGCACGGACTTCGTCGATGGCGGTCGAGGCGAACGCG
The DNA here is from genome assembly GCA_023150915.1 of Polyangiaceae bacterium. Taxonomy (GTDB): domain Bacteria; phylum Myxococcota_A; class Polyangia; order Polyangiales; family Polyangiaceae; genus JADJKB01. The sequence goes on from JAKLKA010000008.1 coordinate 27,130, forward strand.
CCGTGCTCGGCCACGGCCAGCGCCCGCTGGTGTCCGATGGGTGGAAGGGGGCGCAGCTCACCCCCGGCCATGAGCGGCAAGAGCACGCGACTTGCCAGCTCGGCGACCAGCTGCCCACTCATGCCTTGCTCGCGCCCTTGAGCGGGTTCATCCCCAGCTCGTCGAGCCAGACCGTGGGGATCTCTTCGGCGAACACGTTCTCGAGCTCGGTGACCCCCAGGGGTGACCAGGTGTGACCTTCGACCAGGGCGGTCTCGAGCGGCACGAACGCCGCGGTCGAGAGCGCGGCGGCGGTGCCATCGGGCCAGAAGAACACGGCGCGGTCGCCCGGCCCACCCAGCGCGCGGAACACCACCTCGGGCGGCACCTGCGGCACGATGCGATACCCCGAGGGCACGAAGATCGATGGGTGGATGCGCCGGAAGAACATCCCCAGCGGCAGCGCGTCGATCCCCTGCTCGCGCATCACGAACGCGCCATATTGGGTGATGGCGATGCGCGTGGTTCGGATGACCTCCGCGCCGAGCACGTACGACAGGCGGCGCAAGAGGGGCAGCTCGTCGGTGGGCACCAGCACTGCGGCCACCGCGCTGGGCGGCGCCACGTCGGGCGAGAGCCGGATCGGAACGCCGATGTTCGGCGCGGGCACCGGCTTGCCCGTCTGGGCGTCGAGCTCGGTCATGCGCGTGCGCCCGAGCGAGCTGACCTCGGCCATGGCGGGCAAGGTGGGCAGGTCGAGGGCTGGCTCGCCGCGACCGCGGAAGAGCACCAGGCCTTGGTCGTGGAAGACGGGGCAGGCTTCGAGCGAGATCGGGTGACGCCAGAGCAACTCGACCGCCGCTCCGGGTGCCACCGGGGCGAAGGGCGAGATGCCGGGAGTTCGACAGAGCAGCGGAAGCATGCGCTCGGGCAGATCGTGGACCTGGAACAGCCAGCGCCGCACCGGCTCGGTGTCGAGGCTCGACTCGGGCGGCCACTCGGCAACGCCGGCCTTGGCGGCCACGTTGGAACGGGTGAAGTACCCGAGCAGCGACGGGCCGAGCCCCGCTTCAGCCAGGATCCAGAGCTCCGAGTGGCGGAGCGAGCCCTTCGGATCGGCGTGCGGCATCAACTTGATGAGCAGCGACTTGATCTCGACGGCGCGCTCGACCTCGTAGCTCTGAGAGAACGTGGTGTGATACAGCGCCAGCGCGGCATCGGTGGGGCTGATCTCGGGCGCGTCGTAGCCGAACGGAGCCGCCGCATCGCGGTACTGCACGAAATGGCGACTGGTGCCCGTGAAGGTGAAGCCACCCGCGAGCCGCGCGACCTCCGAGACCCGGTCCATGCGGTCGCTGGCCCCGGCCTCGAACGAAAGGGCAACCTCACGCGTGCCGAGCTTGCTCTTGACCACGTCGACGCGCAGCGAGTCACCGAGCGCGCTCAGCGACTGCTGTTCGGTGTAGACCGCCAGGAACGCGATCAGCCGATCGAGCGCCGGCAAGAGCACCAAGCCCTTGGCGCCGAGGGCGACCCCACGGGAATCGAGACCCAGCCCCGGCACCTTGAGCCGAGTCTGGTGTACCGCGACGCGCTCGAGCACTAGGTCGCCTCCCGATCGGACGTCACGTTTCGAGCGCCGTCGGCCGGCCTCGGGCTGCCGCCAGCGGCGGCCCCGAGCGCGGCGCCCGGGGCCCCCTCACCCGGTGCCACGATGCCCCCGCCCAGAAGGTCACGCGTGCTCATTGCGGCGATGATAGCCAATGCCCAGCCGATATCGACTCCCTCTCGAGAGACCTATACTCTGGCGGCCGTCGTGGTGTCTTCCGCCCCTCCCGATGGTCAGGTCATGGGTGGCCGCTTCGTCGTCGAGCGCGAGGTGGGCCGCGGCGGCGCCGGCGTGGTCTATCGCGCCTGGGACAAGGCGACGGAGCGCCATGTGGCGCTGAAGGTGATTGCAGCCGAGGCCGGCGTGTCGCCGGACGAAGAGTCGCGCCTGACCCGCGAGGGAGAGCTGCTCAGTCACCTGGACCATCCGGGCATCGTCAAGATCGTCGCCTACGGCGTGCTGGACGACTCGGGCTTGCCCTTCATCGCCATGGAGTGGCTGGACGGCGAGGACCTGGCCTGCCGGCAGCGCAAGAACCCGCTCAGCATTGCGCACGCGATCGACCTGGTCATTCTGGTCGCCACGGCGCTGGAGACCGCCCACCAGGCGGGGGTGATCCACCGCGACATCAAGCCGGGCAACATCGTGCTCACCTCGCGCGGGGCCGAGCCTGGCGCGCTCGACGTGCTGCCCAAGCTGGTGGACTTCGGCGTCGCCGCGGCCGGGGACATCCGCATCACGCGCAACGGCGACGTGGTCGGCACGCCGGCCTACATGGCCCCTGAGCAGGCGCGTGGGGACGCCCCCATCGACGTGCGGTCGGACGTCTACTCGCTCGGTGCGACGCTGTTCGAGCTGATTGCCGGCCGGCCGCCCCACGTCGGGCCCACGGCCATCGCCACCCTCGCGCGGCTGGTGACCACTCGCCCCCCGCGCCTGTCCGAGCTTCGGCGCGACACGCCCCCGCTGCTCGAATCGTTGGTGCACCGCATGCTCTCCACCGAGGCCGAGCTTCGCCCTGGAAGCATGCGCGAGGTGGTGGCCGCACTGGAGGACGCCAAGCTCGAGCTCGATCGCGTGGTCTGGCCGAGCCTGGCGCTGAGCGAACCGGCGCTGTCGACCCGGCTCGGCTCCAGTGCCTCGCGGCTGGTGACCAGCATCGTGGCGCTGCGCTTCGCCCAGGGCTCGGCCCGCGAGCGCGCCCTGGAACACCTGCGTTCACGCGGCGCCGACGCCGTACCCCTGGGCGCCGATTCCATCGTGGCCCACCTGGGTGCTCGCCACTCGGTGGGCACGGAAGCCACCACCGCGCTCGAGCTGGGAAGAAAGCTGGCCCATGCCGGCGCGCGGGTGGGCATCGCCAGCGGGCGCGCGCGCATGAACCTCGCCACCGAGACGGGCGAGCTGCAGCCGGTGGGTGAGGTGGTCGACCGGGCGTCGTCGCTGGCGCGCGACGCCGACGCTTCCATGGTGCTGGCCGACGCGACCACCAGCGAGCTGGGGCGCGGGCGCTTCGAGTTCCGCGCGCGGGACGACGGCTCGAGCATCGTCGGCGAACAGCTGCGCGGTCCGCGCGCCGAGCGCGCCGGCGGCGCCCCCTTCGTGGGGCGCGAGCCCGAGATGGCGCAGGTGGTCAGCGCCTTCGAGCGCTGCCGCGGTGATTCGACCCCCATCTTGGTCACCGTGACTGGCCCGCCAGGCATCGGAAAGAGCCGGCTGCGACGCGAGGTCTTGGCCCGCATCACGGCCAGCGCCGACGCGCCGGTGGTGGTGCTGCAGCGCAGCGACGCCTACGGCAGCGGGCACGCGCTCGGCGCCGCGGCCGACGTGCTGCGGTCGATCGTGGGCCTTTCCAAGGGCGCCACCAGCCGCGAGGCCGAGGCGGCCATCGTTGCGCGCCTGGGGCCCGCGACGCGCAGCGAGCTGACCAGCAAGAACCGCGAGATCTTGGCGCGCTTGCTGGCGAACGAGGCACTTCCCGAGGGGCTGGATCCCCGCGGCGCGCGCGACGTGCTCTGGCTGGCGATGACGGACCTGGTGCTGCAGATCGCCGCGCAAGAGGCGACCGTGATCGTGATGGAAGACCTGCAGTGGGCGGACCAGGAGAGCATCGGCTGGATCGACCACATGCTGGGGCGTGCGGGCAGCCGCCCGCTCTTGGTGCTGGCGCTGGTGCGGCCGGCCTTCTGGGGCGACAACCCCAGCCGTTTCACCGGCCGCGATCACGTGCGACTGGAGCTGAGGCCGATCTCGAAGCGCGCTACCCGAACCATCGCGCGCGCGCTGATGGGCGAGAGCACCCCCGACGACGTGCTCGATCGCATCGCCGAGCAGAGCGCAGGCCTGCCGCTCTTCGCGGAAGAGCTGGCGCGCATCGCGGTCACGCGGCAAGAGCCGGTCAACGCCCCCACCATCGAGGCCGCCATTCAGGTGAGCCTGGACTCGCTGGACGACGAGTGCCGCGACGCGGTGGGCCGGTTGAGCGTGTTCGGCCAGACCTGCTGGGATTCGGGGCTCGAGGCGCTGGGGATCCGGAACGCCGAGAGCGTGATGAAGGCGCTGGCCGGGGCCGAGATCTTGATGGAGCAGAACCTGTCGCGCTTCCCGGGCACGCGCGAGTGGGTGTTCAAGCACGCGCTGGTGCGCGAGGTGGCGTATTCGAGCCTGGGCGATCGCGAACGGAACGAGCTGCACGCGCTGGCCGCGGGTTGGCTGGCCAGCATGGGTGAAGACGCCGCGACCGTGGCCGGGCACTACGACCTCGGGCAAGAGCAGGTGGCCGCGGCCGAGCACTGGGCGCGCGCCGCGCAGCGCGCGCTGGCCACCAACGCCCTGGCCGATGCGCTGCGCATGGCCGAGCGCTCGCTGGCGTTCGCCGAAGAAAAGCCCCAGGCCTTCTTGCGAGCCTCGTATCTGGACGAAGCCCACAGCCGGCTGGACCCGCGCTCGAGCGAGCGCGAGACCGCCGTCAGCGCCATGGAAGACAACGTGTACGACGAGGCGAGCACGGTGCGCGCCACGGGCGCCCGCGCCCGCTACGACGACGCACGCGGGGTCGGCCACGACATCACCGAGCGCCTGGCGGAGACCCGAGACCGCGCTGCGGCCCTGGGGCTGCACGACGAAGAGGCGCGCTGCTCGGCCGTGCTGGCCATTCGCCTGGCGTTCGCCGGGCGGTTCGGCGAGGCCGAGGCCGAAGCGTCGCGGCTGCTCGAGCTGGCCGAGCGCCGCGCGATCTCGGCGGCTGCCGTGGACGCCTGGCAGACCTTGGCCATCGTGCGCCAGACCCAGGGCGCCGTGACCGCCGCGCTCGAGGCCCGCCGCAACGCGGTCAAGGCCGCGCGCTCTGCGGGCTTGAAAGAGCGCGAGGCCATGCTGATGACCAACCTGGGGTTCGCGCTGACCAGCATCGGCGCCCGGCAAGAGGCGCGCGGCGCCCTCGAGACGGGGCTCGCGCTGGCGGACGCCATCGGCTCGTCGGGCGCGGTGCGCCACGCGCAGATGAACCTGCTGGGGTGGGCGGCGACCTTCGGGAACGACAAGGCCCTGGAGGCACACCTGGCCGAGGTTCGAGCCGAAGCCGACTCGACCGCCAGCGGCGTGTGGGCTGCGCCCGACCGCGCCAACCTGGGCGTGTTGTTCTATCGGGGCATGGAGCTCTTGCGAGCGAAGAACGAGGCATCGTGCAAGCGCGCCGCGGCGCTGCTCCGCATGGCGGCGCAGGGCTACCGCGCCACGGGCAATCGCGACATCTTGCCGGCGGCGCTGGGCCTTTGGGCCGAGGCCGAGCGCCGCTGCGGCAATCACGATCGCGCGGCCGAGCTGGCCCGCGAAGCCGCCGAGATGCTCGAGAACGGTGCGCCCTGCCTGCTCAACGAGTCGTCGGTGTACCTTCCCCTGCACGACGCCTGCGTCGAGCTGGGTGACGCCGATCACGCCAAGCAAGCGGTCACCCGCGGGCTATTGCCCCTGCAACGCCGGCTCGAGGGGCTGCTCGGCACCACCTATGCGCGGCTCTTCCTGACCGAGCTGCCGAGCAACGCAGCGTTGCTGGCCGCGGCCGAAGGCTACGGCCTGGTGCCCGAGCGGATCCACCGGCTGCTCGAGACGAGCAACTGATCTCAGCCCGCGAGCGCCTTCGAGATCCGACGGCACGCCTCTTCGACCCGCGGCGGATCCTCGATCAGCGCGAAGCGCACGAAGCCCTCGCCGCCCCGGCCGAAGCCGGTACCCGGCGAGACCGCGACGTGCGCCTTGTCGATTAGCCAGTTGGTGGTCTCGAGCGACGACATGCCCTTGAGCTTCTGCGGGATCTTCGCCCAGACGAACATGCTGCCGCTGGGCTCGGGCACGTCGCCCCAGCCCGAAGCCGAGAGCCCGCGAGTCAGGGTGGTGGCACGGGCCTGATACAGATCGCGGATCTCGTCCACCAGGCCGTCGCCATGCTCGAGGGCCCAGGCCGCCGCCGCCTGCAGCGGGATGAACGTGCCATAGTCCATGTAGGTCTTCATGTGCGCCAGCGCCCCCACCATGCGGGGGTTGCCCACCATGAACGCGATGCGCCAGCCTGGCATGTTGTAGCTCTTCGACATCGAGAAGACCTCGACGGCGAAGCGCTTCACCTCTTCGCGATCGACACCGCAGTCGAAGATGCTGGGGGCGAACCGGGCGCTGAAGTCCAGATCGGCATAGGCCGCGTCGTGGAGCAGCATGGCGCCCTCGTGCTGCACCACGCGAACCAGATCGGCCAGCGCTTCGCGCGAGATGACGTACCCGGTGGGGTTGTGCGGGTAGTTCGCGATCACGAACTTGGTCTTCCCACCCTTCTTGCGCACGCTTTGCAGCGAGTCGGCGACGGCCTTGGCGGGCTCCACCTCGGCAACGACCGAATAGCCCACCACGTCGGCGCCCGCGATGGCGGGTGCCCCCTCGTGGATCGGGTAGCACGGGTCCGGGACCACCGCGGTGTCACCGCGGTCCAAGATGGCCAGGCACAGGTGGCTGATGCCCTCTTTGGCGCCCATGGTCACCAACAGGTCGGTGTCCACGTCGAAGCGCGTTCCGTAGCGCCGCTCGTACCACTTGCCGAGCGCAGTGCGCAGCGCGGGCAGGCCGCGGCCGGGGTGATAGCGGTGGTTTTTCCCGATGTCGGCCGCGGCATGTAGCTGCTCGACGATCGCCTTCGGCGTGGGCTTGTCGGGGTTGCCGAGGCCCAGATCGATGAGATCCGCTCCGGCCTCGATGGCCTGCTTCTTCGCCGCGTCAGTGGCGACGAAGGCGTAGGTGGGAAGAGCGTCTGCGCGAGGGAAAGACCAGGGATGCGTCACGAGGCCGGAGGTAGCAAAAACCCGACGCGCTGTCACCAGCGGCGCGCGCGCCCCGAGCGCTGCTCGACCACCGTGGCTTGATCTTGCTCTTTCTTGATCAAGACCCCACCAAAAGGCAGCTCGGCCTTGATGCGGTCGGCGCCCACGTTGCTCTTCGAGAGCACGGCGATCCAGTCGATCAGCTCGCTGGTGCTGGGCCGCTTGCGCAGCCGTGGCACCGCGCGCACGTCGTAGAACGCGCCAATCGCCTGATCGACCAGCTCTTCGTCGACCTCGGGGTGGTGCACGCGCACGATGCGTTTCATCAGCTCGGGCTCGGGGAAGTCGATGAAGTGAAACACGCACCGACGCAAGAAAGCGTCGGGCAGCTCTTTTTCGTTGTTGCTGGTGATGATCATCACCGGCCGGTGTCGGGCGACGACCTCGTCCCCCGTCTCGGTCACGGTGAAGCGCATGCGGTCGAGCTCGTGCAAGAGATCGTTCGGGAACTCGAGGTCGGCCTTGTCCACCTCGTCGATGAGCAGCACCACGCGCTCGGTGGACGACAAGGCCCTGCCGAGCGGGCCCAGCTTGATGTAGCGCCGGATGTCTTTGACCGCCTCGGGACCGGCATCGCCGAAGCGTGCCTCGTACAGACGCTGCACCGTGTCGTAGACGTAGAGGCCGTCTTGCGCCCGGGTGGTGGACTTGACCGGCCAGTGGATCATCGCGTGACCCATGGCCTCGGCGATGGCGGCGGCGAGCAGCGTCTTGCCCGTGCCGGGCTCACCCTTGACCAAGAGCGGGCGCTCGAGGGCGATTGCCGCGTTCACCGCGGCTTCGAGCGCGGGGTCGGTGATGTAGCTTTGGGTGCCGCAAAACTGCCGAAATGACTCGATCACGGATCGGCCTCTTAGCACGAGCGCGGCGAGTTGGCTCGCCTCTCGCGACCCGTGTTAGACCCGGGGCCCCATGTCGGTGCGCTACGAGATTCGGGCCGCGTTGCCGGAAGACGAACCGCAAATCCTCGCGCTCGCACACCACTTGAACACGGTCAACCTGCCCAACGACCAAGGGCACATTCAGCGCCTGCTCGACCACAGCAAGAAGAGCTTTGCCGCCGAGATCCGCAACGTTTCTCACCGCAAGTTCGTGTTCGTGCTCTGGGACCTGGAAGAGCAGCAGGCGGTGGGCACCAGCATGATCGTGGCCCAGCTCGGCCGCCGCGACGCGCCCTACATCTACCTCGACGTGATCGACGAGGAGAAGTACAGCCGCAACCAAGATCAGCACTTCCACCACACGGTGCTGCGCATCGGCTTCTCGTACAAGGGCCCCACCGAGATCGGCGGGCTGGTCGTGCTGCCGAGCCATCGGGCGGCGAAAGATCGGCTGGGGCTGCTGATCTCGTACGTTCGCTTCCTGTACATCGCCACGCATCGCGACCTGTTCCAGGCCGAAGTGCTGGCCGAGCTGTTGCCGCCCCTCGAGCCCGACGGCACCAGCCACCTGTGGGAGGCGCTCGGCCGACGCTTCTGCAACCTGAGCTATGCCGAGGCCGATCTGCTCTCGAGCGAGAACAAGGAGTTCATCAAAGACTTGTTCCCCGGTGGGCTGCTCTATGCCTCGCTCTTCTCGAAAGAAGCCCAGGGCGTGATCGGCAAGGTCGGTGCTCAGACCAAGGGTGTCGAGAAGATGTTGAAGCGCATCGGTTTCCGCTACGCGCACCGAGTGGACCCGTTCGACGGCGGGCCACACTTCACCGCGCCCACCGACGAGATCTCGCTGGTGCAGGAAACCACGGTACGGCGCCTGGTCGGTGCGGTGAGCCCGACGGACGCCACGGTGACCGGCCTGTGCGCGCGCGAGTTCGCCGGCCCCCCCCATTTCCGCGCGGTTCCGTGCGGCATGGTGCTGCAGGGCAAAGACGGCGTGCGCCTGCCGCTGGGCGCCATCGAGCACCTGGGCCTGTGCGAGGGCGACCCGGTGTCGTGCCTGCCGATCCGCTGAGCCGCTACTTGATGGGCGGCGGGGGCGGGGCGATCAGAGTCAGGTTCAGGCCACCGGGGTACTGGTAGCTGGTGTAGCTGCCGTAGCCGACCACCTGAATACCGACGGGCTTGTCGCTGGTGAGCAGGTGCGCACCGCCGACCCCGGCACTGAGCTTGGCCCGGAGCACCGAGTGACCCCCGCCGAGCGGGCTAGGGGCCCCTGCGACGGCGGAGCCGTCCAAGATGACCTGCGCACTATCGGGCATGACGATGTCGACGTACGACACGTCGTAGTCGTCAGGCGCGAGGAACACGTACTTGGTGCGGAACTGCTCCACCGCGGTGGCCAGGCTCTGCGCAGGGTCACCCTTCTGCTGCTCGCCGGGCGTCGGGTCGACCATCTGCGCGCCGAGTTGGAACATGCCGACGGCGAACTCGCTGGAGCCGACGACCTCGAACGGCTGCTTGACGATGGCCAGGTCGACGACTTGACCCGCGCCGATGGTGGAGGGCGCGCCGGGCGGCGGGCTACCGCTCGGGTAGGTGAGCTGGGTGCCGTCGACGTTGCCATAGATGCGCACCACGTGACCGGGAACGTTGCCCAAGGGGCCGGTGGGCGGCACCACGAAGTAGTGCTTGCCCAGCGTCTCGGCCGGAAACACGCTCTCTTCGATGTGATCACAGGCCGGCGTGCCGATCGGCGATTGAATGCAGGGAATGCCGTGAATGACCTGCACGGGCTGCTTGGACTGGATCAGCGTCCCCGACAGATCGCCGGTGGCCGAGCCCAGAAGCTGCACCACCTCGCCGCGATTCACGTTGAACGTCGCAACCTGGCCGGGACCCGTCTGACTGACACCGCCACCGGCCACGATCGTGGCCGTGAGCCCGGTGAGCACGCTCACCTCGGTGTTGTCGGCGGTGCCGGTGATCGCCATGTAGGGCCCCATGTTGAGACCGACGGCGGCCCAGCCCTTCTGGCCGGTGATGCGGTAGTTCCCGGTGAGCGCAGTGGTCGGCAGAAGCAGCGACGCGTCGTTCGAGAACGAGAAGCACCCGACGGGTTTGCCATAGCTGGGGCACACGTTGTTGCCCGGGCACGACGACCAGTTCTTGCCGGGCGGCCCGCCCTGCCCCTTGTACTCGAGGGCGTTGAATTGATACGCCGTGACAGGCACCGAGCTGGTGAGGTGGTACGCGCCGCCGGGGGCCCGGACCGTCTGCGTGAGCGCTTGCGCCGTCCCGCAGACGTCGACCTGAGGACCTTTCAGCTCCGGGACCCACGGCAGGTAGAACTTCTCGAGACCGTTGGGCGGCACCTGCCCCGTGGCCACCTGCTGCCCGTTGCGCTCGACCACGACGTCGGCCGGCTTGTCCCCGGCATTCGCGACCACGACGGCGAAGTCGAAGACCGTCCAGACGTTGTTGGCCACCACCGTCGGCCAGAAGTCACAACCGATGTACGTCTTGGCGACTGCCGCCTCGGCGCAAGTCTTCGGATCGCCGACGAAGCCGCCGCCGCTGCCGCCGCCCGCGCCCCCGCCGCCGACGTTGATTCCGCCGTTGCCCCCGACGTTGATCCCGCCGCCGCCACCGGTGCCCCCGGCGTTGCCCGCCGCGGCCGTACCCCCACCGCTGCTGCCCGCACCCGAACAGGCCGAGGTCGCGATGAGCGTACCGACCATGCCAAGAACACACGCACCCCAAAGCTTGCGCCGCATCCGCGGATTATGAACGAGCGTACGGGTCAGGTCCAAGCCCGGAACGGGCGGCTGCTCAAAAATCGTGGCGGAAGCCGACCTGCGGCGAGATCAGGACCAGCAGCTTGCCGGTCAGCGCCTGCTTGCCGAAGGTGCCCTCACCGTCCGTGACGCAGCCCGGCGCGGCGGAAGCCCCGCAGTTGCCCGTCAAGACCGCCGTCCCCGCGGGCCATTCGGGCTGGGTCAGCGCCCAGAGCATCAGCGCCTGCACGCCCAGCGAGAGCTCGGAGCGCCCCATCCGACGACCGAAGCGAACCTCGGGGGCGGCGTACAGGTAGCGCGCGGGCGACGACTCTTCGACGGGGTCGATGGAGTAGCGAGCCGACTTGCCGGTGCCGTCGGGATTGGTCTCGAAGTGACCGCTGCGCGTATCGGTGACCCCACCGATCAGGGCCCCGACGCCCAGCCGCGCCGTGAACGGCAGGCGAGGGCCAGTCCGGTATCCGATCGACGCGCCGGCCAAGAGCCCGCGAAGCCACAGCGTATCGAACGCCTGGCCCTCGTTCGCAGGGCGCCCCACCGGCGTCAGCGCGGCGTCGCGCCCCGACAGCTTCTGCCGCACGGCCAGGTACCCGACGTCGAGCGACACGGTCAGCTTGCTGCTCAGGTTGTAGCCCGCTCGCCCGAGGACCAGGCCCCCCTGGGTCAGCGACTTCACGCAGTCACCGCTGCAACCGTCTTCGAGATCGCTGCCCAGGCCAAACCCCACCACGGCGCCCAAACCGAGCTCCAGGGCGATGGCCGGAGGGCTGTCCACCTTCCAGAGCGGTGAGTCGGGATCGCGCTCGAGAGCCACACTGAGCACCTCGCGCTGACCCGCCGCGAGCGAGAGCTGGCGCTTCTTCGTGATGAACCCCTCGGCGCTCACCTCGATCTGGTGGGCGCCGGAGCGCAGCCGGCCGTCCCAGACGCCGCTGCCCACCGAGACGCCGTCGACGCTGACCGTCGCCCCGGCCGGCTTGGGCTCGATGCGCACCTGGCTGTCGAGGGGCTCGAGCGCCAGCGTGAGCGCGGTCTCTTGGCCCAGCTTGACGCTGACCAGCGCGGGCTGCGTCCCCAGGTTGCCCTCGCCCCGCAAGAACACCGTGTGGTCCCCCAGTGGGAACGGCCCTTCCCACGGGGTCTTTCCGACCACCACGTTGTCGATCAAGAGCTCGGCCGGTCGCCCGCCCTTCTCGACGACCTTCAGCGTTCCGGACTGCGTGAGCGCCGTCAGCTTCACGTCGATCGGAACGTTCTGGCCGCCGCTGACGTCGACACGCTGCTCGAACGGCGAGAACCCGCGCTTGAAAACCCGGACCACGTGCGACCCGACCGAGACGCGCAGCGGGCCCGTGGTCGGGCTGGTGCCGCGGTCGCGACCATCGATCACGATGCTGGCCCCCGGCTCGGTCATGCGAATGTCGACCGTGCCCACCCGCGAGCGCAGCTCGGACACCTCGCGCTCGACCAGCGACTTGTCGGCCGGTGGCAAGTTCGGAAACTCGCGCAAGAGCGCGTCGAACATGTCGAGCGCCTCGTCGAAGCGATGCAGGCGACGGAGGCAGATGGCGGCGTTTTTGGTGGCCGCACGGGTCGCGAAGATCTCGCGCGAGCGCGCGAACTCGACCAGCGCGGCGTCCCACGCCTCTTCATCGAACAGCGAGAGGCCACGCTCGAAGTGGGTGCGGGCGTCCGCCTTTTTCTGCTCGGTGGGATCGGGCGCCGGCACTGCGAGCTTGGTTGGCTCCTCCGCCGGTGCCGCCGTGGGGGCCGGCGGTGTCTTGGGCTTCTTGCCCCCCTTCTTCTGAGCCAGGGCAACGGCAGAAAGGCACGACAGCGCCAGGACCAAGAGCGCAATGAGGAGCTTCCGCGGCATGCTCGCTTGGTTTCTACTGGAAATCCTTGTCCACGCTAAGCCCGGGTTTCTTCCCACCCGAGGGCTTGGTGGACGCCGCAGAGGGCGCGGCGACGCCGGGCGCCGGACCCCAGCGCTTGGCACCGGGCTTGGCGCTGGGCGCCGCGGAGGCCTCGGGAGCGGCCGCGACTTCCAGCGGCGCTTCTACCGCGGACGGCGTGGGCGCCGGGGCGGCTGGTGCCACCGCGGCGGGCTCGTGCTTGACCGGCGCGTCGGTCACCGGGGCCGCAGCGGGGGCCGCGGGCGCGGCTCGACCGAGCAGCAGCGCGACCGTCACGGCCACGCCGGCGAACACGACGGCGCCGGCGATCACCCAGAGGGCGCGGCTCTTCTTCTGGGTCGCGACGGCTGCGCCCAGGCCCGGAACCTCGGAGACGTCGGGGCGGGTGATGCCGACGATGCCGGATGCTTCGCCGCTGGGTCGCGCCGTGAGGTCCGAGACCGACGACACGTCGCTGACGCCGCTGAGGCTCGCGCGCGAGCGGGGCGGTTGCGATTCCAGCACTTGGCGCAAGGTGGCGGTCTCTGCCGCCTTCTTGTCGGCGCGCTCCAGGGCAGCGGCAAGCCGCGCCTTCTGCTCGTCGCGTGAGCTGCCCGCCAGCTTCTTCACGAACGCCGCCACGGGCTCTTCCGAGCTGACGCGCATGCTGGCCGGCAAGGCTTGGTCGAGGGCCACCAGCAGCTCGTTCGCCGACTTGTAGCGCCGAGCCGGGTCCTTCGCGAGTGCCTGCATCACCACGCGCTCGAGCGGAAGCGGGTAGCCCGGCACCAGCTTGCGCGGCGACATCGCCGGCTCGGGCGAGCAGATGCGATACAGGGTGGCCGCGTCCGACTCTTTGCGGAATGGGTGCTTCCCCGTGGTCATCGCGTACAGCACGATGCCCAGAGCAAACACGTCCACGCGCCGGTCGATGGTCTCACCCTGGATCTGTTCCGGGGCCATGTAGGCCAGCTTGCCTTTGATCTGGCCGCCCTGGGTGTTGAAGCCGCCCGAGCCCGAGGCCTTGGCGACGCCGAAATCCACCACCTTGGTCACACCATCGTAAGTGACCAACAAGTTCTGCGGCGAGACGTCGCGATGCACCAGCCCCACGAGCTCGCCTGCGCCGTCACGCAATTCGTGGGCGGCGTGCAGCCCGGCCGAGGCCTGCATGGCGATGCGCACGGCGATGGGCAGCGGAATGCCACCGCTCTGGCGCGCGGCCTTGATCAGGGTGCTCAGCGGGACCCCCTCGATCCACTCCATCACCAGGAACAGCACGCCGTCTTGCTCGCCCAGATCCATGATCTCGACGACGTGCGGGTGACGCACCTGCGAGGCGAGCGAGGCCTCGTCCAAGAACATGCGCTCGAACTGCGGATCTTCCGACAGCTTGGGCAGCATGGTCTTGACCGCCACGATCTTCTGGAAGCCGCGCGACCCCTTGAGTCGGGCCGCCCACACCATCGCCATGCCACCCGAAGCAATGGGAATGAGCAGCTCGTAGCGGCCCAGGGTGTGACCCGCCCCGACGTCACCCGCGGGGATTTGTGTTGCGGTGTCGCTCAAGGTGCCACTCTCAGTCTATCTTCCGGGCGGCGGATTTCAATCCGCGCCGGCGCAGCAGCGTGAGCCCCAGGCCCAGCGCGAGCGCCCACAGCGAACCGCGCCCGGATTTGCCCTCGGCGCCCGCCACGCGGCACCCGCAGCCGCCCTCGTCGCCGGCCGGTTTTGCCGGCGGCCGGCAGGTGTTGTCGGAAGCAGAGCAGACCGCCGGCAAGACGCAGTCGTCGACCGACGCGCAGGCCGTCTTGCATGCGCCCAGCTCGCACTTGTACGGAGCGCAGTCTTTCTCGAGCCCGTCGGGCGAGATCACGGTGTGATCGCCAGCGCAGGTGTTGCCCGCCGGGGTGCAGGTCTTGTCGGGCGCGCAGACGTACCCCGAGGCGCAGTCCGCGTTCTTCTCGCAGCCCTTCTTGCACTTGTCGCCTCCGCACACATACGGCGAGCACGAATGGGCCGCGCCGGGCTCGCAGGTGCCGTTGCCGGCGCAGAAGCTCGGGGTCTCGTCGGTGCCGGTGCAGGTCGTGCCGCACGCCACGCCGCTGCCCGGGTACTCGCAGGCCGCAGGGTTGACCCCGTCGCAGGTGCCTTCGCAGGCCGTGCCTTCGCCCTTGCACTGGGGGCGCGTGCCATGGGGCTTGCCGGTCGCCGGCGAGCAGGTGCCCTGGTTGGGTGCCACGTCGCACGCCGAGCACTGACCATTGCAGGCGCTGTCGCAGCAGTACCCGTCCGCGCAGAAGCCGGATTGGCACTGGGTACCGGCCGAGCACTGCATGCCGTTCGGCTGCTTGCCCTTGCACTGGCCGGCGTCACAGAAGTTCCCGGTCAAGCAGTCGGAGCTCGTGGTGCACGGGTTGGCGCACTGGTTGTTCAGGCAGGCGTGCGGCGAGCAATCGACACCGGTGGACTCGTTCTCGCACGTCCCGAGGCCGTCGCAGATGTAGCCCTTGACGAAGTTCCCCACGCAGGTGGTCGAGCCCGGCTTGCAGGTGGTGCCCTTGGTGTAAAACCGGCAGAGCCCGGTCCCGTTGCAGGTGCCGTCCCGCTTGCAGGTGGCGGCGCCATCGTCCGGGCACTCGGCGTCGGGGTCGCTGCCGTCTTTGATGGGCTCGCACTCGCCGTCCTGACCGCCGCCCTTCTTGGCGGCGCTGCAGGCCTGGCAGGTGCCGGTGCACGCCGTGGCGCAGCAGACGCCGTCCACGCAGTAGCCCGAGGTGCAGTCGGCGCTCGCCGTGCACTGCGAGCCGTTGGCCTGCTTCGACTTGCACACGCCCTTGTCGCAGAAGTTGCCGCCCAGGCAGTCGGCGTTGCTGGCGCACGGGTCCTTGCAGGCGTTGGCCGCGCACACGTAGGGCGCGCAATCCGTGCCCGTTGCGTCGAATCCGCAGCTGCCCAGGCCGTCGCAGATCTGCCCCTTCACCAGGTTGCCCACGCACTGGGTGGCGCCGCAGGCCTCGCCCTTCTTGTACAGGCGACACGCCCCGAAGCCGTTGCACATGCCGTCGCGATCGCAGGTGGCGGAGCCGTCGTCCGGACACTCGGCGTCCGGATCGGCGTTGTCCCCGATGGGCCCGCATTCACCGTCCACACCGCTGCCCTTCTTGGCGGCGGTGCAGGCCTGGCACAAGCCGGTGCAACTGGTGGCGCAGCACACCTTGTCCACACACTGGTTCGACGCGCACTGGTTCGCGCCGGTGCAGGCGGCACCGTTCAGCTGCTTGCCCTTGCACACACCCGCGTCGCAATAGTTGCCGCTGCTGCAGTTCGCGTCCGAGACGCACGGGCTCGAGCACTTGTTGGCCGCGCAGGTATAGGGTGCGCAGTCGGTACCCACCGGATCGTACTGGCACGAGCCGAAGCCGTCGCAGAACTGGCCCGAGACCTTGTTGCCGATGCAGGCCGACGAGCCGCAGGCCGTGCCCTTGGCGTATTGCCGGCAGGTGCCGAACCCGTTGCACATGCCGTCGCGGTTGCAGCTCGAAGCGCCGTCGTCGGGGCAGTCGTTGTCGGGGTCGATACCGTTGGAAACCGCGCCGCACTCGCCGTCGACGCCGTTGCCCTTCTTGGCGGCGCTGCACGCCTGGCACGTCCCCGTGCAGGGGGTGGCGCAGCACACGCCGTCCACGCAGTAGCCCGATTGGCACTGGTTGGTGCCGCCGCACACTGCACCGTTGGCCTGCTTGGGCGTGCACACGCCGGCCTTGCAGAAGTTGCCGCTGGTGCAGTTCGCGTCGGTCGTGCAGGGCGTCTGGCACACACCCGCGCCACACACATAGGGTGTGCAGTCGGTACCGGTCGCGTTGTTGCCGCAGGTGCCGAAGCCGTCGCAGCTCTTTCCGGTCTTGGAGTTGCCGATGCAGACGTCGGCGCCGCACACCGTGTTCTTGGCCCACAGGCGGCAGGCGCCGGCACCGTTGCACCAGCCGTCGGTGCTGCAGGTGCTCTGGGCGGTGGTGGCACACTCGCTGTCCGGGTCGGTTCCGGTCTTGATCGGACCGCACTCGCCGCCCAGGCCGCCACCCTTCTTGGCGACGCTGCAGGCCTGACACTGACCGGTGCAGGCCGTGGCGCAGCACACGCCGTCCACGCAATAGCCCGAGGTGCAGGCGTTGGGACCGCCGCAGGTGGCGCCGTTGGCCTGTTTGGGTTTGCAGGTGCCGGCCTCGCAGAAGTTCCCCGAGACACAGTCCAGATCGTTGGCGCAGGGGGTCGCGCACGAGCTGCCCTTGCACAGATAGGGCGCGCAGTTGGTGCCGGTGGTGTCCAGCACGCAGCTGCCGAAGCCGTCGCAGACCTGGCCCGTCGAGTTGTTGCCGACGCAGGTGGTCGCACCGCAGCTGGTGCCCTTGGCGTATTTGCGGCAGGCGCCGGCGCCGTTGCACTGCCCGTCGTTCTGGCAGGTCGCCGAGCCTTGATCGGTGCACTCTGCGTCGGGATCCGAGCCGTCCTTGATGGCTCCGCACTCGCCGTCCACGCCGCTGCCCTTCTTCGCGACGCTGCACGCCTGACACAGCCCGGTGCACGCCGTGGCGCAGCAGACCCCGTCGGTACAAACGCCGCTCGAGCACTGCGAGGCGCCCGTACACGGCGCACCGCTGGGCTGGTCGAACTGACAGGTCCCGTCGGACGTCCGGCAGTAAGCGTTGGCGGCGCAGTGCGCATCCAGCGTGCACGTGGTGCGGCAGTCGGTGGCGCTGGCGCACACGTACGGCGCGCACGACGTCTGTGTCGAGAGGCAGGCGCCGCCGCCGTTGCAGGCGTAGGTCGTTCGGCTGCCGCTGGCACACGAGGGCGTCCCGCACTGCGTTCCGGGGTTGTACATGGCGCAGGCGCCCGCGCCGTTGCACACCCCGGTGGTCCCGCACGAGAGCGCTCCCTGGTCCGTGCACTCGCTGTCGGGGTCGGTGGCGCTGGCGATCACGCCGCACACGCCGTTCAGCCCGCCGCCTTTCTTGGCTCCGGTGCACGCCTGGCAGGTGCCGGTGCACGGCGTGTTGCAGCACACCCCGTCCACGCAATATCCCGCGGCGCACTCGCCCGTCCCCAGACAAGGCCCGCCCTGCGGAACCAGCTTGAAGAGCTCGGCGGTGTTCAAATACCCGCTGCCACCGTAGCCGCCGGCGGTGAACATCTCGCCGGTGCCGAGCAGCACGGCGTCCGGATCGGCATAGTACCGGCTGCTGGTCATGTCGCCGGTGTTGGTCCAGGTATTGGCGGCCGGGTCGTAGACCTCGCTGCTGGCGAGGTACGTGCACCCCGCGGGACAGCCGTAACCACCCGCAAACAGCACCTTGCCGTTCTGAAGCACGCCGCCCAGGCCCCACCCACGGCCCACGTTCATGTTGGCGGCAGCCGACCACGAGTTCGAGGCAACGTCGTAGATCGCGGCAGAGTTCGAGTAGCTGCTGGTGTAGCCGCCGGCGACCAGCACCTTGTTCCCGGACGAGATGGCCGCGCCGAGGTGCCCGTAGCGCGCGGTGGACATCGACGCCGTGCTCGACCAGGCGTTGGTGGCCGGGTCGTAGATCGACGCGGTGTTGGTCGAAGGGGAGCCACCGGCCACGAACACCTTTCCGCTGGCAAGGCGCGTCGCCGAGTGCTGATAGCGCCCGGTCGGCAAGCTTCCCGCCGGCGTCCAGGCGTTGGTCGCCGGGTCGAAGAGCTCTGCCGTCGCGGTGTAGCTACCCGAGCCGTAGCCGCCGGCAGCGAGCACCTTGCCATTGGCCAGGGCCGTGGTGGTGTGCAAGTAGCGGCTCACCGCCATCGACCCCACCAGAGTCCACAGGCCGGTCGAGCTGCTGTAGCGCTCGGCGGTCGCCAGGTACCCGGCGCTGCCGTAGCCGCCCGCGACCAGTGCTTCGCCGCTCGGCAGCGGCTCGCCGCTGGTGTAATAGCGCGGGTTGTTCAAGCTGCCGGTCGTGGCCCAGGTGCCCGTGGTGCGATCGTAGAGCTCGGTCGGGCCGACGTAGGTGCACGACGGCGAGCAGCCATAGCCGCCGGCGGCGAGCACCTTGCCGGTGCTCAGCAGGGTCAGCGACGGGAAGTACGCTCGCTGGTAGGCCATGGATCCGGTCGCCGTCCAGGTCGGATCGAGGGCGACCGGATAGGTCAGCCCGGCGTCGTCGAAGCTGACGCTCAGCTTGCAGCTGGAAGCCCCCGGCGCGGTGACCGAGCGCCCCCAAGGCGGTGCCGGGCTCTGATCGAGCGCGCACCCCTCGACCGCGACCGATGCCACCCGCCGCTCACCGTTGGCGTCGATCGCGAAGGGCGGTGACATGCGCAGCCGCGGGGCGCCTGCGGCGTCGAGCAGCTCGAGCACCCCCGATACGAAGCGCAGCCCCGCCACCTTCGAGACGTCGAGCGCGTAGCCGACCCGCGTCCGCTCGGGGCGCGCGCTCCAGATCACGAAGTCCTCGGTCCCTTCGGCGGTCGGGCGATGAACCACGTCGACGCCCGAGCCCAGGCCGCCGACGTACACGGCGACCCCGTCGGCGATCGAAGCCGGGACGGCGCTCGCGCCGTCCAGCGCGAACTGCACCGCCACGCCCGAGCTCTCGTCCTCGACGGACACGGCGCCGGAGGCTCGTTCGGGCAGCGAGACTCGCGCGTGTCTCGAATCGAGACGCGTCGGCGGGTCACGCAACAGCACGCGGAGCCGATCGCCGTCGCCCACGAACCCGACTCGGCCTTCGCCGATCAACGACAGCTCGGCGACTCGGCTCGGGGGCGTCAGGCCAACCGGCGCCGACCGAAGTGGTGCCCGCTCGTGGGACACCCGGAAGGTCTGGCGAAGCTCGGCAACCCGCGTGCGTGCCGCCTCGGAGTCGGCGACGGCGATCCCCGATGCCACGCGGCTCGGCGGCGCGCCGGCTTCGCCGCGCGACCCTCCCTCGTCCGAGCACGCGGCGAACACCGAGAAGCCGAGACCAAGGACCGCCAGCGTGCCGAGAACCCTGAAGCGATGGTGCGCCATGTCTTCCTTCGGCGCGGGGATGCCGACTGGGGCGCGCGCCAACCTAGCAGCCTAGCAGCGCCGGCAAGCCTTCGGAATATCGGGGCAATAGCCACAGGCACCGACATTGGCCCCGAGCCCGGCGCGGAAGGCGGCCTTCCGGCGCCCGTGCAAGCGCTCGCGCCGCCGGTGTCCATCTTCACATGGCAGCGCTTCGTGCCTGGGCCCCGCTGGTGCTTGCACTGTTTCTGGGCTGCGGAGCCACCCCGCCCGAAGAGGCGACCGCCGGCTAGGAACCAGAGGTCGCCACGGGAGGAGGCGGCAGCGGCGGCGGCGCCCTCACCCCCGACGGCGGGGGCGGCGTGAGCCTCCAGCCTGGCTGCAGCGGCGGGTGCGCAGCCGGGTCGTTCTGCAGCGCGAGCGGCAGTTGCATCCCGGACGGCACCTGCGCCGTCGACGGCGACTGCGGCGGGGGCAAGCTGTGCGACGCGACCACGCAGCTCTGCGCGGTCGGCGGCAACTGCGGTCAGAAGCCGTTCAAGCTGGTGGCCCAGGCGCCCAACCTGATGATCGTGCTCGACCGCTCCGGAAGCATGGGCAAGTCGGTCCCGGGCTCGGGGAAGAGCCGTTGGGCGGTCGCCGCCGAGGCGCTCGCGCAGGTCTTCAAGAAGTACGACGGCAAGATCGACTTCGGCCTTTCGTTGTTCTCGGCTTGCCAGGCCCAGGGCTGCGCGCCAGGCGTCATCGACGCCGCCATCCCCACCCCGGTGGCGACCCTGCAGGCCGCCATCGCCGCCACCAAGCTCTGCAACAGTGGCCACAACGAGACCGTGATTGGCGGCACGCTGCAGGCTTTGGTGGGGCACCCTACCCTGCAGGTGCCAGGCAAGCAGAACGTGGTGGTGCTGATCACCGACGGCGCGGACAACTGCGGCGGTGGCGGCGCGAACGCGGCCACGGCGCTGAAGAACCAACCCATCCCCGTGAAGACCTACGTGGTGGGCTTCTCGGGCGACGTGAACAAGGCCGAGCTCTCGAAGATCGCCACCGCCGCCGGCACGGCGCCCTACTATCAGGCCGAAAGCGCGGCCCAGCTCGACGCGTCGCTCGCGGCCATCACCCAGGACGTCGCCACCTGCAGCTACAAGCTGGACGAGGTGCCGCCGTCATCCGGGCTGTGGGTGTTCTTCGACAAGGATCCGAAGGGCGTGGCGCAAGACGGGACCAACGGCTGGAGCTACGACGCGCCGAGCAACACCATCGTGTTCCACGGCAGCTCGTGCGACCTGATCAAGCAGGGCAAGGTCACCGCCATCGACGTGATCTACGCGTGCGACAAGCCGGACCCGGGGTGATCAGCCGTCGGCCGGGGGCGCCACGTCGCTCGGCTCGCCCTCGGGCTTCGACAGCTGTCGCGCCCGCGTGCCGGCGTCGTCCTTGAACACCCGCCCGTCCACCATGCGCACCACGCGCGGCATGCTCTCGGCAAAGCCGGGGTTGTGGGTCACGACCACGATGGTGGTGCCGTGCTCTTTGTTGATCTGGAAGAACAGATCGTGAATCGACTCGCTGGTGGCCGTGTCCAGGTTACCGGTGGGCTCGTCGGCCAAGAGCAGCTTCGGGCCGAGCACCAGCGCCCGCGCGATGGCCACCCGCTGCTGCTCGCCCCCGGACAGCTCGCCGGGGCGGTGGGTCGCGCGGGGCGAGAGCCCGACCTCTTCGAGCAGCGCTGCGGCCCGCTTCTCCATCTCTTTCTTGCTGCGGCCCTGGATCAGCCCCGGCAGCATCAAGTTCTCGAGCGCGTTGAACTCGGGCAAGAGGTGGTGAAACTGGAACACGAAGCCGATCTCGCGGTTTCGCACCGCCGCCAGCCGCGCACCGGTCATGGTGGTCAGCTCTTCCCCCGACAGCCGGATGCGCCCCGCGCTGGGCAGGTCCAGCGTGCCCATGCAGTGGAGAAGGGTGCTCTTGCCGGCCCCCGATGGGCCGACAATCGCCAAGATCTCGCCGGCCTTGATGGTCAGATCGATGCCACGCAGAACGTGCAACGTCCGCCCCATGTGCTCGAAGCTCTTCTCGAGTCCCTCGATGATGACCAGCGGCTCTGCCATGGCTTCTTTCACTCGTAGCGAATGCCGTCGACGGGCCGAAGGCGGCTCGCGGCGATGGCGGGATAGATGGTGGCGATGGTGGTGATCACCATCGCAGCCAGCGCGACCAGGGTGTAGTCGACCGGGTCCACCGAGATGGGCAGGCGATCGACGTAGTACACGTCGGGGTCGAGCCGCACGCCGAACCAGAGCAGCCCGAGCACCGTGCACAGGCCGGTCACCACTCCGAAGACGGTGCCAATGCCCCCGATGATCACGCCTTCGGACATGAAGATGCGCAAGATGGCGCGGTCGCTGGCGCCGATGGCCTTCATGATGGCGATCTCTTTGCTCTTCTCGGTCACCATCAAGAGCAGCGTGCAGATGATGCAGAAGCTGGCCACGGCGATGGCGATGCTCAAGATGATGAAGGTCGCGATCTTCTCGAGCTTGAGCGCCGAGAACAGGTTCTTGTTGGCCTCTTTCCAGTCGCGAACCTTCATGTCCTCGCGTGCCAGCGCCGTGTGGTGCCGAGCGATCACCGCTTCGAGCTCGGGGCGAGCGACCTCGACCGCCTCGGCGTCGTCGAGCTTGATCTCGACTGCGGTGGTCCGGCCGCGCAGATCGAGGAACTCCTGCGCGTCGTCGCGCTTCATGTAGAGGTGAGCCGAGTCGTACTCGTACATGCCGCTGTAGAAGATGGCGGCCACGCGGAACTTGCGACTTCGGGGCAAGACCCCCATGGGCCCCAGATCGCCCAGCGGGGCGACCAACGTCACCTCGTCCCCGACGTAAACGTGCAGCGTCCTGGCCAGCTCGCGACCGATGACGATGCCGGGGTGCACCGGCTCGGTGGCGCCCGCCACCTCGTCGTCCAGGTCCTTCTTCAGCCACGACTTGACCCGTGGCCCCTTCAAGAAGACCTCGCCACCGGTCGAGATGCCGATCACCTCTTCCGGGGGCAGGTCGGCCAGCTTCGCCGGCTCGTCCAGGTACGAGAACTTCCCGACCTCGATGTTCTGCACCAGATCGATCACCGAACCGATGCTGGTGGTGTCGATGCCGCGCACGATGGTACCCGCGGTGTTCGAGCTGGACGACGCCATGGCTTCGCCGGCGGTGACCGGCGTGGCGGCTTTCACGCCGCGGATCAGCCGAACGTCGCCGAGCAGGCCGTCGGCGCCCTCGAACCCGCCGTGGCTGCCCGCCTCGATCTTCATGTGGGCGTTGTTGCCCAGGATCTTGCGTTTCAGATCGGCGCCGAACCCGCCCATGATGCTGACCACCGCGCACAGCGCGAACGCGCTGACGGCCACGCCGGCGATGCTCAGGCCGGAGATGACGGTGAGGAACCCGCTCTTGCTGGCCCGCACGTGCCGCACGGCGATGAACGGGACGAAGCCGCGACCCTCGACGCGATCGAGCAGGCGCGGCAGCGCCAGGGCCATGAACCCGACCACGAAGCCCGTCCCCGAGAGCGCGGCGCCAACGCGCACGATCTGGTGCCAGAACACGAAGAAGCTGCCGCGGTGCTCGGGCAGCGTGGCGGCCCAGCCGCCCAGCGCGACCACGCCGATCAGACACGCGCCAGTCAGCACGTAGAGCAGGCTGCGACGCCCCTTCTGACCCAGCCGGCGGATCGCCTTCAGGATCAGGTACCCGACCAAGAGCGCGACGATGCCCACCACCGCCACCCGGCCCGGGAACCCGAGCATCACCCACAGCTTCGCCATCAGCGACAGCTGCTCGGGTTTGGGCGTGGGGGGCGCCGCGAACATCAGCCCGCCTCGGGACGGAGCAGCGGGAACGCGATCACGTCGCGGATCGACGGCTGGCAAGCCAGCATCATCACCAAGCGGTCGACACCCAGGCCGAACCCCGCCGCCGGCGGCATGCCGTGCTCCAGCGCGCGGACGTAGTCGGCGTCGTAGTCCATGGTCTCTTCGGCGCCCCGGGTCTTCTTCTCGACCTGCTCGACGAAGCGCGCCGCCTGATCTTCGGGGTCGTTCAGCTCGCTGAACGCATTGCACAGCTCGCGGCCATCGACGAACAGCTCGAAGCGGTCCACCAGCGTGGGGTCGGCGTCCTTGCGCCGCGCCAGGGGCGAGACCTCCGCCGGGTAGTCGATGATGAAGACCGGCACGCTCTTCGAACCATCTTGGCTTCGGTAATCTTCCGCGAGGAACGGCTCGGCCAGGTACTCGTAGGCGCAGAACAGCCGCTCACCGTCGTTCTCACACACGCCGAGCCCTTTTCGGAAGTTCGACCAGTCGATCTTCTTGGCGCGCGGGCTCTTCTTGGCCCACTCACCCACCAGCTGAGCGCCCGGGCTTGCCGGGCCCGGCGGGGCGTTCTTGGGCAGCGCGATCTCGGCCATGCGATCGAAGAGCTCGAAGGGGATGTCCGCGCGCTCGAGCGCGGCGGCCACTGCTTGTTTCATCGGGGCCCGCGCGAACGGCTCGTCGAACGTGAACGGTCGCGCCGCCTTCCAGGCTTCGTGGCGCGCCGCTTGCCCGGCCGCGCTCAGGCGCTTCTCGAGCATGTCGTCCACCGAACGGAGCAGCTCTTCCGTGAGGTCCATCAGCGTGCCGTAGGTGGCGTACGACATGTAGAACTCGAGCATCGTGAACTCGGGGTTGTGCCGGGTGCTGATCCCCTCGTTGCGATAGCACCGCCCGATCTCGTACACGCGCTCGAACCCGCCCACCAACAGGCGCTTCAAGTAGAGCTCTGGCGCAATGCGCAGGTAGAGATCGAGGTCCAACGTGTTGTGGTGAGTGGTGAAGGGCCGTGCCGCGGCGCCGCCGATCACGCTGTGGAGCGTGGGGGTCTCGACCTCCATGAAGCCCTGGGCGTCCAGGAACGCACGCAGCCCTTGCACGATGGCGGAGCGCGCCGCGAGCGCGGCGGCCGCCTCGGGGTTCGCCACCGTGTCGACGTAACGGCGGCGATAACGCAGGTCGACGTCCGAGAGCCCGTGCCACTTGTCGGGCAGCGGACGCAGCGCCTTGGTCAAGAGGCGCAGCGAGCAGAGCTCGACGGTCAGCTCGCCGGTCTTGGTCACCATCGGGCGCCCGCGCACCTCGACGTGGTCGGCCACGTCCACGTCGTCGAGCGCAGCGAAGGCCTCGCCCATCACGTCTTGCTTGGCGAACAGCTGAAGCTCACCGCTGCCGTCGCGCAGGCGCATGAAGGTCGCCTTTCCGAAGCCGCGCCGCGCCATCAGCCGGCCCACCAGGTGGAGCTCGTCGTCCCCGGCGAGCTGGGTCACCTTGGCCGGGTCGTAGCGTAGCTCGTGGATGGGCTCGAGCAGGGCGGGCGCGAAGCGCTCGCGCAGCTGGCTGGTCGAGATGCGATCCGCCACGTTCACGTCGTTCGCGAAGGGGTTCTGGCCCTTGGCCCGCACCCGCGCCGCCTTTTCGCGGCGGGCCTGAATCAGCCCGTCTTCGCCGCTCTCGCCGGCAGCGCTCGCCTCTGCTTCGGGCTTTTCGGTCATGGGGCTCGGCCGTCTAGCGCGGGGCCGCGTGGGCGTCCACCGGCCGCGCTCGCGAGTCGTGCCGAGCGCGAGGCGCCCGGCCGGAGCGCGCCTAGGGCAGCGCCGCGATCACTTCGCCCGGGTCGGGAAAGCGGCCCGCAGCGGCCTTCGAGAACACCAGCTTGCCGTCGGCGATCACGTCGAATTGCCCGGGCGTGCCGACCACGAGCTTCACCTCGCAGCCCTTGGCGCGCTCGAGCTCGGCCGCGAGACTCGCGGCCCGAGGCTTGTAGTTTCAAGCGTGGCAGTAGCGGATGGTGACGAGCATGGCGGGCCTCAGGACAGGGGTGGCGTCTTGGTGGCCTTGTCCGCGTTCTGCAAGAGATAGGCCTCGATGAAGTCGTCGATCTCGCCGTCGAGCACGCGCTGCACGTCCCCGGTCTCGTGCTCGGTGCGCAGGTCTTTGACCAGCTGATACGGCTGCAGAACATACGAGCGGATCTGATTGCCCCACGCAATGTCGGTCTTTGCCGCCTCGTAGTCGGCTTGAGCCTTCTCGCGCCGCGCGAGCTCGATCTCGTACAGCTTGGCCTTGAGCATCTTCAGCGCCATGGCGCGGTTCTGATGCTGGCTGCGCTCGGCACGGCACACGATGACCAGGCCGCTGGGCATGTGCTTCAACCGCACTGCGGTCTCGACCTTGTTCACGTTCTGCCCGCCCTTGCCCCCGGCGCGCATGGTCGTGATTTCGATGTCGGTGTCTTTGACCTCGATGTTGATCTCGTCCTCGATGTCGGGTGTGACCTCGACGGCAGCGAAGCTGGTCTGCCGGCGCGCGTTGGCGTCGAACGGGCTGATCCGCACCAGGCGGTGCACGCCCACCTCGGCACGCAGGTAGCCATAGGCGTTGGGGCCGCTGACCGTGAACGAGGCGCCGTCGATGCCGGCGTCGTCGCTGACCTGATAGTCGATGATGTCGGTCTTGTACCCGCGCCGCTCGCACCAGCGCGTGTACATGCGCAAGAGCATCTCGGCCCAGTCCTTGGCGTCGGTGCCGCCGGTGCCGGGGTGGATGCTGACGATGGCGTTCGAGTGATCGACTGGCCCGCTCAGCATCCGCTGGAGCTCGGCCTTGCGCACGCGCTCAGCCAGCGCTGTGGCCTGCTGGGCCGCGTCGGCGAGCGCGCCCTCGTCGTTCTCGGCAGCGCACAGCTCGAGGAACTCGACGCCGTCGGTCACGTCTTTGCAGAGCGCGTCGATGCCGGCGATCTTCTCGCTCGCGATGGCGCGCTTGCGCATCAACGCCTGGGCCTTGGCCTGGTCGCCCCAGAAGTCGGGCGCGGCCGAGAGCGTGTCCAGCTCTTCGATCTCTCGCTTCAGTGCCGGGACGTCAAAGAGACCCCCTTAGCGCATCGACACGCCTTTGGAGGTCTTCGAGGACACTGCGAACTTCTGCAACCACGATGGCCATGGCAGGCGGAGGTCTACTCCGGGCCGGCCCGCCGGGAAAGGGTGTTCTTGAGCCGACGGGCCGAGCCCGCCGGCGAACCGCGGGCGGGGCTCACTCGGAGCGGGGGCGACGCGCGAGCGCCCGCTTCCGGAGCGCCGCCGCCCGGACCGAGAACCAGCCGCCGGTCAGGACGTCGAGCCGCACCTCCGCCTCGACCACGCGGAGCTCCGCGAGCTCTTGCTCGTCGGGGGGCGCGTCGGGATCCGCCGCACCCGAGGCCGCGCGCTGCCAGGCGAACAGCGCCTTGAGCACGTCTTCGATCAAGCGCTCGTCTTTGCGGGCGCGCAGCCGACGCAGGTGCTCGATCTGCAGCTCTTCGTCGGCAAACACCGCGCGATCGAGCTTCCAGGTGGCCTGCGCCTCGAGCGCCACGCTGACCCCACCGGCCTGGGTGTAGCGGTAAGGGTCGGCGGCGGTGGGCGACAGACGCAGCGACTCGTCGGTGGTCCGCGACGCGCGCAGGCGTAGCTCGGGCAGCGCGGCCGACGATCGTGCCCGGGAAGAGAGACTGCCGTAGCGCGCATCGGCCCGGGCACGACCCGACGCGCGGAGCGCGGCGCGGATGGCGGCGTGCGCCAGCTCGGGGGTCACGAGCGAGAGCGCACGTGCCGGCCGAGCGGTGGGCTTCTCGGTGGCGGCGGGCGGCTCGGCGAGCCCGGGCGCCGCCCGGGGGGCGCGCCGGCGATCGAGGGGTAGCTCGAGGGTGAGCAAGGCCACGACTTCCCGCGCGCCGTCGGCCCGGGCGACCCAGCCGCCGCTGAGCCCCAGCTCGAGCGAGCCGCTGGACGCACTGGCGTCCATGCAGAGGAAGATCACCGAGAGCAGCGCACGCACCTTCGTCTTCATGCCCGCTGCTCGGGCGCGGCGCCGACGCGGTTGCGTACTACGTTCGCGAATTCACAGTACCGGCCCACCACGAACCCACGGTCACGCCCCGAGCGCGGCGGCGCGTGCCCGAGCCATGGCCTGCCCGTCGACTTCGGCGGCCGCAAACGCCACACCGTCCGCGTCGAGCACGGCCGCGACGAGGTGCGGCACGAATTCCTGCCCGCGCGGCTGCCCGAGGGCGGCGCGTACCACCGCGCCCGACCCGAACCCGGGGACCAGCAGCGAGCCCGATGGGCTGCCCACGACCACGTCGTGCGCGGCGCGGCGCGCGCCCGAGACGCGCGGCCAGAGCGCGCACAAGCGCACGACCCACCCGTGCTGCGGCACGCGCGCACGCGTGCGCTCCGAGAGCTCCCAGTGGAGCCACACGCCGCCGCCGGCGTTCGGGATGGCGAAGAGCTGGTCCTCGCGCGGGGGCGCGGCGAAGGGTGGCGCCGGCGCGACCGGGGGCGCCTCGACCGCGGGTGCCGCGACCGGAGGCGGCGGCGCCGGTGGAACCTCGACCGGGGGCGCCTCGACCGCGGGCGCCGCGACCCGAGGCGGTGGTACCGGTGAAACCTCGACCGGAGCAGGCAGCGGCGGGGCCGGGGCCACGTCTGCCGACGACTCGGACGCGAGCTCCGCCGCAGGCGCCTCGACCTCGGGTGCCGGCGGCGCGTCTTCCGGCTGCTCGGGCTCGGTGGCGCGCACCGCCACCGGGCGCGCCACGGTCAGCCGATCGCGCAGCGAGCGTGCCGCGGCGTGATCGGGCTCGGTCTCGAGCACCTGATCGAGCATGCCCAGGGCGCGCTTCAGGTGGCCCTGAGCGGCGTAGATCTCGGCCAGCGTGACGGTGGCGACGGGCGGCTGGTGCTGCACCCGCGTGGGCGTGACCCCCTGGCGCACCAGCTCGGCAGCGTCGGGCATGTTCAGCCCCTGCTCGATCAAGCTCGCGACCAGGTCGCGCGCCACCCCGAGCCAGCCCCGCGCGCGGCGCCGTGCGGCCACGTCGGTCTCTTGCCGGCGGATGATCTCGTCGATCATCTCGACACGCGTCATCACCTCGGGGCGCGACACCCCCACGCGGCGGGCCCGCTCGATCAGCCCGTCCCGGTTCAGCGCATCGAGATCGCTCCGCGTCGTCACGCGGCGGGACTCTACTAGCTCCAGGCGCCGTTCGCAGCAGGATCGGGCCTGGCCGAGGAAAGCAGCTGCCGCGCCCGAGCCGCGTCTTGGCCGATTTGCCGCACCAGCGCGTCGAGGCCGTCGAAGCGCCGTTCGTCGCGGAGCCGCTCGACGAAGTGGATCCGAAGCTCGGCGTCGTACAGATCCCCGTCGAAATCCAGCAGGTGCACCTCGCTGCTCGCGCCGGCGCCCAGTGTGGGGCGAACGCCGAGGTTGGCCACGCCGGTGCCGAGCATTCGAGCCCCATCCCCGTCGATCCGATCGACCAGGCAGGCGTAGACACCGTGTTTCGGCGCCAGCTCGAGCACGTCGGAGAGGTTGGCGGTCGGAAACCCGATGGTGCGCCCGCGGGCGTGGCCGCGGACCACCCGGCCCGAAATGGCGTGGGGCCGACCCAGGACCTCTGCGGCACCGGCCACGTCGCCGGCGACGATGGCCTGGCGCACCCGACTGCTGGAGAACGCCCCGGAGGCATCGCCCTCGAGCTGGTGGGCGCGCGCGCGATACCCCAGCTCTGCCCCCAGCTCG
This sequence comes from Polyangiaceae bacterium, assembly GCA_023150915.1. Taxonomy (GTDB): domain Bacteria; phylum Myxococcota_A; class Polyangia; order Polyangiales; family Polyangiaceae; genus JADJKB01. The sequence goes on from JAKLKA010000008.1 coordinate 56,322, forward strand.
CCGAGCAGCCCGATGTCCCCCTGGCGACCTCGGCCGAAGCAGAAGTTCTGCCCGACCACCACCGCCGCCGCGCCGAGATCGCGGAGCAAGAGCCGCTCGACGAACTCGCGCGCATCGAGCTCGCTGAGCTCTCGGGTGAAAGGCTCGACCACCACCGTGAGCGTGGGCGACACGCGCCCCATCAGCTCGACGCGGCGAGAGATGGGCGTGAGCACGCTGGGCGTGCCCTTGCCCAGGACCACCACGGGGTGAGGATGGAAGGTGAGCACCACCGGGGCCAGGCAGAGCGAGCGAGCTTCTTCCACCGCCGAGGCGAGCACGGCTCGATGACCGCGGTGCACGCCGTCGAAGTTGCCGATCACGACCAGCGTGCTCTTCGCCCGAGCGCCGAGCGCGGCACAGCCATCGATCCGAAGGGCGCTCACGGCGCCGGCAAATAGTACAGAAGCCGGCGCACGAAAAGCTGCGCCCTTCCCCCGCGCTGGCAGGCATGCCAAGACCCGCACGTGACGCCCGATCGTGCGCTTTCGGACCTCCGCGAGGGCAAGCTGTCACCCGTGTATCTGGTCGCGGGCGAAGAGCGCCACCTGGCCACCGACGTGGTGCGGGCCATCCGCGAGGCGGCGCTGGCCGGCGCCACGCCGGGTCTGAACGACGAGCAGCTGGTGGCCGGCGAGACCACGGCGCGGGCGGTGATCACGGCGGCACGCACCCTGCCCATGTTCGCCAAGCGGCGCTTGGTGGTGGTGAGAAACCTCGAGCGCTGGGACGCCCAGGGCGAGAAGAAGGCGAACGCCGAAGCGCTGGACCTGCTGGCGGACTATCTGGACGATCCTTCGCCGAGCACCGTGCTGCTCTTGGTCGCCGGCAAGCTGGACAAGCGCCGGCGGCTGTATGTGAGCGCGTTGAAGAAGGACTATCTGGTGGCGTGCGAGCCGCTGAAGCGCGACGCCCTGCCGGGGTGGATCACCCGCGCCATGCGCGAGCGGGGCAACACCGCAGCGCCCGGCGTGGCCGATCTGATCGCCGAGCTGGCGGGGCCCGAGCTCGGCGCGGTGGCCGACGCCGTCGAACGCGTGTGCCTGTTCGCCGGGCAGGGCGCCGCAGTCACCGAAGACCACGTGGCCGAGTGCATCGTGCGCCTCCGGCCGACCACGGTCTGGGAGCTGGTGGACGCCGTGGGCGCGCGCGACACCGGCCGCGCACTGGCCAGCCTGGCCGGCGTGTATGACCCGTCGGATCGCGGGCTGCGGCTGGTGGGCGTCCTGGCGTGGTCGGCGCGGCAACTGTTGAAGTTCGAGTCCGCCACGCGCGGGGGCGCGAGCCCGGAAGAGGCCGCGAAGCGCGCCGGCGCGCCGCCGTTCAAAGCCCGCGATCTCGCCCGGCAGGTCAAGCAGATCCCGCGGCCTCAGCTCGAGGCGTGGCTCGAGACACTGGCGGGCCTCGACTTCGCGCTCAAGGGCGGATCGAAGCGCCCACCCCAAGCGGTGCTCGAGCACGCGATCCTCGCGCTCTGCACCCAAGATCGCGCCAAAGGCCGCGCGGCATCACCCCGCCCGGCTTGACCGACCCCCTGCATGGCCCCATGCTCATCCGCGTTGGGCGAGGCCCTAGCGCACGATCCGCTTCCCGGGCCACCAGACACCGTATGACGAAGCAACGCTGCCACCTGGAGCACCTGGCTCGCGCACCGCTGCCCACGCGCTTCGGGACGTTCGAGCTACGCGTCTACCGCTTCGACGACCCCGAGGCCGACCCCAGCCTCTCGGACGAGCACCTGGCGTTGGTCATGGGCGAGGTGCGGGGGCAGAGCGCGGTGGCCGTGCGCGTGCATTCGGAGTGCTTGACCAGCGAGGTGTTCGCTTCGCTGAAGTGCGACTGCAAGGGGCAGCTCGAGCGCGCACAGGCCGAGATCGCCCGGCGCGGCGCCGGCGTGATCCTCTACCTCCGGCAAGAGGGGCGCGGCATCGGGCTGGCCAACAAGATCCGCGCGTATGCGCTGCAGGCAGAAGGCGCCGACACGATCGAGGCCAACCAGCGGCTGCACCTGCCCATCGACGCCCGCCAGTACGACGTGGCCGCGGCCATCTTGCGCGACCTCGGCATCGAGTCGGTGCTGCTGATGACCAACAACCCCACCAAGGTCGATGCGCTGTCGGCGCTGGGCATCACGGTGGAAGATCGCATCCCCATGCTGGTTGCCGCCAACCCCTTCAGCCAGAGCTACCTGGAAGTGAAGAAGAAGAAGATGCGGCACGAGCTGCCGAGCGGCGTGTTCAACCAGAAGCCCGAGCCCGAGCCCAGCGACGGTTCGGAGAGCCCGGATCCGGCCGCGGCGCACTAGGGCTTCTTCTTCTTCGCCGCCGCCGCCGCCAGCCGCGCCTTGAGCCGCGGGGCGTAGCCAGGCTTGTTCTCTTGCGCGACCCGCGCGATGGCCAAGGCTTCGTCGGGTACGTCCTTGGTCACGGTCGTCCCCGTGGCCACGTAGGCATCCCTGCCAATGCGCACCGGGGCGACGATCTGACTGTCGCTTCCGATGAACGCGCCCGGGCCGATCACCGTCAGGTGTTTCTGGAAGCCGTCGTAGTTGCAGAAGATGGTCCCGGCGCCGACGTTCGCGCCCTCGCCAATCTCGCCGTCGCCCAGGTACGCCAGGTGGTTGGCCTTGGCCCCGGCGTGCACGCGCGTCTTCTTGGTCTCTACGAAGTTGCCGATGTGCGCCCCCTCGCCAATCTCGCTGGCCGGGCGAAGGTGCGCAAAGGGGCCGATCTGCGCGCCCGCGTCGACTCGGCTCTCGGTGACCACGCTGTAGGGTTTCACCAGCACGCGCTCGCCGATTTGCGAATCGGTGATCACGCAGCCCACGTCGATCGCAGCGCCGGCGCCGATGCTGGACTTGCCGCGGATCGCCACCCCGGCTTCGATCACCGCGTCCACGCCCACGGCCACGCCGGCGTCGATGCGCGCGTCGCCGCGAATGCTCGCGCCCGCGACCTGGTGCCGGCGGGCGATGCGCTGGTAGAGCAGCGTCTCGGCTTGGCCCAGCTGCGAGCGGTCGTTGACGCCCAGCAGGTTGTCGGCATGGCCGGCGATGGCCAGTGCGCCGCCCCCCCCTGCAGCCAGCGCCACGGCGTCGGTCAGGTAGTACTCGCCAGCAGCGTTGTCGGCGGTGATGCGCCCCAGCGCGGTGCGCAGTGCTGCGGTGCGAGCCACGTACACGCCTGCGTTCACCTCGCGCACCGCGCGCTCGGCATCCGTGCGCAGGTCTTTGTGCTCCCGCACCTCGACCACGCGCCCCTGCTCGTCCCGCAGCACCCGGCCGTAGCCCTGGGGGTCGTCGAGCAGAGCGCTCATCAGGCACAGCTCGTGATCGCCCAGCGCGCCGATCAGCGCGCGCAGATCATCGGCGCGAACCAGTGGCGTGTCGCCGCACAGGATCAGCACGCGCTCGCTGGTCACCGAATCGATTCCGGCACTCACCGCGTCGCCGGTGCCGCGCGGTACGGCTTGCACCGCGATCGTGATCGGTGCACCCGGCAGCTCGTTCGCCAGCACGCTCGCCACGCCTTCCTTCACCTCGGGGCTGACCACGCACACCACCGCGTCGGCGCCCACCTCGAGCGCAGCGCGGATCGGGAACAGCACCAGCGGCCACCCCGCTGCGCGGTGCAGCACCTTGGGCAGCGTGCTCTTCATGCGTTTGCCGAGGCCGGCGGCCAGGACGATGGCGGTGAGGGTGCTCATGGCGGCGCTGATTTCGCACGGTCTGGCGCGACCGTCACGGTTGACGCGCCGCGTTGGCGGGCTCTGGCCGCCAGATCGAGCCGCCCAGCGTAGACTAGCGGACCATGCGAGGCTCGTTTCGGAAGACCGCGCTCCTGGTTGGCGTCGCCCTGTCCCTGTCCGCCGCGTGCTCGGGGGACTTCGACGACAAGCGCAAGCTGCGTGAGCCCATTGGCACGCTGGGCGACGACATGTACTCGGCGCTCTGCGATCGCGTGGGCGCGACGGTGCTCACCGAAGACGTCTACGGCGCATCGTACCGCGGCGTGTGCCACCGGGACGCAGCGGGCAAGTACCGCGACCAGGTCGATCAGAACAAGCTGCCGCCGATCGTCGACCCGCTGAGCGGGTCGGGCGTGGCGCGCACCCTCGCCATCGCCAAGGTCGAAGCGATGGGGCGCCGGCGGGCGGATCTGATCCAGGCGTTCAACGCGACCTTCAGTGACGATCCGATGCCCGACCCGTTCAACCCGGGCAAGACGGTGCGCGGGCACGTGGCGCTGCAGCGCTTCTTGCAGCGGGTGGTCCCGCTCTACGAGTCGAACCCGGTGAACAAGGAGGGCTCGGGGTCGCGCGAGGGCCTGATGCCCAGCGTGACGCGCTCCACCGGGCGGCTCTTCGCGGCGCTCGGCGGCCCGGGGCAAGACACCTACGGGCAGTACGGCGATCCCGCGAAAGCCCAGAAGGCCCAGGAAGCGCTGTCGCGCCTCTCGGGCCGGCTCGGCTACCGCCCGCTGCGGGTGGCGCTGGGCGCGATCAAACCGTCGATGGCCTATCCCGAGCTCCGACAGCTGGCCCAGACCTTCGCGACGCGCCTGCGCCCCGCCGGCAAGAACGCACCGCCCGGCACCGGCGTGATGCGCGACGCGTTCCAGAACGTGCTCGGCATGGCGCAGAACGAGCTGTCGACCAGCGTCGAGGCGCCGCTGCCAGCGGCTTACGCCACGGAGCCGGTCACGTTGCAGCCAAACCGACCGCGCACCAACGCGGAGGTGGCGCGGGCGGTGATGCTCAGCACCCACCCCGCCTTCGCGAAGCCCGGGGCGCTGTCTCACTACCTGGTGGTCCGCGACTCGCGCGGCTACGCGGTGCCGACCGGCAACGTGCCAGGCAAGCCCGGCACGGTCGGTGGCGCGTTCGTCGACGGCAACGGTGACGGCTTCGCCGACGTGGACTCGCGCGGCCGCTTCCTGGGTCCGGCGGGCGTCGCTCAGATCGACACGCCGTTCTTCGTGCCCGGCCTGCCCCGCGTGCTGCCCCCGGACGCGTTCGGGCGCGCGGTCGACTCCGGCGGCAACCCGCTGTTCGCCTACCTCGACACCAGCCAGACCTTCGTGGGCGCGACCACCCGCGATCTGGAGCCGCTCTTGAACCCCGATCCGGTGGCCGAGAGCGAGGCGCTGGCCGACCTGCTCAGCGGCGCTTACGTGCTGTACGGCGACCCCATCCAGAACAAGGCCGACTGGGGCGTGGGCGGCGTGTACCCCACGTTCGACACCAGCCAGTCGCCGATCGTCGATCTGGCGCACGCCTCGGGCTGGATGTTCGCGCACAAGAACAGCGACGTGCACCTCAAGATGGTGAAGAAGCTGTTCACCGACCACGAACCGGTCATGGCGCGCTTGATCGGCTCTTCGCTGAAGATCCGCGAGATCAGCAACGCCCACCCGGAAGCGAAGCTCGATCCGACCGTAACCCTGTGGGACGAGCTGCAAGAGATCATCGTCAAGACCGCGAAGGACCCGAAGCTGTTCAAGGACGTGATGCGCGCCCTGGCCCACCCCGACACCCAGGCTTACCTGGGCAAGGCCTACAGCAACTACGCCAAGTACAAAGACAAGCTCTATTACAACACCAACGACATCAACGGGTCGCTGGTGAACCTGACCGATGCGACCAATCCGGAGCCCCACGTGCCGCCGGACTACACGCAGCCCGACGCCGGCGACAACCGCAGCGACTTTCACCGCATCTTGCAGATCATCCACGACGTGAACGGCGTGAACGCCTGCAACCGCCCCGGCGCGAAGGTGAAGATCCACGTGCTCGGCTTGAACCTCTCGTGGCCCCTGGTCGGGTCGTATGCGGAGTGCGAGCTGTTCGATTTCCAGAACATGGGGCTGTTCTACCTGGACTCGATCCTGGGCAAGGCCAAGCTGAACATCAAGTCGGAGGCGCTGAACGGCATGATGAGCCTGGCGAAGGTCTTCTCGGATCCGAACCAGCTCTTCGAGCAGTCGAGCGGCATCGACGGCATGACGCTGACCCCCGAGCCGCGCGGCCTGAACCGCCTGGTGTTCTTCGGGGCGCAGTCGGGCAAGTTCGACCCGCTTTTTGGCGGCACCATGCCCGATCGCGACAAGAACTACAGCGGCAAGAACAAGGTCACCAACGACTTCGTCGAGGCGACGATCGACGCGGTGTCGACCTCGGTGTGCCCCGATCGCCTGGTGAACAACCCGAAGGGCGCGCCAGCGCAGCTCTGGCTGTCGGACTGTTCGTTGCCGGGCGCCGACCCGAACGACGTGCTGCGCCTGCGGGGCAAGGGCACCATCTTCCTCTGGGAGAAATACGAGTTCTACAAGGCGATGAAGCCGCTCTTGGCTGCCTTCGCCAACAACGGGGCCGGGCAGGTGTTCCTGGACAGCGTGGAAGCGCTGTATCGGCACTGGCCGACCGAGCAGCACGGCCCCGAGTGCAACAACACCATCCCGGCGGGCCACACCTTCGCGGACCGCCCCTGGCAGAAGTTCCTGACGCAGTCGGACGCGACCACACACAAGGTGAACCCGGCGTACAACGGCAAGTGGTGCAACGGCAGCGGCGGCACGCGCTACGAGCCCATCTTGGTGGACGCCTTCGCGGGCGACCTGATGCCGGCCCTGGGTGAGCTGGTCAAGGCGCTGGACGTGCCCGACTTCGTGAAGGACGACCGCAACGGCGGGACCCCGAAGAGCGGCCTCGACATCTTGCACGAGATGACCGTGGCCATGATGGACCCGGACTATGCCGCGAGCGTGGGCATGGTCGACCGCACTGGCAACAAGGCGGGCAAGTGGGCCAACGGGCAGATCATCAAGCCCCAGCTCACGCTCTTCGACCTGTTCGCCGACGCCATGGCGAAGATCGACGCGCGGCTCGTGCCCGGCAGCCCGCGCTTCACCCGGTGGAAGCGCGCCCGCAGCCGCCTGGTGGATCAGTTCTTGACGGTCGACGGCGACGGCACGAACGCGGCGTTCCGGAACCAGGCCTTCATCAAGGGTGTTCCGATCTTGCTCGACGTCTTGCGCGAGCAGATCAACGCCAACTGTCCGGACCGCGAGAAGAACCCCATGCCGTGCACCTGGGCCACCAAAGACCTGGGGCAGAAGGCCGCCGACAGCATCGGGGGCCCGATGTTCGGCACCACCATGACGTTGATGGACCTGATCAACGAAGACGAGGAAACGCGGCGCGCCCTGGAGAAGCACCTACGCTATCTGGTGCAAGAGGCGAGCTCGAACGATGCCATGATCAGCATGCTGGCGAGCAGCGCCGACATGATGCAGATCCTGTCGGACGACGTGAACATGCCGGCCATCTACAACGCCGTGGCCACGGCGGCAGCGCCGGAAGAAGCCACCGCCGACGGCAAGCCGGTGCCCGGCACAGCCGACCGCGTGCTCGAGTTGCTCGACGCGCTGACCACCGAGCCGGTGATCGACGGCAAGGCTCAGCCCAATCCCTACGACCCGTATCGCTTCCAGGACCGGATGCTGGCCAACCTGGTCACCCCGCTCGACCCGCAGAACGCCGACAGCCCGACCCCCATCGAGATCTTCCTCGATACGTTTGCCGAGGTGAACCGAATCGACGCGCGGGCGGCGCGCGAAGAGCCGCTTTCCCCCGACGACCTGAAGGTGGTGTTCGGCACGATGCGGGACTTCTTGACCAGCAAGACCCGCGGGATGGAGCAGTTCTACGAAATCATGCGCCATCGCAACGGCGAGTGAGCGTGGTTGAAAAGCGCGCCAATGCCGCATAGAAACCCGAACGTGGGACACGGGCGAACCCTCGGGGCGATTCTCGCGCTGGCTACCCTGGCGCCGAGCGCGCACGGCGCCGGGCTGTATTTCGGCGATCGCGGCGTGCGCCCCCTCGGGCGCGGCGGCGCGTTCGTGGCCGGCGCCGACGACGGTGGCGCCATCGCCTACAACCCGGCGGGTCTGGCCTTTGCCGGCCACGCCTACCTCGGCGACTTCGCCTGGATGAACTACACCAGCACGTATCAGCGCAAGCAGTTGGTGCGGCAGGTGGACCCGAACACCGGGCAGCCCACCGGCCAGACCTGGACCTTCACCTTCCCCGAGGTCGAGGGCCGCACGCCGATCTTGCCGATCCCGACCGCGGTGTACTCGAACTCGCTGGGGGTCGAGAACGCCAACTTCGCGTTCGGGCTGCACGCGCCCTACGCGGCCATCACCAGCTTCCCCGAGAAGGTGAGCGGGCAGCCGGCGCCACAGCGCTATTCGCTGATCACGCTCGATGGCTCGGCGCTGGCGGTGCTGGGTGTGTACGCCTCGTATCGCGCGTCCGAACAGTTCGCGTTCGGCGCCGGGGTCGAGGCCCTGACCGGGTACTTCCAGACCAGCGTGTACTTCAGCGCGTGCGTTCCCGAGCGCTTCATCTGCGCGCCCGAGCAACCCGAGTACGACGCCTACGGCCAGCTGCGCGTCGGCCCGATCGTGGCGCCGACCGGCATCATCGGTGGGATCTTCACCCCCAGCGAGATGCTGCGCGTCGGCGCGTCGTTCCACCTGCCGGTGTGGATCGACTCTCCCGGCACGCAGAAAGTCCGCCTGCCCGGCGCCTCGGTGTTCGAAGGCGCCCGGGTGTCGGGCGATGCGGTCAACGTCGAGTTCAACCTGCCGTGGGTGCTCCGCGTCGGCGTCGAAGTGCGCCCGACAGAGGGCCTGGCGATCGAAGGCGGCGTCGCCTACGAGGCCTGGAGCATGCACGACGAGATCACGGTCAGCTCCGAGGATATCGCGCTGGAGAACGTCGCGGGCTTCCCGCCGGTTTACAAGATCCCACCGCTCAGCATCGAGCGCGGCTTCCGTGACACGTATTCGGCGCGCGTGGGCGGGGAGTACAAGTTCCCGGTGTCCAGCTATGCCCTGGGCCTGCGCGCCGGCGCGATGTACGAACGCAGCGCGATCCCCAAAGAGTACCTGTCGGCGACCACCATCGATCTGGACAAGGTCACGCTCTCGGTGGGCGGCAGCCTCTACCTGGGGCGGTGGCGCTTCGACGGGGTGATCGCCCGTGTGATCGGCACGCCGGTCGAGGTGAGCGTGGACGAGCAGCGCGTGAAGCAGCTCAACCCGGTGCTGGCCAACCCGGCGGCGAACCCGAACTACGTCAACGCCGGCAAGTACTCGGCCAGCGCCAACGTGCTGGGGGTCGGCCTGGTCTACCAGTTCGACTCACCCGCCAAACCGCCGACCCCGCCGGCGCCGCCGCCGCCCGGCGACGCGGACGAGCCAGCGACGAAGAAGACGCCCAAGGCCGAGGCGGCTCCGGAGAAGAAGCCCGAGCCAGAGGCCGCGAAGGGCGACGACGACTTCGAGAAGGCTTTCGAGCAAGAAGAGAAGAAGAAGCCCGAGAAGAAGCCGGGCAAGAAGAAGTGAGAGGCGGGGCACCGCCCGCCACTGGCCGGGTCGCCCCCACCACGCCGCGCGGCCGTCTCGGGAAATCAGCGGCGAAATCTGCTGGCACGAAGCGTGAAGAGTGACCGCTCGGAGGTCACGACTCATGGCTGTCAGGAACATCATCAAGGCAATTGCTGCACTGGCTGCGTCCGCGGGCGCGGGCGGCGCCTACTTCGCCACGCACCTTGCGACCCGCACCGACGCCGCTCCAGAGAAGCCGGCAGCGGTCTGGGTCGAGACCCAAGAGGCGCCGGCCGGCACCGCGCAGGCGGTGAAGGTCGAGGCGAACGGCCGGAAGGTAGAGGTGAAGCAGAGCGCCGATTCGAAGTCGGTCCAGGTCGAAAACGGCAAGAAGCAGGTCGCTGTGAAGCAGTCGCAGGCGGGCAGCGTGGTGCACGTGGACGATGGCAAGAAGGCCGTGCGCGTCGAGCAGTCGGCCGACGGGGAGCAGACGCAGGCCGGCAACGTGCAGGTGAACAAGAAGGCGGGCGGCGTCAGCGTGAAGGTCGGCGGGTTGGTGGTGGACACCAGCCAGTGACTAGCGCGACTCGTAAACCTTCAGCGCCGGGAGCTCGAGCGCCGTGAGGAACCCGCCTTCTTTGCCGCAGCGCGTGTCGATCGCCACGACCGCGCCTCGGTACCAGAGATCGGTGGGATCCTCCGGCGTGTAGGTCGACAGCTCGACGGGCAGGTCTTCCGTCGCGGTGTGGCCGCAGATCACGCGCTTGCCGGCGTATTCGCGGAAGAACTTGGTGTTGCGCGACCAGAGCAAGACCAGCGGGTCGTCGGCTTCGCTGGGGTGCAAGAACTGACCGTTCTTCTCGGGCAGCCCGGCGTGCACGTAGATGGCGTGCTCGTCTTCGTAGAAGTGAAGCAGCGCGCTCATCCAGTCGGCGACGGCCTCGGGAAAGAACGAGCCGGAGAACAAGGCCTCGAAGTCCTCTTTCTCGGGCTGGCTCTCGGGCAAGGGGCGCCCCCGGAACGAGCGCACGCAGGCCCAGCAACCGTTGGGCTGCGGCAGCACGAACTCGGGCCAGCCGCCGTTCATCGCCCGCAGCCAGCCGTCTTCGTGGTTACCGCGCAAGAACACCAGCTTGGCTGGCGTCGCCGTATGCAAGCTCATCAGCCGCTCGACGACGCCGCGCGAATCCGGACCGCGGTCGACGTAGTCACCCAGGAACAGCAAGGTGTCGCCGGCATCGAGGGCCGGCAGGCGCGCGAGCAGCGTGCTCAAGTGCCGGAGCTCACCGTGCACGTCGCCGACCACGAAGGTGCGCCCCGCCATGCGCCTTACCTTCGTCAGCCCTCGACCGCTGGTCCGGGTTCGGCCGGCTCGGCGCCGGGTGCGGCCGCGGGCGGAGCGTCGGGCGGCGCCGGCAGCTCGGCCGGGTCGGGCGCGGGTGCCGGCACGGCAGCCGCCTTCGCGCCGGCCACGCCGGCTGCCACATAGACCACCAGCTTGTCGCCGGGCTCGAGCTTTTTCTGGCGCGAGCGGCGGTTGATGCGCTCCATCCAGCCCACGCTCATGCCGTAGCGGCGGCCCAGGCTGGCCAGGGTGTCGCCGTTCTTCGCCTCGACGGTGATGCGCCGCTTGCCGTTCAAGCCCTCGAAGTGATCGAAGAAGTCGGGGGTGCCGGCCACCAGCACCTTCACGTCGCGTTCGTCGAGCACCCGCACGCTCGACAAGTCGGCGCGCGGCGGGACCCACAGCGTGAGCACCATGCCGCTCACCAGCCGCGCGCTCGGGTCGAGGGCGTTCCAGGCCAAGACCTCGCTGTGGGCCACGGCAAAGGCGCGAGCAATGCGCTCCAGCGTGTCGCCGCCCTGCACGCGATAGAAGACCCGCTTCTTGTCGGCATAGCGGAACTCTCGCGGCGAAATCACCACCACGTCGTCGCCGGGCGCGGTGGCTGGCGCCACGCCGCCGACTCGCTTCGGCACCAGCAGCACGGTACCCGCGCCCAGGCTCTCGTCGTCGCGCAGCTTGTTCAGCTTGCCCAGCGTGGCGCGATCGGTGCCGCGCTGCGACGCGATCTTCGCGGCGTCGTCGCCCAGGCGCACGACGTAGGGCTCGAGCTCGGGTTCGGGGTCCGGAAGCTGCGCCAGGCCAGCCGTGACCTGCTGCCCCTTCCCCGCCGGGACGCGCACCGTGATGCGCTGCCCAGCCTTGCCCGAGGCGGGTGGCACGCGCCCGAGCAGCAAGTGGGGGTTTTGCGCCTCGAGGGTGGCGGTGGGCGCCTGCGCCAGCTCCGCGATCTTCTCGAGCGGCAGGCCCGCCTTGGCGATCACGGTGTCGAAACTCTCGGCGGGGTCCATCGCCACGTCGGCGAGCCCGAAGGCCTTCTTGTTCGCCATCACCAGCGCGACGGCGAAGATCTTCGGAACGTAGAGCGTGGTCTCCCAGGGGATGCCCGCTTCGTAGCGGCACAGCTCCCAGTAGTCGTTGGTGTTGAACTTGCGGATCGCCTTCGACAGGCCGCCGTAGCCCATGTTGTAGGCGGCCATGGCCAGCTCCCAGCTACCGAAGCGCCGATACAGATCGCTCAGGTAGAGCACGGCGGCATCGGTGGCGCGCTTCGGATCGTAGCGTTCGTCCACCCAGCGATCGACGTTGAGCCCGTAGAGCCGGCCAGCGTCGGGCATGAACTGCCAAAGCCCGGCGGCACCCGCCGGCGACACGATGGTGGGGTTGTGCCCACTCTCGATCAGGCTGAGCCAGACCAGATCCGAAGGCAGGCCAGCGCGCGTGAGCTCGGCCTTGAGGAACGCCACGTACCGCCCGCTCTTCTTGGCCCACACCCGGGCGATGGCCTTGCCCTTGGGGTTGTCGCGATAGAACTTGAGGTAGCGGACCACGCGCGACTCGAGGCGCACCGGCAGATCAGGCATGGCGAGCGAACGGATCCACTCGGCGTCGCTCGCGCTTCCTTCCGCGTCGTCGAGCCCGGGATCGTCTGCCACCGCCGGTGGCACCCCCGAGGCATGCACGCGCGCTCCCGGAGCGGCCGCGGGCTTTGGCAGGTCCCAGCTGAAGCCCGGAGTGGACCCCGGCAGCGGCTTGGGAAAGAGCACCCGCTCGGCGTCCTTCAGCGCTTCGAGCTCCGGGTCCTTCTTCTCGACGGCGGCGCCCCCGGTGGCAGCGATGCGCCGGCGCGCCGCTTCGTTCGGGGCCGGAGCGGGGGTGCCGGGGGGCAACGTGGCCGCTGGGCGCTTCGGTGCCTTGCCCTTCTTCTTCGGCGACGCCGGCTTGCCGGGCGTGGGCGCACTTGCCGCCGGCTTCGGCGCGGACGCCGCTGGCTTCGGCGCGGGCGCCGCTGGCTTCGGCGCGGGCGCCGCCGGCTTCGGCGCGGGCGCCCCCGGTTTCGGCGCGGGCGCCGCTGGTTTCGGCGCGGGGTCAGCGATCACTTCTTGCGCGCGCGCTGCCGCCGCGAGCGACAAGATCGCTGCGAGCAGAACCGGTGCTCTCGCGCCGCGCATTGGCCAGTCGTAGCGACGAAGTCGGACCGGGTCAAATCCGGCGGGGATCTCGCGGAACTCTTGTGCCGAGCTGCGAAGGTGTGCGTGCCCTCAGAAGACGGCCTGCTTCGACACCATCATCCACACCACTGCCATGGTCGCGGTGAACGATGGCAGACCGAGCAGGGCCCACGTGCGCTGCATGCGATGCCACCGGGCCGGCAGCGGGCGATCTTCTGCCAAGGCCGCGGCCGAAAGCGCGCGCATGCGGATCTGGAGGTAAGCCGCAGGCAACCAGGTCAGGCCCGCGATGGCATAACCGGTGAGCCCCTGCCACACCCACGGGGTCTCGAGCGGCAGTCGGTAGAGGTGCACCAGCCACAGCCCGGTGATGGGCATGATCAGTCCGGCGGGAACGGTGAAGATCCAGTCGGCGCGCACGACCTCGCTGTCGCACCAGGCGACGATCCGCGGATCCTGCGAGCGGCCGGCTCTCATCTTGTAGTACGCGCTGCCGGCGCCCGTGCCCAGGAACAGCACCGCGCCCAGCACGTGGATCGTCTTCAGGACCAGGATGAGCATCGGCGCAAAACGACGAGCGTGCCGAGCAAAACAGGCACGTTCTTGGTGAAGGGACCGAACGGGTGGAACCAGAGCCAGGGGACGAACCACGAGACCACCAGCGGAAGCACGATCAGCCCGGCAGCTTGGGCTGCCAAGAGCCAGCAGAGCGGCCGACCGCGGAGCAGCAGCGCCGCCACGCCCGAGGCGGCCTGGAGCACGCCGATGATCAGCAGCATGGTCGCGGGCCGACCGAACGACAGCCCGGTCTGGGTGGCGATGGTCAGCTCTTCGGCCTGCTGGAACAAGATCTTCGGGAAGACCCCCTCGGTGATCCAGACCGCCGCCACCCCGCCGCGGAGCAGCCACTGGGCACGACGCGACCACCCCTCGCGCTCGATCAGATGCGCCACCGCGACTGCGGCGACGATCGGGACGTTCTTGGTGAGCATGCCGAACGGGCTCACCAAGAGCTTCGGTTCGGCCAGCGCGAGGATCGCGGTGAAGGTCGCGACCATCGAGATCTGGAGGAGGGTGATCAGCTGGGAGGGGCGCCCGAGCGCCACCAGGAAGGCCAAGCCGATCTCGAAGGCACACGTCACCGGCATGAGCCAGGCCGGCATCCCCAGGCGCCCGAGGTAGCTCGCCCCGATGGCCCGGTACAGCGGATGGACGACCATCACACCGGTGGCGAGCCATACCGAGGCGACCCCGATACGGAGCCACAGGGAGTCGCGAGAGACGTCGTCCACCGAGATGGACGTTAGCCGCAGAGATCAGCGCGTCGCCACCACGAACAGCGGGCTGCCCTCCCGGACGACCAGAAGCAGGATTCTGCCGGTGGCCTTGGTGTAGAGCTCGCGAAAGCGCTCGACCCCGGACACCTTCTGCCGGTTCACCTCGATCACCACGTCTCCGGGCCGAAGGCCCGTCTTGGCTGCGGCGCTCCCACGCTCGACCTCGACCACCACGGCGCCGGCCGCCAGCTCTTTGGGCAGGTGCAGGCTGCGCCGTGCCTCGGGCGTGATCTCACCCAGGGTCAGCCCGTCCAGGCTGCCCGCCTTGGCCAGCCGCTCGCGGTCGCCGGGCTGCTCGCCCAGAGCCGCGCTGAGCTCCACCGACTTCTTCTCGCGCAGCAGCACCAGCTTCACCTGCTTGCCGGCGCCGGTCGCAGCGATCTGATTTCGGAACTGGCCGACGCCGTCGACCTTGTGCCCTTCGAGCGTCGTGATCACGTCGCCCCTGAGCAGGCCAGCGCGCTCGGCGGGCGAGCCGCGCTGCACGTCCGACACCAGCACGCCGCTGGGCGCCGCCAGCTGGAGCGCGGTTGCCAGCTCTTGATCGACGTCCTGAATCGACACGCCCAGCCAGCCGCGCACCACCTTGCCCTGGGACCTGAGGCTGTCGACGATGGGCTTGGCCATGTTGGTCGGGATGGCGAACCCGATGCCCACGTTGCCGCCGGTTCGCGACAAGATGGCCGTGTTGATCCCGACCAGGCGGCCCTCCATGTCGACCAACGCGCCGCCAGAGTTGCCGGGGTTGATGGCGGCGTCGGTCTGGATGAAGTCTTCGTAGTCGACGATACCCATGTTGGCGCGGCCCTTGGCCGACACGATCCCCATGGTCACGGTCTGACCGACACCGAAGGGGTTGCCCACCGCGAGCACCACGTCGCCCAGGCGCAGACGCGAGGAATCACCCAGCTCGAGCGGGACCAGGCCCTGGGTGTTGCCGGACAGCTCGAGCACGGCGAGATCACTCTTCGGATCGGTGCCGATCACGCGGGCCGACAGCTCACGCTTGTCGGCGGTCTTGACCTTCAGCTCGTCGGCGTCGGCGACCACGTGGTTGTTGGTCACCACCAGCGCCGGGCCGATCACCACGCCGGAACCGATGCCCGCCTGCCGGTCCGGTGCTCCAAGACCGAAGGGGAGCGAGCCGTGGACGGCGCGCTTCGAAGCGACGCTGACCACCGAGGGCAAGACCCGCTCGACGACGTCGGCGATGGAGACGCCGCCTGCCCGAGCCAGGGCCGGGGTGGGCAGCGCGATCGGCGCTGACGCCCCTGGCTGGGCGCTGGACGACTGCCCCGCGACGGCGCGAGGGGGCGGATCGGGGGCGCGGGCGCAGGAAGCGGAGGCCGCGAGTGCCACGGCGACGGCGAAGGCCCGAGCGAAGAGAGGCTGCATGCCACCGGGAAACAGCCGGCCCGGGGCCACCATTCCCCGCGATGGTCAGCCGACCCGGATGGGGATCTTGCGCGGCGTGACCGGGGCCCGCTTGGGCAGGTGCAGATGGAGCACGCCGCCCTCGAGCTTGGCCTCGATGCGATCGCGATCGATGCTGGGAGAGATCCCGAACGTGCGGCTGAAATCCTGGGTCTGGTACTCCCGAGTGGGGGGGGTCCCGAGCGGCACTTCGGTTCGCCGTGCTTCCAGCGTGAGCGTGTCGCCATCTGCCTGGATGGTCAGGCCGTCTTTGGAGACCCCGGGCAGGTCGGCGATCAGCAAGATCTCCTTGTCGTTCTCGTACACGTCCACCAGCGGAGCCGTGGGATGGCGCTCTTGGGATCGAGTCTCGCGGGCCATGGCTTCCTCCTCACCCCACTCGCACGGCGATCTGCCGCGGTTTGACCTCGGGCGCCTTCTCGAGGGTCACGGTCAGGACACCGTGCTCGAGCACCGCCGACGTCTTTTCGGGATCCACCTTCGCCGGCAGCGCGAAGCTGCGCGAGAAGCGGAATGGTGCACGCTCTTGTCGGTAGGCCGCGTAGCCCTCCGGGGCGTCGCCCCGGCGCTGGCCGGCCAGGGTCAGCACGTCTTGCTCGAGCGAGAGCGAGAGGTCCGCCTCGCGGACCCCAGGCAGATCGGCCTGGAGCACGAAAGCGTTGCCGGCGTCGTGGAAACGGACCCGAGGGACGCCCCCGGTGGCAGGCTCGGGGGCGCCAGAGCGGTCGACGTCGTCGAACGCCCGGTCCATGCGGCGCCGGAGCTGGTCCATGATTGCCAGCGTGCGGTCGAAATCGTTGCGATAGCCGAACATCGTTCTTCCTCCTTGGGGTTCGAGGCGGGCGCGTACGCTGCCGCGCACGAGGGCCCGACCCGGTCGCCCACGGCAGCCTCGAAACGAGGCGAACGGGCCGTGGATGCCGGCACCATGCGCACCCGAAAAAGCCGTGTCAACGCCCCGGGGCGTCAGCGCAGGGAGCGCAAGTACTCGGCGATCTCGGGCAGCGCCATCGAGTGGGTGACCACACCAGCGCGGACCGCTGCCCCGGGCATGCCGTAGACGATGGCGGTGGCGTCGCTCTCGGCCACCACCACGCCGCCCGCGTCGCGGATCGCCCGCGCGCCCTGCACGCCGTCGTCCCCCATGCCGGTCAGGATGACGCCGATCGCGCGTGTGCCACGCGCGCGGGCCAAGCTGGAAAACAGCTGATCGGCGCTGGGCACGTAGCGGTCTTCCGCCGACGGCGGCTTGATCCGCGCTCTGGGCGTGCCGCCCGCGGGCCCCGCCTCGAGCGTCAGGCATCGCCCGCCCGGGCACACCAAGCCCAGACCCGCGACCACTTCGTCGCCGTCCGCGGCCTCGCGCACGCGAAGCTCGCTGCGCCGCCCCAGGCGCTCGGCGAACGTGCGCGTGAACTTCTCGGGCATGTGCTGCGACATCAAGATTGCGTTCGGGTACCGCGCCGGCAGCCGAGCAGCGATCTGCATCAGCGCCGTCGGGCCGCCGGTGCTCGAAGCGATGCCCACCACCTGGCGGGGCGGCGATGGCTCGCCGCTGCGCGGCGGCACCGAGTCGTGCCCGGAATACGAATCGAGGGGCGGGCGCGCGACGAACACGCCGCGCTTGAGCGTGCGCGCCAGGAGCACCTTCGAGAGCAGCTCTCGACCAATACCCTGGAAATCGCCCTCCGATTTCTGGTCGGCCTTGGCGACGAAGTCCAAGGCGCCGAGCTCGAGCGCGCGGAATACGTTCTCTTTGGCGCTGTAGCTCGAGACCACGATCACCGGAGTGGGAAGGCGGCTCATCAAGATGCGCAAGAACGTGAAGCCGTCCATCTTGGGCATCTCGAGGTCGAGGGTGATCACGTCGGGTTTCAGCGCGAGCGCCAGCTGCAGCGCCTGCTCACCGTCCCCAGCCTTGCCCACCACCCGAACGTCCGAAGATGCCTCGAGGATCTCGGAGATGCTGCGCCGATTGAGCGCCGAATCGTCCACGACCAGCACGGTCGTGGGGGTGACACTGGGCAGGTTCATCGCTCGACTCATTCGCCCGGCGGGTCCAGCCGCCCGGTGGCCATCGGCTTTCTGTACACCAGATCTTCCGCCAAGTGACAGAGCTCGAATGCGGTGGAGACGTTCCACAACGATTCCGAGTGGCCGAGCAACAGATAGCCGCCCGGAAGCAGCCGGTCGTAGAGGTTCTCGATCACCCGGGCCCGTGCTCTCGGGTCGAAGTAGATGAGGACATTCCGGCACAGCACCACGTCCACGCGCCCGACGATCGAAGCCCGGGTAGAGTCGAGCAGGTTCAGCTGCCCGAAGTGACAGAGCCGCTTGACCGATTCGGCGATGTGGCTGCCGTCGGTCCGTTCGTCGAAGTAGGTGCGCCGGATCTCGGGCGGGGTGGATCGAAACGCGCTGGGACGGTACACGCCGCGACGTGCGGCGGCCACGCTGCGCTTGGAGAGATCGCTGCCGATGACCCGCACCTCCCAGCCGTCGAACAGCCCCGACTCGAGCACGAAGATGGCGACCGAATACACCTCTTCGCCGGTGGAGCAGCCGGCGCTCCAGATGGCCAGGCGTCGCGACCGTGCGTTGCGCTGGGCCAGCTTGGGCAAGAGCTCGTCGCGCAGCGCGCGCAGCTGGTACTCTTGGCGGAAGAAATAGGTTTCTTTGGTGGTGAGCAGATCGAGGGCTTCGTCCAGCTCCGCGCTGCCGCCGCGGTTCAACCGCAGGTACTGGTAGTAGTCGTTGAACCCGGGGAGCCCGAGCGTGGCCAGCCGCTCCGACAGGCGCCGCTCGAAGGCGTACAGGGCGTCGTCTTGGTACTCGAGCCCGGCATGCGCGTTGATCAGATCGCGCAACAACCGAAAGACCTCGGAGGTGAGCCGCGGCCGTTGAGAGGCCGGGGTCATCACCGTCTGGCTCCGCGCAGGCTGGGCGGCGGGGCGGTGCGGCGCCGCCCACTCGCGGTCTCGGCGTCGACGATGGCTCGCGCGAGCTCGCCCTGCGTGAGCTCGTGAGTCTCGACCGCCAGTCGACTGCGGAGGGCGCCCAGCGCGGCGTCACCGCCGATGCCACCGAGCAACTCGGCGGCCAGGCGGCGCACGTCCCACTCGGCATGGTCCAGACACTCTGCAAGGCGCTCCGCGGCCGCCGCGTTGCGGGGTGTCGAAAGGACGCGCATCGCGGACTTGACGACCTCGGGATCGGGGTGTGCAAGCGCCAGCGCCAGGTGCTGGTCTCGCTCGGGTCCCTCGAACACGCCCAGCGCTTCCAGTGCGAGCACCGCCAGCAGAGGCTCGCGGCCGCAGAGCTCGCCGAGCACGGCGATCGCTCGCCGGTCGCCCAGCTCGCCCAGCACGCGGGCAGCTTGCGCGGCCAGCTCCAGCTCGGCGCTGCTGCGCGCGACGTCGATCAACCGCTCGAGACCGAGCGGCGCCCCCTGCTGGTCGGTGAGCTTGCCCAGGGCGCGCACCGCAGCGAGGCGAACTTCGACCTCTTCGTCGCCCAGCGCAAAGGCAACGGGTTCCACCGCTTCGGCCCCGCTGATGGCAGAGAGCGCCGAGAGCGCGGCGCACCGAGTGGTCGGCGCCGGGCTGTCCAGCGCCGAACGCAAGAAGCTCAGGTGCTGGCCTGGGTCGGTCGACTGCGGGGCCAGGGTCTCGATGGCGATGGCGGCCGCCTCGGCAGCGGCGGGATCCGCAACCGCGCGGGTGACCACCGCCAAGGCCTGGGCGGGATGCCGGCGCACGAGGGCGACCAGGGCCCGATGCGCCGATTGCCTCACCACCGGGCCGCTGTCGAGCAGACGCACCGCATCGTCGAGCGTGCCGCGATCACCGGCGCTGCCCAGGGCGTCGAGCGCGGCCGCGACGACCTCTGGCGCGGGATCAGCGAGGGCCCGCTTGGCGGCGGCGGTGGCGTCGGGATGGAGCGCCACCAGCGGGCCCAAGAGCGAAATGCAGGCCGCGCGCTGCTCCGGCGAGGGGGCCTCGGCGCCAGCCACCAGCGCCTCGACGGCCACCCCGCCCAGCTCGGCCAGCGTCGCCTCGGCCTGCTCGGCGAGCAGATCGTCCGAGAGCGCTGCGACCGCGGTGCGCGCTGCCGCCTCGCTGCCCAAGAGGGCGGCGGCGCCCAGTGCGGCTCGGCGCGTCTCGATCGCGGCCTCTTCGTCGGCGGAGAGAGAGAGAATGGCTTCACGCACGCGAGCCGACACGCCGACCGCGCCCTGCACCAGCGCCTCACGGGCCACCGGGCTCGAATGACCGAGCCGAACCATCGACTCGATCACCTGCGCGAAGGTCCTGCCGTGGGCCGACTCGAGCGCCGCGAGCACCACCGGCACGGCCTCTGCGGCGCCGCTGCGCCCAGCTGCCGTCAACACGGCGGGGAGCAAGATTGCGTCTTGGGCCAGCGGTTCGAGACGCGCCCACGGCATCTCGGCCGAGAGCCGATTGAGACCCGAGAGCGCCGCCAGCCGCACGAAGGTGTCGGCAGAATCGAGGCAAGAGTCCAGGATCAGAATCGCCTCTTCGGCACACGCCTCGCCGATGGCGGCCACCGCCTCGACCGCTGCGCCCCGCACGTTGACGTCGGCATCGCGCAGCAGGGTCTTGAGCAACGGCAGGCCCTCGGGGCGAGTGCATCGGGCCAGCACGTCGACCACCAGCTTCTTGCCGTCGGCGTCGAGCTCCGAGAGCACCGAGGCCAGGGCCGAAATGGCGTGAATGCCGTAGCCGGCCAGGGCCTCGACGGCGCTGTTGCGGGCACCGACGTTGTCGCCCGGACGCAAGAGGTCGACCAGCACCGTGCGCACGTCTTCGGAAGGGGCCAGCGCGACCGCGGTCAGCACGGCCTCTTTGCGCACACGCCAGTCGGCGTCGCCCAGCGCGCGCACCAGCAGCGCCACCGGTGGCGGACCCGCGGTCTGCCGCAAGCCCGCCGCCGCGCGGCGGCGCTCTTCGGCGTCTTCGGCCGCGAGCGCCCGCTCCAGCTCGGCGAGCTCGGTCACGTCTCGAGGCTTCCTGGGCCGAGCAGCCCGGTCGCCGCCAACGGGCTCACCAGCGCGTCGAAGCGGTCGACGTCGAGGACGAAGACCAGCTGCTCGGCGTGGCGCGCCACGCCGATGATCCCGCGAACGTCGTCGCCGGCGCCCAGGCTGGGCGCGGCTCCGAGCTCCGCGCCGCCGGTCCCGAAGACCTCGGTGACGCCGTCGACCATCAGCCCCACGGTGTGGGCTTCGACCTCGACCAGGATCCACTTGGCGCGGCGCTGGTCTGCCGCGCGGCCCAGGCCAAAGCGTGCCCGAAGGTCGACGACCGGGATGACCGTGCCGCGATGATTCGCGACGCCGGCCACCGCCGGCGGAGAGTGGGGCAACACGGTCAGCTCGAGCGGGTTGACGATCTCACGCACTGCTGCGATGGGCACGGCATAGTGCACGTCGCCGACCGTGAATCCGACGAGGCTCTTCTGGGGGTCGGGTCGCACTTTGGATGAAACCATCAGACAGTCTCCGGCAAATGGTCCACGAGTCGCACCAGGTCGAGCAGAATGATGACGTCGTCGCCGGGCTTCGGTCGCCCGATGCCGAGGACGTGTTCTGCAACGTCGCCGCCGAAGACCGTGCTGGCCAGCTCGAGCTCGCCGTCGGAAAGTCGAACCACTTGCCGCACCTCGTCGACCAGCACGCCGAACACCTCGCCCGACGAGGCACCCGTGAGCAAGAGCCGCGCACGCCGCGAGGCCGACGCCGCTTCGAGCCCCAGCCGTGCGCGCAGGTCGACCACCGTCACGAGCAAACCGCGCACGCTGCACACCCCCAGCACGGAGCGAGGAGCGCGCGGCACGAACGTCACGGGCGGCGGACTCAGGATCTCGCGGATGCTGGTCAACTCGACGCCGTAGTCGTCGGCGCCGATGCGGAGGACCAGGAACTCGCGCACCGGCCCCTGGTGGGCAAGCGCCCGCCTGGGCCCACGCGCCCCGAGCCGGACCAGATCAGCCACGGGGGGCGACCTCCAGCGGGCCGGTGTCGGTGGCGGACAGCACGTCTTCGAGCAGCGAGGCCGAATCGAGCACCAAGGCCACCCGCTGATCACCGAGCTCGGTGGCGCCCGACAAGCCACGCACGTCGGACAGCGACGGCCCCAGGGGTTTGATCACGATGTCTTCTTGCCCGAGCACCGCGTCGACCACCAGGCCGAGGCGCCGCGCGCCGAGCGCCATGACGACCACGAAGCGACGCGGCGCTGGACCCTGGCCTTCGGGCAGCCCCAGGTGCTCGGCCAGCCGACAGACCGGCAGCGTTTGACCGCGTAGCGACACGACCTCTCGCCCCTCGACGGTCCGCAGCCCGCGCCGGTCGAACACGATGGCCTCGGACACGTGACTGACCGCCAGGGCGAAGACTTGACCCGCGGCGCGAACCAAGAGCGCGTTGACGATGGCCAGCGTGATCGGCAGCGTGATGGTCATCTTGGTGCCGATGCCGCGCTCGCTGTGAACGTCGATCACACCGCCGATCTTGGCCATGTTGGTCTTCACGACGTCCATCCCCACGCCACGCCCGCTCAGGTCGCCGGCCACGTCGCGGGTGCTTATCCCAGGCATGAAGATCAACCCGAGCAGGTCGTGTCGGGCCAGGTCGCCCGCGTCGACCCGACTGATGCGCCCCAGAGCGATGGCCTTCTCGACCAGCGCGTCTTCGTCGATGCCAGCGCCGTCGTCCTCGATCTCGATCATCACGTGATTGCCCTTTTGATAGGCATTCAGGGCAATCGTGCCGGCGGGCGGCTTGCCGGCCTTCTCGCGCACGGCCGCCGCCTCGATTCCGTGGTCGATGGCGTTGCGGATCATGTGCATCAGCGGGTCGCTGAGCTCTTCCACGATCAGCTTGTCGATCTCGGTCTCGGCGCCGGTGATGACCAGGCGAATGTCCTTGCCGACGTCGCGGCTGATCTGACGCACCACCCGCGCCAGGCGGTCGAAGACCTGCCCCAGCGGCACCATGCGGACTTCGAGCACGGCGTCCCTGAGATCGCCCAGCCGGCGGTCGAAGCTGCGGTGCAGGCGCAAGATCTCGGTGGCGAGCTGGCGCTGCCCATCGGACCGCGCGCGCTCCGAGAGCCGCGCCAGCACGCCGCGCACGATGCCGAGCTCGCCGATGATGTTCATCAGGTGATCGAGCTTCTTGATGTCGACCCTCACCGTCTGGGTCACGGCCTTGATCGAGCGAGCCGGCTCCACGGCCAAAACGTCGTCGCTGGTCGCGGGCTCGAGCCTCGCGCCCGGCGGCGCGAGGGAAAGCAGCGTGCCGGCCGGATCCGGCGGCGGCACCGTGCCGGCTGCCAGCGACGGGCGGCGGCGCCGTGGCACCTCTTCGATCACCACGTTGTCGGCGCCCAGCGTGCCGATCAGAGTCGCCAGGTCGTCGCGCGACGCCATCAACAAGTCGAGCTCGATGGTGTCCGGGCTCGCAGACTCACCGGTCGGCAAGTAGGTGATGATCTCGCCGTGGCGCTTGGCCCGTTCTTTGATCTCTTCCAGCGCGCGGTCGATGGTGGAAAGATCGAACTGCACCCGCAGGCGATACAGCCCGCGGCCGTTCTCGATGTTGGTGCGCAGCCGGTGCTCTTCGTATTCGGTGAGAACCGCCAACATCCCGGGGTCGAGGTCGTATTCCACGACCAGGCTGGGTTGCTCGGCGCTGGCGCCCCCGAGCGCGTCCAGCCGCCGGCACAGCTCGTCGACCGCCTGCGCCGGCGGGTCCAGCGCGTTGCGCTCGGCATCCAGGATCTGCGCGTACACGTCCACCGAGCCGAACAAGATGTCCAGCACCGCCGGGCTGAGCGGCATGCGCCCGAGGCGAAGTGCGTCGAGCAGATCTTCCAGGCGGTGCGACAAGAGGCCGAGCTGCGCGGCGCCGAACAGGCCGGCGAGCCCCTTCAGGGTGTGAACGGCCCGGAACGCTTCGTTCACCAGCGCCGGGTCGTCACCGCCGACCTTCAACGTGGCGTCGAGAGACAGCAGATTCCGGGAGAAGGTCTCGACGATCTCCTGGGCCTCGGTGAAGAACTCTTCGCGTGCCCGATCCCCCGGGTCAACCATGACCGCGTTCGTCCGGTGCTGCGCTCAGATGGCGCAAGGCCTCGTCTCTGAGCTGTTCGGGCGTGAAGGGTTTGGAGAGATAGCCGACGGCGCCCAGCGCCAGACCGCGCTCGCGGTCGCGGCCCGAGGTCTGGGTGGACATGAGCAGCACCGGGGTGGCGCGGTGCCGTTCGCTCTGGCGGATGAACGACAGCAGCTCGAGCCCGTTGATGTCGGGCATGTTGACGTCGGTGATGACCAGATCCCACGAGCCACGGGGCAAGAGCCGCAGCGCCGCGAAGCCGCTCTCGGCCTCGACCACCTCGAGCGGAGCGCTGCCGACCCCGACGCCCGAAAGGGCGCCGCGCACGTAGGCGCGCGTGACCTCGGAATCCTCGACCAAGAGCACGCGCGCCATCAGCCCGGCCCTCCGCCCTTCTTCGGCAGGGCCTTATTCGGCTGCTTGCCGGGGGCCAGGTAGAGCGATTTGCGCTCCACCGGCGCCTCGGAGAAGACGCCGAGCGCCCAGTTCTCGAGGTCGGCCCAGAGCTCGGGGTGCTCTTCGCCCAGGAACTGCGCCGAGTGCCGCGACCCTTCGTAGCGCTTGACCGTGACCTGCATCGCCATCTTCTCCAGCGCATCGACCGCAGCTTTCGACACGGTGTCGTCCTTCGCACCGGCCACGAAGGTCGGCAGGTTTCGCACCTCCGAGTAGGGCTTGTAGAGCGGGTGCCCGCTGATGCCCTCGCCGGGCGACACCAGCGCGAGCGCCACGACCTTGTCGGCCGCGAACGCGACCTGACTGGCCAGCGCCGCGCCGATCGAGGTCCCGACCAGCACGATGGCCCGGGGGCGCGCAGCCTCGCTCACGTGGGCGATGGCGGCCTCCAGATCGCGCGCCAGATCTCGGGTCTCGCCCACCTTGGCCTTCTCTGGGGCCTTCGACGCACCGTGACCGCGAAGGTCGAGGCTCAGGACGGTGAACCGCTTCGGCGCGACGACCAGCCGTTTGACGAGGGGGGCAAGCTCGGCCCGATCGCCGTTCAGCCGATGAACCAGGATGATTGCCGGAGCGTTCGGCTCGGGCGACACGAACAGCTCGCCAGAGAGCGCAGCGCCGTCGGCCGACGAGAAGGTCGCGGGCCGCCCCGGGGTCGGTACGATCATGATCGACGGGACATCGCTCCCCGACGGGGCCGGGGCGGCCGGCGGGGTGGCCGACCCGGCGGCGCCGGGCTTGGGCTGGTTCGAGTCGCAGCCGACCCCGAGGGCCAGCGCCGCGATCACCGGGAACGTCAGCCGCTTCATGGCGCGACATCGTAGCAGCTCCGACCGCCGGCAAAATGCTCTATCCTGCCATGCATGGGAACTGTGCCCGGGTCGAAGCCCGCCGCTGACGCCGCCGAGGCGCCGGCAGGCGACTCGCCCGTGGCCCCGGCCCGGACCCCCTCCAGCCACGAGCAGACGGTGGAGGCCGCCCTGGCCGCGAGCACCCGGGCCGAGGCAACGCTGGGGGCGCTGTACCGCGCGATCCAGCAGGTCACTCAAGGGGTGAGCGGCGCCCGCGAAGCCAACGACCAGCTCGCCGAAGAGCTTCAGCGCGTGCGCGAAATGCTCGCTTCGAGCAACGAGCAGCGACTGGTCTTCAAGAATCAAGGCGAGCTGCTCGAGCTGCAGCTGGAAGAGGCGAGAAACGATCGCGAGTTTCTGATCCAAGAGCACGACCAGTTCCTCGCCGGCCTGCTGGACGAGCACGAGCAGACCATCGACCGCTTGGTGCAAGAGCGCGACGAAGCCTTCGCGCGGGTCGAGAAGCTCTTGCGTCAGACTCAGGAGACGGTCGCGCCCATTCCGGCCAGCGTGCGTCGCACCAACCCGGGCCTGGGTGAAATGACACCGCCCATGCCCACCCTGCGCCCGGCCACGAGAGAAGAGCACGACCGGAACCTCGAGAAGCTATTGGCCGAGCGCGATCGCTCTCGCGACGTGTTGCGCCGCCTGCAACAGCAGCGCGACGACGCCCAGCAGGCGCTCGCACAGGTCACCCGCGAACGCGACCAGTACCTGTCCGAGCTGGCTCGCTACGCGCCCGGCCGCGTGCTGCTGCAGCGCCTGCCGGTCTCGCCAGAGGCCAGCCGGCGCACGCAGCCGGCGGTGCCCCACCTGGCGACCCGCACCACGGATCCGGTCCCGCCCGACACCAGCGACGGCCTGGGCGACCTGCTCGGGGACCGGGCGACCGCGCCGCCCGGCGGGGATCTCGACGCCGCGATCGCGCTCTCGCGGCCTTCGCCGCCGGCGGGCATGCCTGCTCAGGCGGCCCCGCCGCTGGGCCCGAAGCCCCCCCTCAAGCGCAAGCCGGACCCTGCGACCCAGCCGCTGGGTGGCTACTCGCTGCAAGGCGACGACCACGACGGCTCGGACGTCGACGGGTCGTCGAAGCGCGGATGACGGGGCCCGATGACGCGGACGAGCCCGGGGCGCTGGCCGAGCGCCCCGGAGAGCCCCCGGTGGTCGCACGCATGATCGTCGAGATCCGCTCGGACGGAACACGGACCATCGCTCGCGGCGCCATCGAAGAGGTCACGAGCGGCGAGCGGGTCGCGATCGAAGCGCATGGCTCGACTCCACTTTCGCTCGCACGTTCGCTGGCGAAAAGCATGTTCAGCGCCCCAGCGCTCGCGCGGCAGGCGGTCAAAGCGCTGCTGGCAGCCAAGAAGAACGGCTAGAGAACAGCGCCGCGATTGACGGCCGCCACCGTTTCTTCGATCCTGGCCGCCCCGTCCGCGCCCAACTCGATGTCCCTCTCGCTCGACTTCAAGAGCTGCGACGAGATCAGCCCTGATCTCATCGAGCGGGCGTTCGCGCCCGAATCCGGCTCGCCCCGCGACCAGGTGCTGAAGCTGGTCGAGAAGATGGCCCGCGTCGCCTCGCCCGGGAAGGGTGCACCGCGCATTCTCGAGGTGCTGGCGCGCCTGGCGCACAGCGCCTGGATCGAAGGCACGCTGGACATCGTGCTCCGAGACTTCGACCTGGCCACGCAGATCGACATCCGCGTCGACGTGGGCAAGCACCTCGAGCGCTTGCGGACGGTGTCCGCTGCGGTGCCCCTGGCCGAGCTGGCCGAGTGGGCCACCGACAATCCCGACGCGATCGCACCGCTGATCGTGTTCGATACGCGGCGCGACGACGAGCTCCGCCTGCGGCGCGCCTCGGGCAGCATCACCCACGTGCCCCGCTCCAGCATTCCCCATTCGCGCCCCTCGGCCATCCCCAGGAGCGGGCGGCCGCAGGCCTCGCCGGTCCCGACCTCAGCCGTGCCCCAGAGCTCGGTCCGGCGGCCGATGGCGGCCGCGCTGCGCCGCAGCGTCCCGGCGCCAGCGCCTGCGCCGGCATCAACCCCCCCGGCGGAAAGTCCCGAGGTCCACGCGCGCCGGACGCTCCCCAACATCGAATCCGAGTCGGGGGCCGCGGACGTGCATCGACGTCACACGCCCCGAGTGCTCGAGCTCGAGCTGCCGCCCGAGGCCTACCCGACCCGGGCCGACCCCCAACCCGACCCCAGCCCACCCCAGCCACGGCCCGCTCAGCCCAAGCCGGATCCGCGGAAGGCCACCATCCGCATCCCGGTGGTCCGCCCTGCCGCAGCGCCAACGCCCGAGAAGCCCGATCCGACGGACGAGGGCTGGGAGTGACCTTCGCGAGCCCGCTCCCGAGGCCCCACCTGCTCTGACGACCGTGGACCCGATCTACCAGAGCGCCGTCAATCGCGACGTCCCCCCAGCGCGGGTCGGAGAGTTCGCGCCGCTGTGCATCGGGCCACTCCGCGTCTGGCCGCCGGTGGTGCTCGCGCCCATGGCGGGCGTCACCAACTTCCCCTTCCGCGCGCTGTGCCGCCGCTTCGGCGCGGGCCTGTACGTCAGCGAGATGATCACGGCCCGCCCCCTGGTCGAGGGACGAGGCAAGACACTCAAGCTTGCCGATTTCGGGCCGGGCGAGCATCCGCGAAGCCTGCAGCTGTACGGGGTGGACCCGTACTACGTGGGTGAAGCCGTGAAGCGCTTGGTGGGCGAAGGGCGCGTCGATCACATCGACATGAACTTCGGTTGTCCCGTGCGCAAGGTCACGCGAAAGGGCGGTGGCGCGGCCATCCCCGTGAAGCCGAACCTGCTGCGTCGCATCGTCGAAGCCGCAGTGCAGGGCGCGGGGCAGGTTCCCGTGACCATCAAGTTCCGCATGGGGATCCACGATGGGCTGCTGACGTATCTGGATGCCGGTCGCGTGGGGCAAGAAGCGGGCTGCGCGGCGGTCGGCCTGCACGCGCGGACCGCAGCACAGCTCTACGACGGTGCGGCGCGCTGGGAGGCAATCGCCGAGCTCAAGAGCCGCCTCAGCATTCCGGTGCTGGGCAACGGCGACGTCTGGGAAGCCGAGGACGCGCTCCGCATGATGCGAACCACCGGCTGCGACGGGGTGATCGTCGGTCGCGGTTGCCTGGGCCGGCCGTGGTTGTTCCGCGACCTCGCGGCGGTGTTCGACGGTCGTAGGCCGGGCAATCCGCCCGACCTGGGCGAGGTCATCGACGTGATGCTCGAGCACGCGCGCTTGCTCTCGGACTGGATCGGCGAGGGCCCCGCGATGCGCGCCTTCCGGCGCCACACCAGCTGGTACACCAAGGGCTTCCGCGGCAGCGCCGAGCTCCGCCAGCGCTTGATGAAGGTCGCCACGCTGGCCGATCTGACGACGATCGTGACGACCGTGGATCGGGCGCAGCCCTTCCCGCCGTCGGCGATGCGCGTTCCCCGGGGGAAGGCCTCGGGGACCCAGGACGTCAGCCTTCCGGAGGGGTACTTGGACGACCTGACCGACGCGACCCCCCCTTCGGCCGACGCCGAAGACGCCTTCGAAGGGGGCTGAGCCAGGTTGTCCTGGCCCCGCCGCTCCGCTCGGGTAGACTGGCCTCCGAGGCTCGAGCCGTGCGCGCACTGAAGATCCTGACCTCGTTCGTCTCGTGGCGGTGGACGCCCTGCGTTGCGCTGATCGGCTCATCGCTGCTGTACGTGCTGATCGTGGTGCTCGTGACGCCGAAGTCGCTCTCGTTCGGCGGCCCGCCATCCAAGGCGGTCAACGTCATCGAAGGCCCCGAGCCGACCAACGCCATGACTCCCTCGCGGGGTGCGACCCGGCGTGAGCCAGCCGCCACGCGAGAGGCCCCGGCCATGGTGCCCGCTTCGCCCCCGCCCCCCACGCCAGTGGCTCCGCCACCCCCGCCACCCTCACCGGCCGACGAGCCGCGGCGCGTCGAGCCCGCTCCCCCTCCTCCACCCGCACCGCATGCGGCAGAGCCCGGCGAACCGGACGAAGAGCCCCACGCCGCTCCGCCGCCGCCCATCACCGCGAGGGACCGCTCGCTGGCGGCCCCGCTGCGAATGATGCCGCAACTCACAGCGAATCCGAACGCGGTGGCGCCCCCGCCGCCGGCTTCGGACTGAAGCTCAATCGTCACGCAGGCGCTCGAGCGCACGCCGGTCGGCCTTGGTCGGGCGCCCGGCGCCGCGGTCGCGCGCGCCGATGCGCGGCTCGCGTGGCGGCGGCGGCGGCGAGTGATCGGCGTAGAGCGCACGCGCGTCAGCGGGCGAGAGGCGTTTCTCGGCCAGCGCCACCACCTCGAGCACCACCGGTCCGCGAGGTGCCAGGGCGGAAATGCTGTCCCCCACTCGCACCGGGTGGCTGGCACGAACCGCCGCCCCGTTGAGCCGCACGTGACCGCCGACGCAGGCATCGGTGGCCTGGGTGCGTGATTGGAAGATCCGGGCGGCGCACAGCCAGCGGTCGATGCGAACCGTCTCCACGCGCCGATTCTACACCGATGTTGGCCCAGCGCAGGGCCAGCGCGCGACAATTTCCACGGCGCCGATCCGTCGCCAAAGGAGCCCGCCGTGGTGGTCACGCAATCCGAAAAAGCAGCACGCCCAAGTCGCCCGCCTCCCCTTTGGTTCGTCACCAACGGGGAGCTCACGGTGGGTCCGGTCAGGACCGACCTCTTGCAGCGCGGGGTGTTCCACGGTCGCATCCCCGAGGACTGCCTGGTGCGGGAGCTCACCTGGCGTACCTGGCGCCGCCTCGATCAGATCCGGGAAGTCCGGGCGGTGCGACGCCAGCCCGGCACCGACGCCTTGCTCGCTCAGGCTGCGCCGAGCCACGCCACCCTGGTCACCGAGCTCGGCGCGGCTCGAGACGCAGCCGAGGTGCTGTCCCTGGCGCTTCACGCCTGCATCGAGACCACCGGCGCCAGCTTCGGCGTGGTGCACCGCGCGCTCGATGGCCACCGGCCCATCACGACCTGCGTGCGCGGCGTCGGAATGCTGGGTCGGCTCGGGGCGCCGCTGGGAGAGGACGCCGCGGTGCGGCTGGCACGCCTGGGTGGGCTGATCGTGGCACCGCCCAGCGCCGGCGAGGCCGAACGCGCCGTCGCCACCCGGCTGGGAGCTGCTCCCGACCTCGGGGGCGTGGCGATGGTGCCGGTGACGATCGGTCCGAGCTTGATGGCCATCATCGAGCTCGGCCGGGTCGGACACGCCTTCCGCTCGAGCGACGTCACCGCCCTCGAGCAGATCGCCTCGGCCGCCGCACTGGTGATTTACGGGTTCTGACGGCGCCCGCTGGCGGCCCGGCCTGGGCGCGCCTAAGCACGTACGCTGACCTTGAAGATCGGCGATGTGATCGCGTCCCGGTTCGAGCTGCTGGCCTTCGTCGGAGAGGGCGGCATGGGAGCGGTGTATCGCGCCCAGGACCGCCAGAGCGGAGAATCGGTGGCGCTCAAGCACGTGCTGCTCGGGCGAGACGGAGAGCAGCAGTTCTACCGCGAGGCCCGCGCCCTCTCGGGCTTGGACCACCCGGCCATCGTCCGCTATGTCGCCCACGGAAGCATTGCTCCGGGTGAGCACTACTTGGCCATGGAGTGGCTCGAGGGCGAGACGCTGCGCGCGCGGCTCGACCGCGCCGCCTTGACGCTGGAAGAAACCATCGACTTGACTCGCCGCGCCGCCGGCGCGCTGGCGCACGCTCATGCCCGCGGCATCGTGCACTGCGATCTGTCGCCGGGAAACCTGCTGCTCGTTCACGGCGACCCCGGGCAGCTGAAGCTGCTCGACTTCGGACTCTCGCGCCATCGGGGCGACCGCACCGAGACCACCATCGAGCTGCAGGGCCCCGCCGGGACCATGGGGTACATGGCACCCGAGCAAGCGCGCGGCGCCATCGACGTGGACGGTCGTGCAGACCTGTTCTCGCTCGGAGCGATCGTGTTCGAGTGCATCGCCGGCCGCCCGGCATTCGGCGCCGACACCCCGCTGGCGGTGCTGGCGAAGATCGTGGTGGCCGGCGCCCCGTCGCTCGCCGAGCTCGCGCCCGGTGCGCCCCCGCTGGTGGAACAGCTGGTGGGGCAGCTGCTGGCGAAAGACCCGAGCGATCGCCCGGCGTCCGCCGACCAGGTGCTGGAAGCCCTCAGCGCCGTTGGCGGCTCGAGACCCACCCTGCGCGCGCCCCTGCCCGGGGACACCGCCGCCATCACCGAGCGCGAGCGCGAGCTGGTCAGCGTGATCTTGGCGCGCATGCCCAGGGCAAACCCCACGCTGAAATCGCGCGTGGCCGAGATCGCGGCGCGCACCCAGCTGCGCGCCGAGGCGCTCGCGGACGGATCGTTCGTGCTGACTTCTGCGGGGACGGGCGCAGCCACCGATCAGGTGGCGCGCGCCGCCATCGCAGCGCTGGACCTGATGTCGTCCGAGCGCACGCTCTCGCTGGGCGTGGCGACGGGCTGGGCGACGCTGGTCGGCGGTCTGGCCGAGGGCGACGTGGTCGAGCGGGCCGCGCAGCTCTCGAGCTCTGCGGGGGTGATTGCCATCGACGACGTCACCCGCGGGCTCTTGCCCACCCGTTTCGAGGTCGCGGGGACGCGCGGTCACTTCGGGCTGGTGGCCGTCGGCCAGGGCGAACAGCCGGCGCGGCGGCTGCTGGGGCGGGTGACACCGTGTGTCGGCCGTGATCGCGAGCTTCGCACGCTGCACGCGGTCATCGACGAGAGCATCTCGGCCCCGGCCTCGCAGGTGGTGCTGGTCACCGGCGCCGCGGGCGCGGGCAAGAGCCGGGTGCGCTACGAGCTGATCCGCGAGCTGGGCGCACAGAAGCCCGGGCTGGCCATCTGGCTCGGACGCGGAGACCCGCTGCGGGCGGGCGCCCCGTTCGACATCTTGGCGCGTGCGCTGCGCCAAGCGCTGGCGCTCGCGGACGGTGAGCCGCTGGAAATCCGGCTGGGGAAGCTCGCCGAACACGTGGCGCGGCTGGGTGCCGGGAACGAAGGCCCACGCATCGCCGAGTTCTTGGGCGAGCTCTTGGGTACGCCATTTCCAGAGTCGGTGGCGCTCAGCGCCGCACGAGACGACGCCCTGCTCATGGGCGACCAACTGCGGCGCGCGGTCGAGGACTTCGTCGCGCTCGAGTGTCGCCGTCAGCCGGTTCTGCTGGTGCTCGAGGACTTCCAATGGGGCGACGCCGCCAGCGTGAAGCTGCTCGACGGCGCCCTGCGCAATCTGCCCGAGCTGCCCTGGACGGTGCTGGCCGTGGCGCGCCCCGACGTGCACGAGACCTTCCCGGGCTTGTGGCTCGACCGCAACGTGCAAGAGGTGCGCATCGGCGCACTGACACGGAAGGCGGCCGAGCGTTTGGTCCGCGAGACGCTGGAGGGGGTCGACGACCGGACCGTGGCCGAGCTCACCGGGCGAGCGGCAGGCAACGCATTCTATCTCGAGGAGTTGATCCGAGCTCGAGTCGAAGGCCGGCGCGATGCGCCTGCCGACACCGTTCTGGGGATGGTGAAAGAGCGCATCGAGGGCATGGAGCCCGAAGCGCGGCGGATCCTGCGGGCAGCGAGCATCTTTGGGCAGTCGTTCACGACCAGCGGGATCATGTCCCTGGTCGGCGGTGAGACCGTGGCCAACGAGATCGGCGAGTGGCTCGCGACCCTCGAGCAACGTGAGGTCGTGACCCGCCGCGGCGAGCACGGCCCGGGAGACGTCGAATTCACCTTCCGGCATGCACTGGTGCGCGATGCCGCCTACGCCATGCTCACCGACCACGACCGCGTGCTCGGCCACCGCCTGGCCGCCGAGCACCTGGAGCAACGGGGCATGGGCGACGGGGCGATCTTGGCCGAGCACTTCGAGCGCGCGGGTGCGCCGGAGCGCGCGGCCCCTTTCTGGGCCGAATCTGCCAAAGCGGCGCTCGAGGCCGGAGACTTCGACGCGGCGCTCGGTCGCGCCGATCGCGGGCTCTGGTCGGGAGTGACCGGCAACGTGGCCGCCGGGCTCGAGCTGACGCGCGGTGAGGCACTTCGCCTCTCGGGCAAGGTCGCCGAGAGCCTGCCGGTGGTCGAGCGCGCGCTGTCCGGCTTCGACCGGGGCAGTCTGGGCTGGTGCAACGCCGCCGCAGAGCGCGCGCTGATTCTGCAGCGGCTGGCGCGCAACCTGGAGCTGGTGCAAGCCGCAGACGAGCTGGAGCGGGTCACGCCGCAGGCGGGCGCCGCCGAAGCCCTGTCGCTGGCTCGGGTGCGCGCCGGGCTCGCGTTGCTCCGGATCGGAGAGCGGCCTCGCGCACGCTCGCTGGTCGAACGCGCCCAACAAGTCGCCAGCCTGATGGGTCCGGTCACGGCGGCCTTCGCTCACGGCTTCCGAGCCGTCGAGGCCCTGCTCGACGGCAACCCGGCGCTGTACCTGCGAGAGGCACGCTTGTCCTTCGCCCGCCACCGCGAGGTCGGCGACGTGCGCATGGCGCTGGAGCAAAGCATCAGCATCGGGAGCGTGCAGATGGAGCTCGGTGCCCACGCCGAATCGGAGCAGACGCTGCGTGAAGCCCTGGCCGACGCCGAGCGCCTGGGCCTGCCCCACGCCCTGGCTGGAGCGCAGCACAACCTGGGCCTCTCGCTGGCGCACCTGGGGCAGTTCGATGAGGCCGTTCGGCTCGAGCAGCGGGCTCTCGAGGCATTCCGCGATCGCGACCAGCGCCTGGCCGGCGGAGCAGAGCTCGCCCTGGCGATGATTCACCTCCTGAGCGGCGACGCCGCGCGCGCCGACCAGGCAGCGTCGCGAGCGCTCGAGGTGCTCAGAACGGCAGCCCCGCCGCTGGTACCCGCCGCGCTGGCCACGCTGTCGCGCAGTCGGCTCTTGCTCGGTGACGTGCAAGGCGCACTTGCGGCGTCGACCGAGGCAGACCGCTGGCTCGCGACCCAAGGCAGCGTCGAGTTCGGGGAGCACGCCATCGTCCGCGCGCACGCCGAGGCGCTGGCCGCCAGCGGGCGCCAAGCAGAGGCCCGCGAAGTGGTCGCCAGAGCGCTCGCGGGGCTGAAGCGAGACGCCGACAAGCTGGGCGATGCAGCGCTGGCGCAAAGCTTCCTCGAACGCGTGCCCGACAACATCCGCCTGCGGGCGCTGGCTCGCGAGTGGGGCGTCACCCAGCCCGAGCCCGAGGCATGAGGCCCGGCGATCGGGTCGGGGGGCGGTTCGAGATCCGGGGTCTGGCCGGGACCGGCGGGATGGGGCGCGTCTACCGTGCGCTGGACCGTGTGAGTGGAGCCGAGGTCGGCCTGAAGCTGCTGTCGAACGGCCTGGCCCATGGTGCGCGCTTCCGCCGCGAGGCAGAGATCCTTGCCGTGCTCGACCACCCCCACGTGGTTCGCTATGTCACCCACGGCGATGGCAGCGACGGCGGCCCGGCCTATCTGGCGATGGAGTGGGCCGACGGGGTCACGCTGCGCGAGCATCTGCTCGGGCAACTACCGAATCTCGAGGAGAGCGTCGCGCTGGTCCGCCGAGTCGCCGACGCGCTCGGAGCGGCGCACCGTCTGGGAATCGTGCATCGGGACATCAAGCCCGAGAACTTGATCCTGGAGCACGGCCGCTTCGATCGCGTGAAGGTTCTGGACTTCGGCGTCGCGCTCGCGCACGGCGCGCCCGATCGCATGACACGCACCGGAACGCCCCTCGGGACCATCGGCTACATGGCTCCTGAACAGGTTCGAGGCGAGTCGGACGTGGACGCCCGCGCCGATGTCTTCGCGCTCGGGGCCGTGCTCTTCGAATGTCTGGTGGGAGAGGCTCCCTTCCACGCGGCCGAGCCGCTGGCGGTGTTGGCCAAGATCGTGCTCGATGACGCTCCGAGCTGCCGGGCCCTCAGACCCGAGATCCCGGCCGCGCTCGACCGCCTGGTGCAGGCCATGCTCTCGCGCGACCGCGCGGGCCGCCCCCGAGACGGAAGCGCGGTGGCCGAGGGCCTCGGCCAATTCGACACCGGCAGCTCCGACGCCCCGCAAGCCCCCAGCCTGCGGCCGCCGTCGCTCGGGCCCGACGAGCGCCTGCTCCACTGCTACGTGGTCGGCTGCGAGCTCGACGTCTCGGCGGAACGAACGCTGGCGCTCGACGAGTTCGAGACGCACCGGGCGCGACGCGCGGAGCTGGTGCGCTCGCTGGGGGGGCACTTCGAGCCCCTGGGTCCCGGGGGGTTCGTGGCGTCGTTCACGGGCCGCGACGACCCCGGAGCGATCGCCGAGCGCTCGGGCCGGGCAGCGCTGGCGCTCGATGCGCCGGATCTGGGCCTGGCCGTGGTCGCCGCCAAGAGCAGCACGCGGGAGCGTCTGCCCATCGCGCAGGCGGTCGAGCGCGCCCTGGGGCTCATCACGCAGCACGGCTCGAGCCGGGTGCTGCTCGACGAGGCGCTGGCCGGGCTCCTGTCCGATCGCTTCGTGGTGAGGGATCGGGCGGGGGCACGGGTGCTCGAACGCGAACGCGCCGAGATCTGGGCCGGGCGCGCGCTCTTGGGCAAGGCCACGGGTTGCTTCGGCCGGCTGCGCGAGCTGGAAGCGCTGCGCGCCATCGCTGCCGAATGCCGTGATGAATCGGTGGCGCGGGCCTGTCTGGTCACGGGCCCCGCGGGGATCGGCAAGACCCGCATCGTGCGCGAGCTGGCTTCCGAGCTCGGGCGCCGAACGCCGTTCGTCGGCCGGGGCGACCCACTTTGGGCAGGCACTCCGCTGTCGTTGGTCGGCGACCTCTTGGGGCGCGCCTTCGGGCTCTCGCTGCCGGCCGCGGCCGACAATCAGCGCGCCCTACGGGATGCCGTCGCACGTGTCGTTCCCCCCGACGAGCTCGACCGAATCGCGGCTTTTCTGGCCGAGATCACCGGGTTTCCGCTACCCGACGACGCCCATCACGAGCTCGGCGCCGCACGCCTGGACTCGCTCTTGATGCGCGATCAGATGCGGCGCGCCTTCACCGATCTGGTGGTGCACCTCGCCCGAGAGCGCCCGTTGGTGCTCGTGCTCGACGACCTGCACTTCGGGGATCTCCCGTCGCTTCAGCTGATCGACGCCGCACTCGATCGCGCGAGCGAGCTTCCGTTGCTGGTGTTGGGCGTGGGTCGACCCGAGCTGCATGACGCCTTCCCCCGGCTCTGGCGAGAGCGTGGCGTCGCAGAGGTACGGGTCGGCCCACTCTCGGGCAAGGCTGCCCGAGAGCTCGTGGCCAGCGCGTTGCCGGGCGCCGACGAAGAGCAGGTGCAAACGTTGGTCGAGCGGGCGGGGGGCAACCCGCTGTTTCTGGAAGAGCTGATCCGGGCCCAGGTCGAACAGCGCAGCACGCTTCCCGTGAGTGTGGTCGCGATGGCGCGTGCGCGCCTCGACTCGATCGAGGCGGACGGACGCCGGGTCCTGCGCGCCGCCAGCATCTTTGGACTCCAATTCTGGCGCGGCGGGCTGGCGGCCCTGCTCGCCGACGAGCCTGCGTCGCGCATCGACGCCTGGTTGGCGGCGCTGGTGGCCCGCGAGCTGATCGTTCCCTCCCCTGGCAGCCGTTTCGCCAGCGAGCGACAGTACGCTTTTTGTCATGATCTGCTGCGTGAGGCCGCGCACTCGATGCTGACCGGCGAAGATCGGGCGCTGGGGCACAAGCTGGCGGCGGCCTGGCTCGAGACGGTGGGCGAGCGCGACGCGAGGCTGCTGGCCGAGCACCACGAGCGAGGCGGCTCGCGCGAGAGCGCCGTCCCGTGGTGGGAGCGCGCCGCCGCCGCCGCGCTGGAAGCCAACGACTTTCTCACGGCGAGAGCCTTCGTGGATCGCGGCAGGCAGGCCGGGGCCCAGGGGGAGCGGCTCGGCGCGCTGCTGCTGACCGAAGCCGAGGCGCTGCGCTGGGGCGGCGAGCTCGAGCTCGCCTTGAAGTCACTCGACGCGGGGCTCGAGCGGGTCGTTGCCGGCGGCCTTCGCTGGTGCCACGGTCTGGCCGATCGGGCGCTTCTGGCGCAGCGCCTGGGAAGGCCGGACGAGCTGACCGCCATCGGGCGGACGCTGCTGGCACGCTCGGTCCGCGACGATCCCAGCGATGCGCTGGCCTTTGCCCTGGTACGCGCCGCGATCTTCTGCCTGCTCGGGGGCCAGGGCGAGCTGGCGCGCCAGCTGGGTGATGCCGCGCAACATGCCGAGCGAACGGGAGTGGCGCTCGCGGCGTCGACTCAGGCTCAGCACCACGTGCTGGCGGCCCTGACCGCGCTGTACCGCGGGGACTACGCGGCCTACCTGCGCGAAGAGCTGGTGGCGCGGGACTGGTTCGAGCGGGCGGGCGATGCCCGACGCGCGCTCAACGAGGCCGGGAGCATCGGGTTCGCTCAGCTCGAGCTCGGTCAGTATGCCGAGGCAGAGGCAACTCTGGAGACCGCGCTGGCCCGCGCAGAGGCCCTGGGCCTGCCTCACTTGAAAGCCGCGTCGTGGCACAACCTGGGTCTGGTCTACGCGCGGCGCGGCAGGTTCGACGACGCGCTTCGCGTGGAGCGTATGGCGCTGGAGGTGTTCCGCGCCGAGAGCGACCGCCGGCTCGAAGGGGCCGCCCTGACCTACCTGGCCGAGATCGCGCATCTGGCCGGGGACCCGGCAGAGGCCGAGCGCTGGGCCCGCGAGGCCCTCGCGGTGGTGACGCGTGTCGCCCCGCCGATCGAGCCCTTGGCCCGCGGCATCTTGGCGGCGGCGCTGGTCGCGCGGGGCGCCGACGACGAAGCCCTGGACCACGCCGAGCGCGCCATGCGGAGCGTCGGGGAGGGCTCGGCCGAAACCGGCGAGGCGCTGATCCGGCTGGCTCACGCCGACGCGCTGGCGGCGTGCGGTCGGCCAGTCGAGGCCGAGAGCGCGCTCTGGGCAGCCCAGCAGAGCCTGCTCGCGCGCTCCCACAAGATCGAAGATCCGGCGGCCCGCCGACGATTCGTCGAAGACGTCCCCGAGCATGCCAAGACGATGGCGCTGGGCAAGCGAGCCCGACGCGACTTCGGATAAGCTGCCACGCATGGCAGCAGAGGACCGCGGCGGAACGTTGAAGCTCGAGTCGGGCCGCCTCGCAGACGCGACCACGATCGTAGCTCGCGCGAGCGGCGACTCCGAGCCGCAGGCCGTCGACCCGAGCCCCGTGTCGTTCGAGCCGGGAAAGCGCTACGCCACGCGGCGAGTGCTCGGCGCCGGCGGCATGGGAGAGGTGCGACTGT
This sequence comes from Polyangiaceae bacterium, assembly GCA_023150915.1. Taxonomy (GTDB): domain Bacteria; phylum Myxococcota_A; class Polyangia; order Polyangiales; family Polyangiaceae; genus JADJKB01. Next base: position 94,708 of record JAKLKA010000008.1, read on the forward strand.
GTGGTGACGCTTGGGTGGGTCGCGAAGTCGCCATGAAGGTCATGCGCGCGGGCAGTGGGTCGGAGCGCGCCGCGCGCGCGCGCTTCTTGCGCGAAGCGCGGGTGCAGGGCCAACTCGAGCACCCGAGCGTGGTGCCGGTCTACGATCTGGGCCACGACGAGGGCGGGCAAGAGTTCTTCACCATGAAGCGCGTGAAGGGCCAGACGCTGGAAGAGATCTTGACGGCGTTGCGCGAGCGTGACCCCGCTTTGGAGCAGAAGTTCGGGCGCCGCCGCCTGCTCTCGGCCATGAGCCAGGTGTGTCTGGCGGTCGCCTACGCCCACAGTCGAGGGGTGATCCACCGCGACCTCAAGCCCGCCAACCTCATGCTCGGCGACTTCGGTGAGGTGTACGTGCTGGACTGGGGCATCGCCCGCATCCACGGCGCCGCCGATCTCGACGACGAAGCGCGCGTCATGCCCGACACCGAAGCGGTGCCCGAAACACAGGTCGGTGCGCTGGTCGGCACCCCGGGCTACATGTCGCCCGAACAGGCCCGGGGCGAGACCCGCGACCTCACGCCGCGTTCGGACGTGTACGCGCTCGGCGCGATCTTGTTCGAGCTGCTCTCGCTCGAGCCGCTGCACCGCGGCAAGAGCATGAACCAGGTCTTGGCGTCGACCCTCACGCAAGCGCCGGTGGCGCCCAGCAACGTGGCGCCCGAGCGGGGCATCGCGCCCGAGCTCGACGAGATTTGCCTGCGCGCGGTCGCGCTGGATCCGGCCGAGCGCTTCGAATCGGCGCGTGCCCTGTCAGAGGCCCTGGAGCGCTACTTGGATGGCGAGCGCGACGCCGAGCGCCGCACCGAGCTCGCGGCCGAGCACCTGGCGCGCGCCCGGCAGGCACTGAACGACTCCGAGGACCCTGCACGCCGCAGCGAGGGACTGCGCGAGCTGTCGCGAGCGCTGGCGCTGAACCCGACCGACCCGGCCGCGATCGGCATGATCTCGGGCTGGGTGCTCGCAGCCACCGACGAGCTTCCGGCCGAGGCCGAGGCCGAGCTCAAGGCGGTCGAGCTGGCCGACCGCAAGGCCGCCGCGGGGCGCGCGGTGGCGGCATACGTGAGCTGGGTCGCCTTCATTCCGCTGCTCTGGTTCACCGGCGTGAAGAGCTGGCCGTTGGTGGGCGCGTTCGTTCTGATCGCCACCGTTCTGATCGCGAACACCACGTGGATGGCGGTGAGCGGCAACTCGGGACCCAAGCACATGCGCCGCAACCTGTGGCTGAACTTCGCCGCGGTGGGAGCCACCAGCTTCTTGTTCGGGCCGTTCGTGTTCACGCCCGGTATGGCGGTGGCCAGTGCGTCCGCCTATGTCGTGGGCATCCGTGCCAACCGGCAGACCCGCTGGTTGGTGTTCGGCTTGGGGCTCGCCTCGGTGTTCGTCCCGGCGGCCTTGGCGTGGGCAGGCCTGTTGCCCGCTTCGTACGCGTTCGAGGACGGCATCATGAAGGTGCTGCCCGGCATGCTGCCGTTCGAGCCTGGCCCAGCCCACGCCATGCTGATCGCCGTCACACTGGCGCAGCTGGCCACCCCGGCCGTGATGGTGGGGCGCTCGCTCGAAGCGCTGACCCGCGCCGAACGCCAGAACTTCGCTCAGGCCTGGCGCTTGCGCCAGCTGGTGCCGGCGGTGCCCGCGGGGACCAGCATTCCGCCCGCCGCGAAGTGCCTGTTCTGACTTCAGCCCAGCGCCGCCGCCGCAGCGTCGACGCCGTTCTGGAAGATGGCGAGGCCGTCGCCGCGCTCGGGCACCGAGCCAAGGGCGCGCCGACGCGCCCAATCGGGATGGTGGAACGGATAGAGGAAGGCGTCCGGGTGCGGCATCAGGCCGAACAGCCTGCCCGAGGGATCGCAAATGCCCGCAATGGCATCGGGTGAGCCGTTGGGGTTCTGGGGCCAGGCCTGGGTCGGCGCGCCATCGGTGCCGAGATAGCGAGCCACGATCTGGTGCTGCTCGCGCAGGCGCCCGAGGGTGGCTTCCGAGGCCAGGAACTTCCCCTCCCCATGGCGCGCCGGCAGATCCATCGCCGCAAGCCCGCGGGTCCACAGACAGGGTGAGGCGGCGTCGAACCCGAGCCGTACCCAGGCGTCGCGGTAGCCGGGCCGATCGTTGGGCGCAAGGGTCGCCCGCGGCGTTCGGTAGTCGCCGTCGAGGCCGGGCAAGAGCCCCAGGCGCGTCATGGTCTGGAAGCCGTTGCACACGCCCAGCGACAACCCGCCCCGCTCGATGAACTCGAGCAGCTGGTCGTACAGGCGGTAGCGGATCTTGTTGGCGAACACGAAGCCGGCGCCCAGGTGATCGCCGAAGGCGAAGCCCCCGATGAAGGCCAGCACCGGGTAGTCGCCGAGCCGATGGCGAGCCGTGCCCTCCAGCAAGTCGAGCAAGTGCACGCGCTCGGGCCGGGCGCCGCACAGGCGAAACGCGGCTTCCGTCTCGGCCTCGCAGTTCAGGCCCAAACCGGTGAGCACCAGCACGCGCACGTCGCGACGCAGGCGATCTTTCTCGGGCGTCGGCAGCGCGTCGAACTGACGCAGCTTCTGCTCGAGCGGCCTCACGACGCACCCCCCAAGGTGCGCTGGAACGAGGCCGAGAGCGCGTCGATGGGGATGTCGAACACCAGGCTGGCGCCGCGTCGCACGGTCAGGCGCGGCGCAGCCACCACCCGGCCGAGCGCCCAGCTGCCCGTGCCGCGCAGGCGAGCCTCGAAGGCGGCGCTGTCTCGGGCAGCGACCGAGACCACGAAGCGGCCCACCGACTCGCTGAACAGCGCCACGTCCAGCGCGAGCCCCGCCAGGTCGGGTGCAGCAGCCAGATCGAGCTCGAGGCCCAGGCGCGCGGCCATGGCCATGCGAGCCAGCGCCAGCGCCAGCCCACCCTTGGCGGGCACCGCCACGGCGCGGACCAGACCTGCGGCAATCGCGCCCTCGAGCGCGCGGTAGCGCGGCAGCGTGGCGGCGATGTCGAGCCGCGGCACCTTGTTGCCGACGTAGGGCGCGGCGCGGCCCAGCTCGGCGGTGAGCCCATCGCGCTCCCCGAGCAGGCGGAAGTACTCGCTGCCGCCGGTTTCGTCGCGCGTCTCGCCCAGCAGGTACACGACCTCGCCAGCCTCTTTCGGCTCCAAGGTGACGGCGGCGTTCACGTCGTCGATGCGACCGATGGCCGACACCAGCAGGGTGGGCGGGACACTGATCTTCACCCCGCCCATGCGCGAGTCGTTCTTCATCGAGTCTTTGCCCGAGATCAGCGGCGCGCCGTAGGCCACCGCCGCCTGCGAGAGGCCGCGGCACGCACGCACCAGCTGCGCCATCTTGTACTCGCCGTCCGGGTTGTCGGCCCCTGCCACCGGATCGGGCCAGCAGAAGTTGTCGAGCAGGGCGATACGGTCGAGCCGAGCGCCGGCCGCCACTTGCCGGCGAACCGCTTCGTCCACCACCGCCTGCGCCATCGCGAAGCAGTCGATGTCGGAGTAGAACGGGTTCACGCCCTCGGACAGCACGTAGCCCGAGCGCGAGCCGTGCCGCACCAGGAAGACGCTGGCTTCGGCCGGGACGTCGGCCCGCACACCGACGAACGGCTTGATCACCGTCAGCCCTTTGACCTCGTGGTCGTAGTGCCGAGCCTTGCCCTCGTTCGAGCACAGGTTCAGCCGCCCTACCATTTCGGTGAGCGTCGCCCCCAGATCCGACGGCGGCGGCGTGGCGGGTTCGTCGAACGCGGGCGGCACCCAGTGCGCCGAGAGATCGAGATCGGGGTCCCCGCCGTGCAAGAACGCCATGTCGAGCAGGCCGACGGTTTCGCCTCGGTACCTCACGTGCAAGAAGCCGTCGCGGGTGAAGCTGCCAATCACCGTCGCCTCGACCTCGCGCCGGGCCGCCAGCGCGAGCAGCGGGCCGACGTGCTCGGGTGCCACCGCCAGCGTCATGCGCTCTTGCGCCTCGCTGAGCAAGATCTCCCACGGCGCCAGGCCCGCGTACTTGAGCGGCGCAAGGTCCAGCTCGAGCAACGCCCCGCCGGGCTTCTCGGCCATCTCGCCCACGCTGGACGACAGCCCACCGGCTCCGTTGTCGGTGATGGCGCGATACAGCCCTCGATCGCGCGCTTCGACCAGGAAGTCGAACATGCGCTTCTGGGTGATGGGGTCGCCGATCTGCACGGCTTGGATGGGTGCGTTCTCGTCCAGCGCTGCCGACGAGAACGTGGCGCCGTGGATGCCGTCGGCGCCGATCCGGCCGCCCACCATTACGATGGCGTCGCCGGGCAGCGCTGCCTTCTCGTGCCCGGGCCGCCCGGTGACGGTCACCGGCAACACCCCGACCGTTCCGCAGAACACCAGGGGTTTGCCCAGGAAGCGGCTGTCGAAGACCTCCCAGCCGCGACCGTACGGAAGGCCGCTCTGGTTGCCCCCGTCGATCACGCCCTGATGCACGCCGTCGCGGATGCGCCGTGGGTGCAGCAAGCCCTTGGGCAGGGGCCCCGCATGGAACGGCGACGCAAAGCAATAGCCCCAGACGTTGCTCGCCAGCTCGGCGCCGAGCCCGGTGCCGAAGGGATCGCGATTCACGCCCACGATGCCAGTGATGGCACCGCCATAGGGATCGAGCGCCGAGGGCGAGTTGTGGGTCTCGACCTTGTAGACCAGGTGGTGCTGCTCGTCGTGCTCGACCACGCCAGCGTTGTCGTGGAACACGCTCACCAGCCAGCTCTTGCCCTCGCGCGCGACGACCGCGCGCTCGACCGCCTCGGTCGTCCCCCGCACGTAGGCCTTGAACACCGAGTCGATTCGCTCGGGCGCGGCGTCACCCTCGCGATAGGTGACGGTGGCGTTGAAGATCTTGTGCTTGCAGTGCTCGCTCCAGGTCTGCGCCAGGCACTCGAGCTCCACGTCCGTGGGCTCGGGGCCCAGGCCCAGAGCCCGCCGCGCCGCGCTGGCCGCCTGGGTCCGGAAATGATCGCGAATCGCCCGCATTTCAGCCAGAGAGAGCGCCAGAAGCTTGTGCCGGCTGAGCTGCTCGAGCTCGGCGTCGCTGCCCGAGAGGTCGACCCGCGCCACCGGCGGCGTGTCGTGGCCCGCCACGACCGGCACCGAGAGATCCGGCGGCGACCCGCGCCACTCGTCGAACGACTGGATGCGCGCGGTCTGGATCACGGGGTTGGCCAAGAGCTCGAGCGCAATGCGTTCGGCACCGGCGCGATCGACCCCGTCGACCAGGTGAAGCGTGGACGTGTAGACCGCCCCTGCGTCGCCCAGCTTGCGCCCCAGGGTATCTTCGACGGCCACCTTCGCGCTCTTCCCCACCGGATCGGTCACACCGGGCTTGAAGCCCACGGCGATCGCGAAATCGAAACGGTCGCCCTCGAGCGTGCCCAGCGCGCTCACTTGCAGCACCGGATCGGTAAGCTCGGCGCGGACCTTCTCGGCCTCGGCCGGCGTCAACCCGCCGGTGATGCGATACACGTCCCGGGTCCGCACCCGACGCGCGTCGATGCCCAGGAAGCTCTGGATGGTCTTCTGCACGCCGGCACCCCGCGCGTCGGAGAGCTCGGGACGAACGGCGACTTCGATGCGGGCGACGGCGAGGGGGGTCATCGGTAACGCGCGCGGAGCCTAAGGGGCCGTTCCGCGGCGCGCAACCGGTGTCTGGGCGGCGCGTGCGCTGCCCGCCCTGCGCCGGAAAACGGCCAGCGCGACCAGCGACACCAGCCACCACGCCGCTCTGCCCGAGCGTCCGCTCGGCACGCTGCAGCTGCATCCGGTGTCGTCCGGTTCGGTGCCGGAATCGGCACTGCCGCCGGCGGTGCCGCCGGTGGCGGCCGAACCCGTGCCCCCGCTGCCGCCGGCCGCACCCGCGGCTCCGCCGCTGCCCGCAGCGCCGGCTTGCCCGCCGCCGCCCGCAGCGCCCGCGGCGCCTCCGGTGCCTTCGGCAGCCACCACCTCGATCTTCGCCTGCAGCTGGTTGTCCGGTGGCCCGCCCTGACCTTGGTCGCTGAACCAGGTCACGCCCTCTTCGAGCACGCCGAAGTACTCGTCGTACACGCCGGGCTTGGACGGCGCGTGCAACTTGAACTCGAACTTGTAGGTGCCGCCGGGGGCCACCGTACCCGTCACGCCCGCTGGGCGATTCGCCGCGATCCAGCTCGAGTCGGCGAACGCACTGGCACGGTCTCGCGGCTCGGTGGTGCCAAGGCGGGTCTTGGCGTCCCAGGGCTTGGTGCCGGTGTTCTTCAGCGTGATGTGGGCGGCCAGGGTCTCGCCCGCCTTCATCTTCAGCGCAGTGACCGCCATGGGGAAGGACTGCTCGACGAACGAAGCGCCGTAGATCGGCGCGACACTGCCGCCGGCCAACGCCTTCAGCTCGGCCGCGGTGCCGTTGAACACGTCGCGATCGAAGCCCTTGCCGTTGCTGCAGTACTGCGTCTGGCCGTCGCAATATTGCCAGAAGGTCCAGTCGGTCCAACCGTCGGGGATCGACGGACAGCTCGGGCCGTAGGCCGCGATCCACAGCGGGTAGCCGCCGAACGAGCTGTCTTTGACGTGGTCCTGCCAGAAGTAGGCGCCGGTGTAGATGATCGGCTTCTTTCCCGTGCCGGCCTCGACGATCTTGATCCAGGTCTTGATCTTGGCAGCGATGGTCGCCGGCGACTGCCCGCCGGTGGCCTCGACGTCGATCATGCACGGCAGGTCGCCTGCTCCGAGCTTGCCGCCGACCTTCTGCACCATCAGGTTGGCCTGCGCAGTCGCGTCTTGGCCTGGCTCGAAGTACTGATAGGCCCCCCGCAAGATGCCCCGGTCTTTCATCTCTTTCCAGTTCGACTCGAACCACTTGTCGATGTAGTTCGCTCCGTCGCTGATGCGGGCGTAGCCGAAGGTCACGCCGGCCTTGCTCCAGTCGAAGTCGCCTTGCCACGACGAGACGTCCGCACCCTGCGGGCCTTGATACTTGTCGACCCCGCACTTCTTGGTCACGGCTTCGCTGGTCGAGCCGAGCTCGTCGTAGCCGGCACTGGCGCTGGCACCCTCGCCGTCGGTGCAGCTGGCCAGGGCGAGCAGCGTGAGAACCGAGAACCCCGCGCCCGCCGCCCGCAGAACCGAAACTATCGCCATGCGCGCGCGAGCTGCAACCTTCGGGCCGAGGCCGCCGACGCGACAATCGCCCGCAGCGTGGCGAGCACGTGCCAAGCGGCGGTTGGCAGCTCGGGTTGGCGGTCGCTCAGACTCGGCTTTCGCCCTTTCGGGCGAAAGCCGAGGCTACAGACTTCAGGCTGCAGGCTTCAGGAGGTCCAGTCGCGCGGGCGGCTTCGGTGGAGGCAGAAGATGGCGACCTGGCGGGCGTAAAGGTTGTTGCAAG
>JAKLKA010000165.1 GCA_023150915.1 Polyangiaceae bacterium
GTACATCGAGGGCTTCTACAACCGCACGCGCCTGCACTCCTCCCTCGGCTACAAGACCCCCGCCGAGAGGGAGCTGGAAGCGCTTCTCACCGAGACCGCTGCGTAACAAATGTGTCCAAGAAATCGGGGGAATCCCAGTGGGCGCGTGGGGGTGGCACCGAGGCGGCCAGTCGACAGAGTAGCGACAGCGGGTCGAGGTCGATGGCCGTGGTGCCGTCGGAGAAAGCTCTCTTCAGCAAGACGCGGACAAGGCCGCTGCCGAGCCGGCGCACTCGGTCTTGTGCGAGCGGCGGGCGCAGGACGTCCCCCGTCGGCCCGTCGGGGACTTCCCAGGGTCGTACTTGCAGAGCGTCTCGCGAGCGCGGGCGTCGCCGGCGGGGGCGGTGGTGGCCGCGTGCACGGAGGACCCGTCCTCGCGCGCGGAGAAGCCGGAGACGAAACGCTCGCCGTGCTCCGGCAGGGCTATGGCAGGTCGCTGCCGGTGCTCGGGCCCGGCGGGTGAGTGGCCGGTGACGGCGGCGGTCGCGAGCGCGGCCAGCTCAGGCTCACGCTCGGCGAAGCCGTCTTCGGCGAGGCGTGCGTCGGGCCCTCGCTCGATGACGCCGCGGCTGTACCAGCACGTCTATGCGCTCGCTACCGGGAGGGACGTGCGTCCAAGCGTCCGGACAACCGGCAACTTCCCAGCACGGGGTCAGTACTTTGCGAAGCCGAAGACTGGTCACGCTGCCGCGTACTTGGAACTGCCCACGCTGTACGGAATCGACCAGTACGTGGCGTTCCCCGGGGAGCCGTACGCGGTCCCGTGCACTGATGCCACGTTCGCTGAGGTGGTGGCTCAGGTGGACGTCTAACTCGCGCCTCTTCGAGAGCATCCCGATGCTCCACGTCACTTGCACCGAGTGTCTCTACGTCAGTCGTGCCGATTCCTGTGGCATCAAGCGGTGGAAAACGCTCTACGGGGAGAGCCCGAGCCAATCGAGCAGGTTGCCTTTCCACCACCCCTGATCAGCCCCCACGAGCGACAAGAAGAACGTAAAGGCCACCGCCGTTCCAACGAGAAACACGATGAGGCCGACGCCTCTCAGTGGCTTGCCTGAGCCCTGGTGGGCGCTCGACCGGTTGCCGGACTCGGAGTTGAACAAGTCGGTGACTCCACGAACGGCATCAGCCCCGAGCGTGTCCACTGGATCACTCACGTCACCACGGCAATGTGGGCAGACCTTTGCAGTGATCGGCACCGGGCTCATGCAACTCGGACAGGTCTTGGTCATTGCGTGACCTTCTTGTCCGAGCCCGTCGGTTGCATGCACTGGCGGGCTTTGCACTTCGGGCAGTGATTGCCTCCGGTGCTACAAGGATTGCAGATGAATGCCTTGCACTTGGCGCACTCATAGACGTGGGAAGTACTCCCACAGTTCTGGCACCTTGCTTTCATGTCGCCCTCTCCGCGACAAGCCTACCACCTCCCTACGGTGACCTGACAGCATGCGTCTTCTCTCCCCGCCTGACGGTCTGCGTTCCTCTCCTCGGGCGTGACCGTCTTCCGTCTCTTCGTCGATTTCGTACAGTTGTACGCCGCGAGCGGAAGCGCCGCTCGGGTGCCCCGGCGCCGAGCAGTACGTGGTGGTGCCTGGGCAGGTGAGCGCCTGCGCGAGTGCATTCACCTATCACGTCCGAGGCGCGTGTCCCACTCGGGCATCCCGAGGTCTGCATTGAGTTCCTCGAAGCGACTGAGATTCACGAATTCCAACAGAGCAACCAGGTCAGGCCTCCACGAACGGAGTGCAAACAGGCGGTTTCCACGTTCGGATGCCTCGCAGGTCGCGAGCACCGTGATGGCCTCAGACAGCCGCTCCAGCGCAGTACGGCGTTTGGTCGCCAGTTTCAGGTGCTGCCTACCGACACGGGATTCCCACTCGACTGCGCCAAGAGCGGCGTAGTGCCGGGCGTTCGCGTCATCGAAGGATTGTCGGGCTTCGAGATCCCGCGCTTCGCGCGCCCTCTGGAAGACGATTCCCACTGCCACCAGCACCAAGAGCCCACCCCAGCTCACAATCGCAAGCAGGATGAGCGGCCACGAGGCGAAATCGGATGCGAAGACCACAACCAGGCTCGAGCCGATGGCGAGCAGCGCCGCCAGAACAACCAGGGCCGCAATGACGTATAGGGCGCGTCTATCTGGCGCCGCCGCGACAGGTGGGGCCTGCGCTCGAAGGTATTCTCGAGCCGCACTTGCCTCAGCGCGCGCCTCCGCGAGTGAATCGGGGCCCACGTAGTCGCGCCCTATCCGGGCGGGGCGACCGCGCTCAGGAAACTCGCTGCGCAGTCGTTCCTCGTTGGCACGCTCTTCCGCCAACAACTGACTCAGGACGCCGAGGTCGGGGATTCCGGTGTTCATGTCCAGCTCTCGGAATTCATTCAACGCCGACTGAACGTTCAGCTTTGCCTCGACCCATTCAAGGTAGATGTCGCGCCACTCCGCGAGAGCCGCGATGCAGTCATCACCTGCGGCGGAGCGCGCCGAGGCCAGAGCCGTCACCAGGCGGTCGCGGACACCATCGAGGCGCGCTTGCTCGGCAGGATGTAGCCTGCTGGGCTCGAGTTCGCTGGTCATTTCGAGATCAAGGTTGTGCAGGGCCAACCACCGCTGTGCTGGATCCCCGAGTTCGACTTCGGTCTCACGTAGTTGCTCAACAAAGTCACCGAGCTTGGCGGACTCCGCACGTTCGCGCCGCCGGCGAGTCGCAGCCAATCGAGCTCTCCCGTCCGCCTTGGCGGCGCTCCTCTCGACCGCCTCAGTCAGTTCCGCGTCACGTCGCGCTGCATTGTCTTCTTGACGGCGCAGTTCGTCTCGCAAAGCAGCGTTGTGCCGGGCCGCCTGCTGCAGTCGCTCTTCGTGCTGGCGACGGGGGCAATCCGCGCTCTCGTGCGCCTCACTCCCGCAATACGTGCACCCAAAGAGCCCCATCGGCACGAATCTCCTACGCGACCGGTTCGCGCGCGGACGCCAGGGCGACCGACGCGCCGGTGGAGCATAGCGACTCGGACCGCCGGCCGGTAGTTTCGCACGCAGGTGCCCGCGCCTGGCGCCCCGACATTGGAAGCGCCCACTGGGCGCAACCGTGGGTCGTCGTGGGCTGCGTCTTGCGCAACGTCGTCGCGTTCGTGGAAGATCGGACATTGCCACCCAGCGGGCGAAAGTCTGGTGGGTTCCGCTGGCAGGGTTGGAGGCTAGCGTGCGAGTCATTCGGATACTGATGGAGATGTCGGGACGCAATCTGGTCGCGGACGCGGTTGTTCATCCGGACGAGCAGTTCCTTGCCGAGTCGGTTTCGCGTGACGAGTTCCAGCGTGCGAGCGATTGCAGGGCCGTGCTCAGAGCTTGGCCAGAAGGTATGTCGGTCGAGCGCCTAGTCGATGACCGCTTCGCTGGTGGGTCTGTGCTCGTCGTGGGACAGGAGGGAGTGCATTGGGTACCGGTCAACTAGGCAGGAGCCCGACGCGCTGATCGCCGGGCCGGCGCGGGCGCGGAGGTGAGACAAAGGGGGGGTAGTTCTCTGGCGAAGGTTGCCGCCGACGCGAACAACGCCCGAAGCCGGCCTGGTTTGGCTCTCGAAGTCCTCCACCCGCGCTGCTGAACCCTCCCTGGTCCCGGTCGCAGAGCTTACCGGGCACACGTCCGCCCTGCACGCGACCGCGGCGGGAGCGCGCTACGACGCGAACATCGCCATCTGCGCGTTGGAGTCGCCGTCGAGGCCGCCGAGCCTCTGACGCAGGGCGGGGTTGCTCGCCGAGCCTGCGGAGGAAGCGGGCGACCGTCTCTGCCGCGGTGACGATGGCGCGGAGGACCATGGGAGCGCCGCATTTGGCGCACTTCTCGATGTCGATCTTGAAGGTGCGCTTGAGGAGTTCGCGCCAAGGGCGATACCTGGAGCGAAGAGTCGCCGGTCGAGCTTTCCCGCGGTCGTGCCCGGCGCCATGAGCGTGACCCTCCGCGCGCGTGCAGGTGTCGTCGGTTGGCGGTGGCTGGGGCGGAACGACCCGGGCTCTCCAGCGATGAGCCGCCGCGAGCACCCCCGCATAGTGAACCCGGTGGGCGCGTGGGGGTGGCACGAGGCGGCGAGTCGACAGAGCAGCGACAGCGGGTCGAGGTCGATGGCCGTGGTGCCGTCGGAGAAAGCTCTCTTCAGCAAGACGCGGACAAGGCCGCTGCCGAGCCGGCGCACTCGGTCTTGTGCGAGCGGCGGGCGCAGGACGTCCCCCGTCGGGGACTTCCCAGGGTCGTACTTGCAGAGCGTCTCGCGAGCGCGGGCGTCGCCGGCGGGGGCGGTGGTGGCCGCGTGCACGGAGGACCCGTCCTCGCGCGCGGAGAGGCCGGAGACGAAACGCTCGCCGTGCTCCGGCAGGGCTATGGCAGGTCGCTGCCGGTGCTCGGGCCCGGCGGGTAGGTGGCCGGTGACGGCGGCGGTCGCGAGCGCGGCCAGCTCAGGCTCACGCTCGGCGAAGCCGTCTTCGGCGAGGCGTGCGTCGGGCCCTCGCTCGATGACGCCGCGCCGCTCGAGGAAGGCCAGGATACGAGCAGGGAAAGGTGGCGCGGCGGAGTCCTTCGCCAGCCGCACGAGGGCGGCAGGGACCGCGTTCCCTGAGGTCGACGTGGAGGTGAGCGCGCTCAAGCGACGGCTACCGCGCCCGACTCGATGATGCGCTCGCCGACGGTGAGCAGCGTCAAGGCGTGACAACGCGCGGTCGCGGCGATGGTCTGGTCCACCGGATCCGATGGGAAGCGCGCTCGGGCGCAGGGAACCTCGGGCCTTCCCAACGAGCACCAGGCGCGCGACGGGCTCGCCGTGTTTGGTGATCACGACCTCCGCGCCGGTCGCGCGGGCCTCGTCGAGGACGCCCAGGCATCGAGCTTTGAATTCGCGCCGGCGATCCTCCTCGGGGCCGGCATGCCGAGGCTGAGCCCGGATCCAAGCCCTGGCCCCAAGGCGGTGTCTCAAGGGTATCGCGTGGCGCGCGGCGGCATCGAGCGCGAGTGAAGCTCACACGTCATCGCCGATACCGAGCACGCGCACCGACGGGAAGTATGCCGTTCGAATCCGCTCGAGGTCCTGCACGTCGCCGGTGTACACGACACCTCCGTTCGCGGCCGCGAAGGCCATGACGATTGCGTCCACGGCCTGCACGTTCGCTCTGTTTCGGAGCTTCCCCAGCGCCTCTCCGGCCGCTCGAGCTTGCGCGACGCTCAGGGGCAGTACGCTCACGGCCTCAAGGATGCGCTCGCGGGCGTCCGTGCGACCTCTCCACCACTCCGCGATGACCGGCACCGGCACGAGCAGCCGCGCAAGCCGGTGGCGCGCCAGGTCGAGGAGCAGCAGTCCGCGCTGCTTCCGCCGCTCGATGGCTATCAAGGCGCCCGTGTCGAGGGTGACCTGACGAACGGTCACGCGGCCCGCCTCCGACGTCTGCGGGGCGTCCGCTTCCCGTCCAACTCCGCCAGGAAAGCGCTGCGTTCCGTCTCGCTGATCTGCGCCCCCTGAAGCAACCAATCCAACGCGGCCTGACGCTTCGCTTCCTTGGCGATGGCCGCGACGAGCGCACTGACGTTCCCGCCGTAGGAGCGCGAGGCCTCTTGTTCGAGAATGCTCCGGGTCTCTGCATCGACGGAGATGGAGAACGTGACCGTCTTGCCTGCGCGGCGTTTCATTGTGTTGAACCTGATAACACAGATACCACGGAGCTCGGTCACGAGCCAGACTGCTGGCGACTCTTCGCTACCGGCTTGGACAAGCGCTATCGGACGACGCCGCATGACTCACGTTCCACCCGCCGAACGCCGGTCCTGCCGACTTCACCGCCCATTCCGCTTCCGCGGGCGACCACACTGTTGCGGCACTCGCCCGCTTCTTCGCATGGGCTCCCGACAGCGCTACCCCCCGATCCCCAGGTTCCGTCGCATCCTCCCGATCGGCTCCTCCAAATTCGGAACGAACGCCTCACCGGTCAACGTCTCGACCGCCTCTCTTCCTGCCCCATCTCGCAGGTGCTCCTCGCGCTTCGCGCTCGTGCGCGCCTGCGGTCTTCCCCTTATTCGGGCTTCGCCCGAATGGGGAAGACGCGTCGTTCCGAGCTTGGCGCGTCGTCGCCGAGCGCCACCAGCGGCTTCTGGTCCCTCGGCCCAGCGCAGTGGTCGGGCTCCGCTTCTTGGCGCACGGTCTGCGCCACGCCGCGCAGTGACCTGATGCGCGACGCGGAGCTCGTATGCGAGTGCGTGGCCGGGCGCGTCTCGGGCGGCGTGTCACAGATCGTGCGCCTCTGGGTCGCGAAGCCCGCCCACCACGCCGGGCCTCGGAGGACCCATGCTCGCTCGTGACCGCCAACAGCTCCGCCGTCAACAGCTCCTCGCCGCCCGCGCCGCAGCCATGCGTGCGGCGCCCACGCCGTCGGAGGCTGCGCTTTGGCGCGTGCTTCGCGCGCGCCAGCTCGGTGTCGAGGTGCGCCGCCAAGTGGTGCTCGGGGACTTCGTCGCGGACTTCGTGGTGCCCGCCGCGCGGCTCGTCATCGAAGTGGACGGCGCGGCTCATCGCGCCCGCGGTGCCGCGGACGCTCGGCGGGACCGCAAGCTTGCGAAGCTCGGCTTCCGCATCCTCCGGTTGGACGCGGACCTTGTCGACGGTTCTGCGGCGGCGGGGGCGCGATTGCCGCGAGCAGACCAAGGGACGGCACTCTGCTGCCGGTGCTATGCGATTCCGGATAGCGAGGCGCGGGCGGCGGGACTTCGGTAGAATGCTGGTTAGGCGGAGCAGATGAAGGCCAGTGACCTCATCGCGGAGGGGAACCGACTCGCCAGGCCGTGCATCTACCTTCGCGACAAGGGTGGCGGCAGACCGGTGGCGGCATGGGGTGGCTCTTCACCCGTCGGCGCGCCAATCGGCGCCACCGATCACATCCACCACTGGATCACCCTCGACTGTGGCCTGCTTCCCAAGGAAGTCGGTCTCAGCGGTAGCGCCAGTGTCTTCTCCGCCAGAGACGGAACGCAAAGCGGCGCCTTCGTAATCAACCGCACAATTCCGTTTGAGGTTGGACCCGATAGCGTTCCGCTATTCGCCGAGTCCGCATTGTCGCTGCCTCCCATCGATGCCGTCTTCCGGTTCGGCTCGCCCGCTGTCCACGCTTGGCTGGCGCAGAACAACTGGGAACCCTCGTGGGGCTACAACGACAACTTTAGGGACAGGGTCACAGCCGACGCGTACGAGGCCGAATTCCAAGCTCAATATCCTCTCTACACAGGCGACGCGCATGCGGTGGTGGGCGGTTGGCACTTCACTTGGCCTGATGACGACTGGGAGCAACGCCTCAACGACGTCCTGCTGCTTTCTACCTTTAAGGACTACGAGCCATGGGTCGAGGTCTGGCTGCACGAAGGGCTCTTCGAAGTCGTCGAGAGAATCACTTGAGGCGGCCCGCTTAACTCGCGTTCGACCCGCCGAGCGCCGGTCGTGGCGAGTTTCACCGTCCGTTCCGCGCCCGCGGGCGACCACTCTGTCTTTGGCACTCGCCCGCGTGCGTTCACCCCTTGCCGTCTGTTACGATGAGCCACGGCGCTCGCGGGTCAACGCGTGCCCCGTTAGGCGGACCGTGGATGAACTTGGAGGTGGTTCTCGAAGACTTTCTCGCTGCAACTTCTGACGTCCGGGGAGAGGATCCTCGGCTCAGCGAATTGGCGCCGCGGCTACTTCAGCTGAGCAAACGCCAGCCTCGGGCGACGCTCGATCACGCTTTGCGTCGCCTCCTGAGCGCTGTGAACGCACGCCATCCGCAAGTGGCGGGCTTTGTTGCGTTGATGGGTGGGTGCTTGGTTGAAGAGGGCGCCGATCCAGATGTCCTAGTGAAGGCGCTGGTGCCACGCGTCAATGAAGCATTGACCGTAGCAGCGCGCGCCTGCGAAGCCGTCGCCGGGCTAGCGGAAGCCGACGAAGAAGACGAAAGGGAAGCGACTCTCACAATCGGTGATCGCCTGATCTCTGCGCGAGAGTGGGAGGCGTTCGTCGACAAGGATCCCTCAAGCGCGCAATCACTCCTCGCGCTCGATAACTTCTGCCAGGCGCTCATCGCCGCGCTGACGCGGCTGCCTGACACTCTCAAGTCGAGCGCTGTGCAGGCGCTGGCGGTCCCACTCGTTCAGGTGTCGCATGCGTCACACTTCGCCCACTTCTTGTCTCGCTTGTTGCGCGTGCCGATGAACGAAGAGTGGTTCATCATCGACCCAAAGGCACGCAGAGGCTTTGCACTCGAGGTGTCGGGTGTGGCCAATGCCTTTCAGGTGTACGCACTGGTACACGCGGCACTCTGCGGCGCACCCAACTCCCTTACACACTGGGCTCCCCCGGTGCCGCGCCCGGCGCCGCCGGCGGCGGTCCTCGACGTCGCGAACGGCAGGGGTCCTCAGGAGGCGCCGGGCTCATATGTTCCTCCCTTTACCTTGTTTCGGTGGACCGTGATCACCGAGGTTGGGCGGCTTCCCGGGTCCGGCGACTATCGGGAGTGGTACTCAAATTCCGCGGTCCCGGCGGAGCTCGCTCGCTTTGGCGACGCGCGGATCGGCGTACTAGGCCACCTCGGCATCAACATGGAGCTGGGCATCGCGCGCGAGTTCAGCGCGCTTGCGGCGTCTGTCAAGCTGACGCGGGAGTTGCAGCGTCGTCACGTGGTCGAGTTGCTTCATGGCTTCAGCTCGACGCCGGGTCCTGGCCACCCCGTTCCAGGCGTGGGATGGCCCTAGCGTCTACGTACCATCGTCGCCCCTGATCCGCGGCGTGCCGCGCGTTGGACGCGACGAGCGCCGGTCGTCGTGAGTTTCACCGTCCGTCCCGCTCCCGCGGGCGACCGCCGACTGACGGCCCTTGGACTAAGCCAACCGCCGGCCTTAGTCTCAACCAATGGACAAGGCCGAATTCGCCGCGTCATTGGACGCCGCTGTCGACTCTGAGCGCGCGCAACTCGACCAGTTGAGCTCCGACCCGCCGGCGATCCTGTATCAATACACGGACGGGGCGGCTGTGCGCGCGATTGCCACCGACTCGGTCATTCGCGCAACACATTCAGACTTCCTGAACGATGCACTCGAGCTTCGGTACGCATCCGGCGTCGTGGCAGAGTACGTGGAATCGCGGCTGTCCGCCGATCCCGACCTCGGCCATGTGCTCAACGCTTTAGCGAACGATCTTGACGATCGCATTTCCGACGTCTTTCTCGCCTGCTTCTCCGAGGTATCTGATTCGCTGGGCCAGTGGCGCGCATATGCATCGGATGGCGTGGGGTATTCCATAGGGCTCGACTTGCGGGACGTCGCGCCCACGTCAATTGATGGCTTCCGCGGGCCGCTCCTCCTCCGCGTGCAATACGACCGCGACGCCATGGGCGCGACAGTCGCGCGTGGAATCGGCGCCATGGTTTCCGAATACACGTCCAACAAGCAGAATTTCACGTTCCCGCGGAGGGAGGCCGTTGTGCTTCTCGCTACGCGCGTCTTGCGCCTCACGGCACTCTACAGCCTGATTTTCAAGATGCCGGGCTTCAAGGAAGAGTCGGAATGGCGGTTGGTCTTGATGGGCACGTTCAAGTTGGGCGGTGTCCCTGGTGATGCTTGCTTCCGGGATTCCCCGTACGGCATGGCGCCCTTTCTCAAGATTCAATTGCCCAAGCCATGTCCAGCCCGCGAGGTTTGGCTCGGGCCCAAGCAAGACGGGCGGGGCGTGCGGTCGCTTCGCGCATTCCTAGACCAAGCCGGACTTCAAACCTGCGCGGTACGCCCGTCGTCGGTCAGCTATCGCTGAGGCTCGACCCGAATCTTCCCTGCGAGAGCCGCCTAACTCGCGTTCGACCCGCCGAGCGCCGGTCGTTGCGAGTTTCACCGTCCGTTCCGCGCCCGCGGGCGACCACTCTGTCTTCGGCACTCGCCCGCGTGCGTTCACGCCTTGCCGTCTGTTACGATGAGCCTCGGCGCTCGCGGGTCAACGCGTGCCCCGTTGGGCGGACAGACTGGCGGACCGCAATGTCGGATCCTTATCGTACGAGCGCACTCGCCAGGCCGTCGCGGAAGCGAGTCGCCTTCGGAACCGGAGAGCTTCTCGTCGTCCACGTTCCTGTGTCGCCGGAAGAACTCGTGACCAGGCTGCGCACAATCACGCAGGAACGCCGACCGACCTTCCGGGAGCTCCGCCACCGAAGCCACCGACCCTTTTTCGGAGTCGTCCACCCAACGCACTTCCGCTTGGCGCCCCTCGGCGTGTCTCTCGACTACCTTCGCGTTGACGGGACTGTGCGACCAGAAGGCGACACCACGGTTCTTGTTGTTCGCGTGACCCTTCTTTTCCGCGCCATCTTGGTCTCAGTCGTCTCTCTGGCGCTGACTGCATGGCTGGTCGTCTCGTTGCCGCTTCCCACGGACAGCGCCGTCTTCTATGCCGGACGCATCATCGTTGCGGTGTTGGTCACCGCTGGAGGCCTGGCCGCCGCCGTTCGATTCGGGGTTTCCCAGACGATCGACGCGATTCTGGCGGTTCTCGATCCGGATGGCTCCGCCGACGGCGCGATCACATTGCCCAATATCGGTGCACCGTCCCTCGAACCCGACGACCTGATCAAACGTCTCGACGACTGGGAAAGCAAACACTTAAAGTGACGCCGATGCTGCCGCCTAACTCGCGTTCGACCCGCCGAGCGCCGGTCGTGGCGAGTTTCACCGTCCGTTCCGCGCCCGCGGGCGACCACTCTGTCTTCGGCACTCGCCCGCGTGCGTTCACGCCTTGCCGTCTGTTACGCTGAGCCTCGGCGCTCGCGGGTCAACGCGTGCCCCGTTACACGGACAAAGAGGGTGACTCGCCGAACCTCAAGCCAGCGCGCCTACGCGGTGATCCGCGTCGAGCACCTTGAGCACACGACTCCACCGCCAGCCCCTGTTGATCCGCGCTTGTCGGTTACCGTCAAAGAGGTCGTGCTGAGTCAGGCTGTCGCTGAAGCTGAAGTCGCCCGGCTGAGCGATCTGAACGAAGGCAAGAAGTGCTCCTACCACTGGCAAGCGACGCACCTGTTTCTCGACGGCGGTTCGTTTGCAGCAGGTCCACCGACGGAGAGCTGGTCGCTGTGGCGCCAGGACGACAACGGCAACTCCTTCATGATCAGCGCTGGCCATTCGCGTGAGGAAGCGGAGGCTCTGCGCGCGGAGTATGAGTCGCGTGGGCACAAACAGATGTATTGGATCTCCGCTGACTTGCCTGCCGTCTAACTCGACGTTGCACCCGCCGAACGCCGGCCAGGCGAGTTTCACCCTCCGTTCCGCGTCGGCGGGCGACCACTCTGTCTTCGGCACTCGCCCGCCTCAGCAGCGTAACCGTCCCCATTCGGACGCCTTGGAGAATGGTGGCCTGGCGGGGCATCGTGCGGCACCGCACGATGCCGGTCACGTCTAGCGAAATGAGGGGATCAGGCGCCCATGGCCGCCGACGCGTGGGTCGGGGGGTCCGGCGGTTTCCATCGGTGCGGCAGCAGCTCCTGGATCCTGCTCGCAGGGTGCGTCTGGATGCGGGTGAGCACGTCGGTCAGGTACGCGACCGGATTGACGCCGTTCTTCTCGCAGGACGCGACGAGCGTGTAGAGGATGGCGTGGTCTTCGCCGGACTCCTTGTGACCGACGAAGAGGTAGTTCGATCGCCCCACGGCGATGCGACGGAGGCCGGCCTCGGCTGGGTTGTTGTCGGGCGGGATCGTCGGGTGCCGCAGGAAGCAGCCGAGCGCCCGGTGGTTGCGCAGCAGATAGCGGACGGCCTTGGCGATCCCGGAGCGTGGTTCGAAGCTATGTCGGTACCGACGCCCCCAGCAGAGAAGCTTCGCGAAGATCGGGCGAGAGCGAAACTTGCGGAGCTCGAGGTGGGCGTCCGTGCCCACGATCCCGGCCCCCTTCGCTTCGTGCTCGATGGCGTAGATCTCGCCGATCAGATCGAGCGCTTCCTTCGCCTCGGGGTGTTCGCTGTTTTCGAAGATCTTGCGTCGAGCGTGAGCGAGGCAGCCGGCACGAGTGCGTTTCCCTGGCTTCGTGATCGCGTTGTAGCCGGTGTGTTGATCGACGACGAGCCGGCCTTGCGAATCGCCCAGCACGCGCTTGGGCGTGTCTCCACTCCGGTCGGCGGCGTAGCAGTAGACGATGAGCTCGGGCGTGACGAAGTCCCAGATGTACGCCTTCTTCTTGATGTCGATCTGCCGGATGCTCGTCTCATCTGCGTGCACGTCTGCAGCCAGTGGCACGAGGCCGAGCGCCGCGGTGTAGAGCGGTTTCAGCTCGTGGGCGCCGCGATGAAACAGACCGCACATCGTGCTCCGCGACATCGGGATGCCGATGTTCCGGTACTCCTTCTCGAGCCGGTACTGCGGCATCGAGCTCGAGCACTTCGCGACGACGAGGTGCGCGATGAAGCTCGGGGCGTAGCGCGTCTTTTCGCCGACCCGATCAGGCGCCGGTGCCGTGACGATGTAGCCGCAACGGCACGCGAGAGTCTGGCGCTGGAAGATGCGCCGGCGGAAGTACCCCGGGACATACTCGTAGACCGTCGATGGCTTTTCGAAGCCGACGTTTCGGATCTTCTCGTCGCCGCCGCAGTTCGGGCATCGGCAACCTTCGGGCGGTACGGGTACCGCGACGATCTCGGTCTCGAGCTTCGTGTTCCGAAGCTCGGCGGACGCACGCCGCTTCTTCTCGGCTTCCGATGGGTCGCTCTTCGGCGCCACGGGCGGCGGCATCTTCGGGCTGCGCCGGCGCTCGCTGCGGTGGCCCCTGCTCCTTTTCGAGAGCTCGTCGAGCTTCGCCGTCACGACGGCGAGTTTCTCGGTGAGGTCGCTCAGCTTCGCGTTCTGCTCGTCGAGCTTCGCCGCCTGCGCAGCGGAATACGCCTTCCAGCCGCAATCGTGCTCGTCGTCAGGGGGCGGGACCAACGCCCACGTTTGATCAGATTCTGGGCCGCGTGTCGATCCCCTTCGCGGAAGGGATCGAATTCACTTTGTTTCTCAGGCTGCCCCACGGCGCGCGGCGGGCTCCCACGCCTCCGTCCGACGCGTCCTCACCAGGTCGAAGCCGCCGAGCAACATCGCGAGCTGCGTTCCGTCAAGAACAACGCGGTCCGCGCCAGCCACCAGGCGGGGCAACTGGAAACGCCCGCGAGCAAGACGCTTGTAGTAGACGACGAAACCGCCGCGGTCCCAAAACAGGATCTTCACCCGATCCCCACGCTTGCCGATGAAGACGAAGAAGTGGCCGGTGAACGGGTCGAGCGCGAGTGTGCCGCGCACCAGTGCACAGAGTCCGTCGTGACCGCGACGCAAGTCGACGGCTTCAGCCGCCAGGTAGACCCTTGCGCCGGGTGCAACGCTCAGCATGACGACCGCAGCGCGGCCACGAGCGTGGCGATGTAATCGACGTCGGTGCCCGTCTCGAGCCGCAGCGCCACGTCGCGCACAGCGAGCTCGACGAGCGCCGGGCGCTCGAAGGTAACCGGTGCGCCCCGCACGACCACGGGGAGCAACTGCGCCTTCCGGCCCGACCGTCGCGGCCCCTGGCCCAGCCGCCAGCGCCACCAGATCAACGTGCGCGGGCGAACGCCATGACGGCGAGCAACGGCTTCGACCCCGCCGCCGCGCTCGACCTCACCGATCAAGCGCGCCCAAAACTCACGAGAGTGCCTCTTCGCCACCCCCCGAGACTCGCCGAAGCATTGCCTTCCTGCGAGGCGTCCATTCCGGCACGGTTACCTGTCTACGGCACTCGCCCGCGTGCGTTCACGCCTTGCCGTCTGTTACGATGAGCCACGGCGCTCGCGGGTCAACGCGTGCCCCGTAATCCGGACTCTCCGATGACTCTGGATGAAGCAGTTGCGGAACTGAAGCGGGCGATTCGCGCGTGAGCGGAGCGCGAAGCTCGGCCGTAAGGTCGAGACCTTCGACTTCCTCGGCTTCACGCACGTCTGCGGCAAGGACCCAGCAAAGGGGTGGTTTCAGCTCGTGCGGTTCACCTCCAAGAAGAAGCGACGGCGCTCGATGGCGGAGATATCGACAGAGCTTCGTCGGCGGCGACACGAAGACGCGCGCGTCACGCACGGCTGGCTCTCGGCCGTGCTTCGCGGTCACTTCGAGTACTTCGTGGCACCCACGAACGAACACGTCCTGAAGCGTTTCCGCCAACACGTCGGCGACGCATGGCTGCGTCAGCTTCAACGGCGCAGCCAGCGGGGCCGGCATTGGTCTGTCGAGAAGCTTCGCCACTTCGAGGCCAAGTTCGCGCTTCCGAAGGTCGAGATTCGCCACCCCTGGCCGGAGGTGCGCTTTGCGGCCCGTTGACCCAAGGTGGGAGCCCGGTGCGGGAAATCCGCTCGCCGGGTTCTGTGCGGGGGGCGGCCCGAAAGGGCCGTCCCTACCGCGACCAGCTCAATTTGCGACGTTCTCCGAGGTCGTGGCGGCAGAGGCGGTGGCGGAGCAGAGGAGCGCGGCGAGGAGGAGGCGCATGGGTGTGGTCCTGCCGGGCGGCGCGGATGCGTCGGGGTGCGGCCGGCGGGGTGACGGCGGTGCTGGACTATTGCTTGTCATTCGCGCCTCGCGATCAGCAGAGCTGCTCGCCCCGCATCGGTCGTGCGGTACTGCTGCTTCGGACTCCGGGGCTTGTCGGGAATGGTCATCTCGACGAGGCCAGCCTCGAGGAGCGGGGCGAGGACTTGGTCTCGGAACTTGGTCCTGTTCGTGCGCCCGAAGGGTGCCATCAGCTCGGGCAAAGTCCTGACTTCAGCTGCCACTTCGAGCAGTTGGGCTTGGTCCCGACTTAGGCCCAGCTTGGTCCCAGCTTGGTCCCTACTTGGTGCCCCGGCGACGACTTCAGCCTTGAACGTCACCGTGACCGCGCCGGCCTCGTCGACGAACTCCGGGTCGGGGATGCCGTAAGCACGGCAGGCCTCGATGACGCGGTTCGTGCCTCGCCCCCAGGCCTCGATGGCGCCGGTGCGATGGAACGCCTCTGCGATGAGCGGGTTGCGACGGACGGACAGGTGCTCGCGCGAGAGCTGTTCCGCGAGCACGCCCGAAGGGAAATCGCCGATGCTGCGCACCTCGATGCGCTCGTCGAAGACGGCAATGGCGACGTACGAGCTCGGGTTGCTCACGTCGCGATGGATGACGGCGTTGAGAACGATCTCGCGCAGCGCCTCTGCCGGCACCGGCAGCCGATCTTCGCGGTTGATGGCACCCGTCGGGAAGCGGGCGGACAGCGGCAACGTTCGGTCGAGCCAGGCGATTGCCTCGCGGACCATCGCGAACGCATGCAGGTACTCCTGCTTGTTGTCCAGGATGTCGCCGGTGACCTTCGTGCCCCGGAAGCGCCCGAGCTTGAGCAGCGCCTGCGGGTAGTCGGGCAGGAACCTGGTCCCGTAGAGCATCTGCGCGGCCTGCGTGACCTGCCCGTCGATGCGCAATCCGAGGCGGTCGAGGATGTCGCCGACGTCCATGCTCGTTCCGGCCGAGAGGCGCCGTTGCTCGATGGCGGTGGCGCGTGTGCGCAGGACCTCCTCGCGGTCGAGGTCCTCGAGACGCACGCCCACGGCTGGCTGGTTCTCCCAGCGATGCCGGCTGTGGTTCCGATCGAGGAGCAGGCGCGCGTACTCCTCCTGCGACATCACTGTGGTCGTCGAGCCCACGCGCTTGTACGGCTTCGACTCGAAGACGAACGGTGCGAACTGCCGGGACGCCGCGGCCTCGAGCACGATCACCTGCCGGCCGTTGCCGGCATCCACCCGGGTCATCTCCACGCGGGCGGGCGGCTCGAAGCGGCCGAGCATCGCCGCAACGTCGCGGAGCGTGATGTCGGCGACCTCTTGCCCAACGAGACTGCCGTCGGGGCCGACGCCGATCAGCAGCTTGCCGCCGTCGCCGTTCAGGAAGGCGCAGAGCGTCTCGCCGGCGCGCCTCAACTCGGCGGTCGAGCGCTTGAATTCGAGGGTCGAGGACTCGCCCTGGGCGATGAGTGACTGGAGGGCGGAGAGAGTGGTCATGTCCGCGGCACGGTCATGCGGACCTCAAGAGTCCGGTTAGGCGCGGATCGCCTGCGCTCTCGACGCAGGCGCGGGCCACGGCAGACAGCTCCCGTTCCTCCCGAATCATCGCTCGTACGCGCTTCGCGGCCTGCTTGACGCGGTCCCGCGCAACGGCGTTGGTCGGGTCCTTGCGGCACAGACGGAGCTCTCGCCGGTACTCCTCCACGCGATTCCAGCACTCGGCCCACACCGTCTTTCGCCTGTCCATGAGCGGGGGGAAGTCTAGGTTGTAGCGCTCGACCGAGTACTCGACTCGAGTCGTCTCCCAGGCGTCGGTCACATGTGGCGCCGCAACCGCGTGACCTTCGAGGTCGAAGAAGAGCAAGACCGGGTCGTCTTCATCGACTGGATCAAGCAGCATTGGCACTTCGTGGCGAAGGTCGCCATCCACTACAGCGCGCGCACAGCCGTCGCGCAGGGGGAAGAAAGTGCTCTTCTTCCGGTTCCCGGCGTTGCCGCAGATCCGGAAATTCTCCCAGTCGAAGGCAAGCCACCAGTACCCGTCATGGGTGGTGCCGTCCCGATCCTTGGCGCTTTTCTTGGGTCGATAGTGCTCTACGTCCCAGTGGCTGAAGCAGTCCTTGGCCTCGGAGAACCAGCACTTTCCATGCGACAGCCCGAGCAGCCAGTCCTTCAACTCACCCCAGAGGGCGCGGTTGTCGTCTATGATCTTGTTGCGCGCCGCAGAGTCTGCAGCGGTCTTGAGGTCAGCAATCAGGACGGATGCCCTCTTCACCCAGTTGGGATCTGCTTTCTGATCGCGGAGGGGAATGAATCTCACGGTCCGGTCTCCTCGGGCACGGTCCGCTCCTCCTCGATCAACTCGCCGAGCACCTCATCCGCGAGCTTGGCCTGGGCAGCCAACTCCTCCCTGGTGAGCGCAGTCTCCTCGTGCGGTGTGCGCCGAGCCAGCGCAGTAGCGAACGCTTCGAAGTACGGATTCGGATGCGTGCGCGCCACGCTGAGAGCGTTGAGCTCTGAGGCAAGCTGCATGAGCTCGGCCTGCTCCGCAGGCGTCCTGCCCTCTTTCCCCAAAAGCTCGTAGTGCCGGTCGATGCGGCCGAGAACCTCCGGGGCGAGGCTCGAACGCAGGCCATAGAACTCCGATTTGAGCAGCCCTTCGACTCCAATGCCGAGCGGGTCGTGGTCGGGCTCCTCAGCAGTAATGACCCGGTCGCCCACGGCGAGAACACGTACCTGGTTCTTCCTCAGGCTGCCGATCATCAGCGGGTTGTGGGTCGCGACGATCAGTTGCCCCTTCTCAGCGCGAATGTTCTCCTGAAGCAGCTTCAAGAAATCATAGGTCCAGACGGGGTTGAGGTGCGTGTCGGGCTCGTCGAGCAGGTAGAGCGACTCGTCGTTCTGCGTGAACAGCAGCAGGCCGATGAACTGGTCGCGCACCAGGCCCCGTTGGTCATCCGACTTCGCCTCAGCGAGCTCTCGGTTGAGCTGGGCGAAGCTGATGTTCGGATTGATGACGATGGGCTGCATCGCCGTCACGTTCTGCAAGGCCTCGTAGATCCTCACGGCGTCGAAGACCCGGAAGGCCTCCTTGCCGATCTCTTCGCAGAGCCGCGTCGCGCGCCCGAGCATCTGGTCGAAGAGGATGCGGCTGTTCACCCGGCGCAGAAAGACGAGGTTGCAGATCTCGGGCACGTCGATGCCAGTCGTGAGCAGATCGACCGTGACGGCGACGTTGGGGCTGCGTTCGTTCTTGTAACGTCGAGTGAGCTGCAGCGGCTTGTCGGCCGCGCCCGTGATCTTCAGAACCGCGTCGTCTTCGACGCCGCCGTACTGTTTGGCGAAGGCGTTCTTGAGCTGGTCGACCACGAGATCGGCGTGGGCATCATTCACGCAGAAGATCAGTGTCTTCTGTCGCGACGACGGGTCGAGCTCGCCCGCGAGGTACTCGCACACCACGCGGTTGAAGGACTCCGTAATGACCTTGCGGTTGAAGTCCTCGACGTCGATTCGGATCTCGTCGGGCGTGGTGAAGAGCTCGACCTGGCTCTGGCGTGCGTCGTAGACGGCCACTTGCTCGCCGACATGCCACACGATGCCGTTCGTCGAGAGCTGCGTGTTAATCTGGACCGGAGGCTCATGGTCCACGAGGTAGCCGTCGATCACGGCCTCGCGGTAGCCGTAGCTGAAGATCGGGACACCGAAAATCTGTGTGGTGTGAAGTGCGGGCGTGGCGGTGAGGCCGATCTTCACGGCGTCGAAGTAGTCGAGCACACGCCGGTACTTCGAGATGTAGTCGTCGAAGCTGCGGAATCCGAGCTCGGTGTCGGATAGCTCGCGATCGAGCAGGTAGCCGCGGTGGCACTCGTCGACGACGATGCAGTCGTACTGATCGACCGGAGGAGTCGCGACGCCTTCGGAGGGGTAGAGTACCCGCTGCACGAGACCCCGCACGGTTGCAACGTGCACTGCGGTGTCGCTGTCGGGCCGCTGG
This sequence comes from Polyangiaceae bacterium, assembly GCA_023150915.1. Classification (GTDB taxonomy): domain Bacteria; phylum Myxococcota_A; class Polyangia; order Polyangiales; family Polyangiaceae; genus JADJKB01. Next base: position 18,583 of record JAKLKA010000165.1, read on the forward strand.
TCGTCGAGCTCCTTGACACCAAACACGTTGGCAAACGTCTGCAGGCTCTCCATCCGCGTGTCCTTGAACGCGTTGGCCGCCTGCTCGCCGAGGGCCGAGCGGTCGACGAGAAAGAGCACACGCCGGAAGCGCTGCGCTTTGAGCAGGCGGTAGATGAGCGCGATGCAGGTCTTGGTCTTGCCGGTGCCGGTTGCCATCGCCAGCAACATCTCGCGCCGGCCTTGGCCGATCGCGGCCTCGACGGCTCGAATGGCGGTCTGCTGGTAGTGCCGCAAGGCGAAGCCGTAGTTGAACGGCTCGTTCTTCAGCTGCTGTTGCGCCCGGCCTTCGTCGCGCTTCAACAGGGCAACGAGGCCGTCAGGCGTGTACCAGCCGTCGAGCGCATGCCCGAGGTTCTCCGGGTTGCGCAGATCGCAGAACCAGGTGCCGCTGCGGGTGGTGAGCTGGCGCAGGTAGGGACGACCGTTGGAGGAGAAGACGAACGGGATCTGGAACTCCCGCCAGGGACCGCCCGGCGTCGCGAGCCCCTCGTCGAGCTCGAACGCACGGCTGTACCGCTTCGCTTGCTGGAGCGAGCCGGAAACGTCGATGTTCTTTCGCTTGGCCTCGACGGTCGCCAGGGGCACCAGCCCGACGAAGAGGACGTAGTCCGCGGGACCGCTGGCGGTGGGCCACTCAGCGATCGCGATGTTCTGGCCCTTCTTCGGGCGGGCACCCTTCGCGTACGTGAGGGTCGCGGAGTCGACCGTCCACCCGACGTCGCGAAGCTGCTCGTCGATTAGCTTGCGGGTGTCGGCCTCGTCGAGCTCGACCGCGTTCGCCGCCGTGGAGGCGGCGGTGACGAGCGCCGCCACGGTCGCCTGCGGCTGCGCGATCCCGATTGCCTGGTAGGCCGCGAGCTTCCGCACGAGGTCGGCCTTGGCCTCCTCGGCCTCGACGGCCATCTGCTCCCAGAACGTCTGGTCGTCCTTGGTCTCGCGCAGCTTCGCTTCCGTGGAGGCGAGTCGCTCGGTCGCATCGTGGTGCGCGGCCTGGTACTCCGCGAGGGTCTTGCTCAGCGTCGCCAGCTCGGCGCGAAGCTCTTCGCTCTCGTCCTTCGGTGGCGTCGGTGGAACGAATGGCCCCGGCTTGAATGCGGCGTTGGCGAAGGTCCGGTGGAACCAGAGGCCGAGTTGCCAGGTGATCTTGAGGACGGCAAGCGCTGTACGGTGATCACCAACAATCGCGTGGTTCGCGGCGTTTCCGGCCCCGCGAACCTCGCCGAAGAGCTGCGCGATCTCCCGGGGAAGGATGCCCTGATCTTGCAGGCGGCGCAGCAGGTCGTACTGCGGTTCCTCGCGCGACGTGTACAGGCCGATCTTTGCCGCCACGAGCTGCGCCAGCAGCTCGGCGAGCTGACGAAGCTTCAGGAGCGCCGTGTTCGGATCGTCCGCGAAGTAGCGCTCCGCCAGCATGCCGAGGCGCACGAGCTGTTCATCGTGCGCCTCGAGGTGCGCGAAGTTGGTGCGCGGCTGGCTGTCACGCTCCACCATCCCCAGGATCCTATCGGTTCTGTCGGCGTACAGTACGCCGTTTCTCGGCGGGCAGGCCGCGAACTACCAAGAACCGCCCCGGTAGAGGCCTCGCCGCGGCTCTTCACCCCCGAGCGCCGACCGGACGCGCGCGACGGCTTCCGAGAGGTCTTGCGTCACGAGCGCCGCTGGCAGCCGCAGCACGCTCCATCCGCGCCGAGCAAGCTCCCGGTCCCGCCGCGCATCCGCCGTTCGACGGGCAGCGTGATACGCACCATCCACTTCAATCAACACAGATTTTCGGACGCTCCCCGGAAGCGCGCTGCTACGGACTCAAAGCCATACGCACCAGCCCACGTTCTGGCTGCTCGACACGTAGCAACCCATGCCGGCCGGACATGGATACTTCGTGCCCTGGTCGTGGCAAATCAACACGCATCGCTTCACGCTGAAAGGCAGGCAGCCGGGGACCATGCCGGTCGGCGCGGCATCGCAGTCACTGGGCACGCTGCAGGTATGACTGCAGGCGTGTGCAGTACCGCTTCCACCCGCGAGGGAGAATGCAACGCACTCGTACTTGGCGTTGCCGCACGAGTCAGCGGTGGAGTGACATTCGGTCCCGTACGGGGTCGACGCCGCACCTCCGGTCCCTCCCGCGGCTGCGGCTCCACCCATCCCGCCCGCACCGCCGGTTCCTCCACCTCCAGAGCCGCCGAAGGCTCCGCCGGTCCCACCCGCCACGCCGCCGGTATTCGCGCCTCCAGTGGGGCTCCCGCCGGTGCCACCTCCAATGCCGCCACCGCCGACGGGCGTGCCGCCAGCGCCGCCGGCACCGCCACCGCCCGAGCTGCCGCATGCCATGGCCGTCAAAGCCACTGTGCCCGCTGCCCACATCAGACGCCCCATCGAACGCGATCCCCACGTCGTCATGGGGAAGAGCCTAGCAAAGGCGCGTCGAAAAGGGGAACTGTCAAAGCCCAGGGGGATGGCTCGCGCGCGCGGAGGTGAGACAAAGGGGGGGTAGTTCTCTGGCGAAGGTTGCCGCCGACGCGAACAACGCCCGAAGCCGGCCTGGTTTGGCTCTCGAAGTCCTCGACCCGCGCTGCTGAACCCTCCATGGTCCCGGTCGCAGAGCTTACCGGGCACACGTCCGCCCTGCACGCGACCGCGGCGGGAGCGCGCTACGACGCGAACATCGCCATCTGCGCGTTGGAGTCGCCGTCGAGGCCGCCGAGCCTCTGACGCAGGGCGGGGTTG
>JAKLKA010000009.1 GCA_023150915.1 Polyangiaceae bacterium
TCGACGAACGCTTGGGACGTGCAGCTGGCGGCCGTCCCCGTCCCGACAACGGTGGTGGGGGTCGCGATGCTCTCCAGGTTCGCGTCGGCCGGCAGCGGGTCGGAGCACTTGCCGTCGGGGTTGCCGGCGGGTGGGCCGCCTCCGGCGCTGGTCGCGCCGCTGCCGCCCGTACCCGTGGTGCCACCGCTCGACGTGCCACCGCTCGATGTGCCACCGCTCGACGTGCCACCGCTCGACGTGCCACCGCTCGACGTGCCACCGCTCGACGTGCCACCCGTGCCGGCCCCGGCAGAGCCGCCCGCGCCCGCGCCGCTGCTCCCCGCCGTTCCCCCGCTGGCGCCGCCGCTACTCGCGCCGCCGCTGCTGGCGCCCCCCGAGGTCGCGCCGCCGCTGCTCGCGCCGCCGCTGCCCCCGCCGCCGTCGCCCTCGCCGCAGGCGACGAGCGAAGCCACCGTCGAAACCGCGACCCAAATCGCCGAAGCAAAGCGCATTTTCCGAACCTCCCGAGGGAAGTATCTCACGGGTCGAGGCGTACTGACGCGGCCCTTGTAGACCGTTTTGCCCGGTGGAAGCCTGGGCGCCGACAAAACCGAAGGAAAGTCATGAACAAGCTCGCGCTCGTGGGTGTGGTGGGTTGGATGGTGCTGTCGGCGGCGTGCGGCCCCGGCGGAGCACCGGGCGCCGGAGGCTCCCGCGAGTCCGGGCAGAGCAAGCTGATGGGCGAGACCTTCGCCGGGAAGAACGCCTGCAACCCCGAGAGCCACGATCGCCCGTTCATCATCGAGTGGGACGCGACCGACATGTCGCAGTTCGAGTCGATTGCCGCCAACGACGTCGTGTTCGTCAAGTACGAGGGCTGCAAGCTGACGGTGCTCGATAGCTGCAAGGACGACTCGGTCCGCGGCTCGTTCGGCAGCTACAAGCCCGTCGAGTGGACCAGTGGGTCCCTCGAGAAGATGGAGATCAAGAGCGAGGCCGAGCTGTACGCCAACTTGCCGCTCGGCGTGGCGAGCCTGGGGGGGCGCGTCTCGGGTGGTGAGCAGTTCCGCATGGAGTACTACGTGGCGGGGACGCGCTCGGCGACGCGCCCGGCGGCCTACTCGAGCGACATCAAGTCGGTCGCGGGGTGCAAGGGGGCGACGCACTACGTCTATGGCTACAACCTGGGCGCCTTCGCCCTGGGCTCGGTCACCGAGAAGAGCGCGAGCGCCGAGGCGTCGCTCTACGGCTTCGGCGCCGGTGGCAGCGCGAAGAAGAGCACCAAGGCCGACAAGCAGGGCGGGGACCTTGGCCTCTGCAAGAGCGAGACGGCCACCGAGATCCAGGGCTGCAAGGTCCCAATCCGGCTGACGCTGCGCAAGATCGAAGCCGGCGACAATCCGGACAAGACCGCCCAGAAGGCACCCGAGACCGACGCCTCGCTCAACAAAGCAGCCAAGCTCGAGGCCAAGTTCGAGGCCAAGGGCGAAGCCGGCGAGCGCTTCAAGAGCGCGCAGACCAAGTTCACGGCCAAAGACGGCAAGGGCTGCCTGGCCGAGCTCGACGCCCACGACAAGCTGAACCCGAAAGACAAGTCCAGCGAGGCGAAGTCCGGTTTTCCCCACTATCTGCGCGCGCAGTGCTTGATGGTCGCCGGCAAGTGCGACGCCGGCAAGGCCATGGCCACCAAGGGGCTCGCGGTGATGCAGGGCGACCAGTCACCCGAGCAGATCGACGCCCACGTCGAGGCGCTGGCCAAGCTGCACTGCCAGGGCAAGATGAGCGATCGCGACACGCTGCTGCAAGCCATGCACAACCTGACCATGGCGGGCGTGAACAAGAAGGACGTAGCGTACTGCAAGAGCAACTGGGAGACGGCCAAGCGCCTGTTCAAGACCGTCAAGCCCAAGGACGAAGACGACACCCAGATCGTCCACGGCCCGAAGAATCTGTACGCGATGGCCGCCAGCTGCGCGGTCAAGGCCGGCGACTGCGACGCGGCGTACAAGCTTTACAAGGACGGGTATCCGGTCGACACTCTGAAGAACACCAAGGACGATCTGAAAGAGCAGATCATGCGCGGCGCTTTCGAGGCCTCGAACCAAAAGTGCAAGAAGAAGTGAGGCGAATGCGGCTCGCGTGCGTCGCTGCCCTGCTGTGTGCGGCTTGCCAGAAGGGCTCGCGCACGCCCGAGCCCGCGTCGAGCACTGCGCCCGCTCGCCCCGCGGCCGTGGCCGAGCCCGAGCCGGCGCCCACCGTGCCCGGGCCGGGGCCAGTCGCTCCGGCGGTGCCTCTGGGCGAAGTGGCCGTGCTCTTGCAGGCAGCCAACCGCAAGCTGATGCACGACGACGGCAAGGGCTGCCTGGAAGAGCTCGACCGGCTGAAGGCCCTCGACCCAAAGCTCGAGAGCACACTGGTCGGGATCCGCGCCCAGTGCGAGATGCTCGCCGGTCGTTGCCAGGCCGGCAAGCAAGCGCTGACCGACTATTACGTTCGCGAGCTGAACATGGCCCCAGAGCTGGCCAAGACCAGCGTCGAGGGCGTGGCCAGCATGCGCTGCCGGGGCGGGGACGAGACGGACCGCGACCGCTTGCTGCGAGCCCTGCGCGAGCTGGCGGACGGGGCCTATGTCACCACCCGCAGCGACTGCGCCGCGAACGTGAAGCGCGTGAAAGAGCTCTTGCCCAAGGTCCCCTCCAACGGGCCCGACGACGCGCAGATCAACTCCTCGCCCAAGGCCCTGTTCCACACCGGCGCGGCGTGCCTGGCCCGCGCCGGCGACTGCAAGGCGGCGTTTCAGGTCTATGGGCAAGAGTTTCCGAGCGGCGGGCTCGACAAGCTTCCCGAGCGCGAGCGCCGCGCGGTGCTCGAGAAGAGCTTCCGCTCGGGAATTGAACGCTGCAAAGACGCCCCGCTCTGAGCGGACGGGTGCCCGGATCCCCTGCCAGCCGGCGCGGATCCGGGCTAGACCGGCGCCCGCCATGGACGAACACGCGACGCAGCGCTCCAAGCTACTGCCCCCCGTTGGCACGTGGAAGTACCACGCGCTGCTCGCCGCCGTGGCGATCTTCGTTCTCGGGCCGCTGGGCGGGATCGCCGCGGCCTACATGAACTTCAGCCTCGGTTTCTTCATCGGCGGCCAGGTGCTCGCGGGCATCTTGGGCAGCGCGGTGACCTACGGCTACGGCGCCGACGGCAAGCACGGCGCGAACTACATGCAGACCATGGCGGCGAGCGTCGCTTCGCTGGCAGCCATGGGTGTGCTCATCCAGGCCATGGTCTGGCTGGGGATGGACCTGCCGCCGGCCTGGCAGCTGATGGTGTTCTACTGCTGCGTCGGGATGTTCGGCGTCGGCATCGGCATGCTCTACACGCCGATCCTCGTCGACCGCATGAAGCTCACCTATCCGTCGGGCCTGGCCGTCGCGAACATCTTGCGGGCCCTCACCGACAAACGGCTGCTGAAGCGCTCGATCGCCCAGCTGGGCGCGGGCACGGGTCTCGGCGTCGTCGGCGCGGCGCTCGCCGAGCACGCCGCGTTCGTGGCTGCCAGCGCGTTCTCGGCTTCCACCGTGGGCGCAGGCATCGTGGTTGCTTCTCGGATTGCGGTCCCCGGTGTGGTGATGGGCGTGATCGGGCACTGGCTGACGCCGTCACTCAAGCAGATGGGTTGGCTGGGCGCCGACGACCCGTTCCGCAAGATCGGGTTCATGATCGCGCTGGCCATGATCCTGGGCGCCGCGCTGGTGGATCTGGCGCTGATCGCCGTTCAGGCGATCCGACGCATTCGCGACGTGAAGGACGAGAAGGCCCAGCCCGGCAGCCAGGCGGCACACCCGCTGAAGATCAAGCGGCTGGCCGTGTGGTGCACGTTCTGGGGGCTGGCGGTGCTGGGCGTGGGCCACGTGGTGCTCGGCCGTCCGCTGGGCTTTCTGGCCTTCGCCATCGGGCTTTCGTTGGTGTTCGTGCTGGTCAACGGCATCTCGACCGGCATCAGCGACAGCAACCCGATCTCCAGCGCATTCGTGATCAGCGTGCTCTTGATGAGTCTGCTCGGCCTCAAGGATCCGATCACGGCGCTGATCGCAGCCAGCGTGCTCTTGGTCGCCTGCTCGGTGGGCGTGGACATGCAGCAAGACCGCTCTACCGGGTCGCGCCTGGGCACCAACCGCGACATACAGTTTCGCTATCAGGTGATCGGGATCGTGATGGGCTCGGTGCTGGCGGTCGTGCTGGCCCAGACCTTCATGACGGCCTACCCCGTGCTCAAGATCAACAGCTTCGACAACCCGAAGGCGGACGTCGGGCAGTGGCAGAGCGCGATGACCTTCAAGTTCGTCGGGGCGCTGCGCGACCTGGGCCACCTGCCGGCGTTCAAGATCAAGGCGCTGGGCATCGGCCTGCTGTTCGGCATCGTGACCGAGACGCTACGCAAGATCTTGCACAAGAACCCGGCCTATCGGCGCTTCGTGGACCACGGCGGCAAGCGCGGCTTCGTCTTCGGCTGGATCATGGATTCAATCCTGCTCTCGTCGCCGTACGCGTTCTCTTTCGGCGGCTTCGTCGAGTGGCCCGTCACCGCGTGGTTCGCCGCGGGCGGCTGCGTCACCTCGCTGGTCAACGTGATTGCCGACAGGCTTCCCAAGAAGAAGCAAGAAGACATCCCGGAAGACATGAGCACCATGAGCCTGATCGGCGGGGGGCTCGTGGCCGGCGAGTCGATCTACGCACTGGCGATCGGCGTCTGGGGATTGCTCAAGTTGCTGCGCTAGCAGAGCGCCGCGAACAACTCGGGCAGCTTGCGCGTCACCCGCGGCCCGTGCCCCGCGCAGAGCGTCTGGACCGGACGCTGCTCGCGCAAGAACGCGCGCGTCGCCCGGTGGCACGCCTCCACGTTCTCGCTGAAGCCGGGGATCGCCAGCGAAAGCCGGGATACCAGGCGCTGCACCGGCACGCCGCTCAGCAGCGCGTCGCCGGTGAACAGCGTCCCGCTGGGCTCGTGCAGCAAGAGCGTCGAGCCGCGGGTGTGCCCCGCGACCGGGATCACCTCGAACCCCCAGCGCCACGAGCCCTCGTCGTAGACTTCGTCTACCGGCGAGCGCGCGGGGAACCGGTCTTCGACGCGGCACAGGGCGTCGTACGCGGCGTTGGCGCCGCGGCGGGCCAGGCGCGGGGCCGGCTCGCGGCCGCCCAGCGTCACGGCGTCGTCGGCGTGGCAGATCACCGGGCAGCGGAGCTCGTCACGCAGCCAGGCGGCATTGCCCGCGTGGTCCGAGTGGCGATGGGTCAAGAGCACCGCTGTCAGGCCGCCGCGCCGGATCCCGGCGCGCCGCAGGCTGTAGGCCAGCGAGCGGCGCTCCACGCGGTGACCGGTGTCCACCAAGAAGGTGTGCCCTTGGCCGTCCGACAAGAGCCAGCTGTTGGCGATGCGCGGGCTCTGAAGGCTCACGCGGTGGGAGGCTCGGCCGCTCATCTTCAGCGCAAGAGCTCGCCGGCCAGAGCACGCTTCACGAAGCGACCGCCGCCTCGGGTGCGCTGCTTGCCCTTCTCGACGATCACGCGCCCGCGCGAGAGCACCGTCTCCGGGTAGCCCTGCACCTCGAAGCCTTCGTAGGCGCTGTAGTCCACCTTCATGTGGTGCGTCGCCGGGTCGTTCACGCTGATGGTGACGCGCTTGCCTGGGTCGAAGACCACGATGTCCGCGTCGCTTCCCACGGCCACGGTGCCCTTTCTCGGGAACATGCCGAAGGTGCGAGCCGCCGCCGTCGAGCTGATCTCGACGAAGCGGTTCAGGTCATAGTGGCCCTTCAGCACGCCCTGATAGAGCAGCGTGAGGCGGTTCTCGACGCCGGGGGCGCCGTTGGGGATCTTGGTGAAGCTCTCGCGCCCCAGCTCTTTCTGGCCCTTGAAGCAGAACGGGCAGTGGTCGGTCGCCACGAGCGACAGGTGCCCCATGCGCAGGCCTTGCCAGAGCACGTCTTGGTTCCACTTCTCGCGCAAGGCCGGTGTCATCACCCACTTGGCCCCCTCGAAGTTCGGCTTCTCGTAATAGCTGTAGTCCAAGAACAAGTACTGCGGGCAGGTCTCGGCCTGGACGTCCACGCCGCGCATCCGGCCCAGCTTCACCTGCTCGAGCGCGTCGGCGCACGAGAGGTGCACGATGTGCAAGGGCACGTCCGCCACCTCGGCGATGGCAATCGCGCGGTGCACGCCCTCGGCCTCCATCCGCGTGGGCCGGGTCAGGGAGTGATACTTCGGCTCGAGCTTGCCGTCTTTGACGGCGGCCTTGATGATCTCGTCGATCACGATGCCGTTCTCGGCGTGCATGCAGATGCGGGTCTTGTTCTCTCCCGCCTGGCGGAAGGTGCGATAGAGCGTGCCGTCGTCCACGTACAAGACGCCCGGATACGCCATGAACAGCTTGTACGAGGTGACGCCGGCGTCAGCCAGCTGCTGCATCTCGGGCAGGCGCTCGTCGGGCATGTCGGTGACGATCATGTGGAAGCCGTAGTCCACCGTCGCTTTGCCCTCGGCCTTGGCGTGCCAGGCGTCCAGGCCCTTCAGAGTGCTCTCACCCTTGCTCTGGATGGCGAAGTCCACCAGGCAGGTGGTGCCGCCGAAGGCCGCCGCGATCGTGCCGCTCTCGAAGTCGTCAGCGCTGGTGGTGCCGCCGAAAGGCATGTCCAGGTGGGTGTGGGGGTCGATGCCGCCCGGGATCACCAGCTTGCCGGTGGCGTCGATCACTTCGTCGGCCGGGACCTTCAGGTCCTTTCCAATGGTGTGGACCTTCTCGCCTTCGACGTAGACGTCGGCGACGTAGTCGTCTGCCGCCGTCACCACGCGTCCGCCCTTGATCAGAATGCTCATGGCTCCTCCGTCTCTCGACCTTCTGCTCGCCCTGCGCTGAGGCTGGAAGCACTGCTGATTCCGGGCCGATACTGGCACGACAGCGCGGCCGCTGGCCAGAGCGGCACCGGCGCGAACCCCGGGAAGCCCGAGGCGGTGCCCCGCGTATCAGGGGCGATGCGGTCAGCGGCCTGGATACTCGGTACGATCGCGCTCGGGTGCAGCGCTGCGCCCCCGCCGGCGCCGCGCCAGAAGCCGCACTCGGTCTCGGTCGCGCCGCCCGAGAAGACCCCCGACCCCGACCCGCCCCCGCCGACGGGACCGCTGATGCTCGATGTCGGCGGCGAACGCGCGCGCTTTTTCGAACCGGGCCCGGCTGGGTCGAAGGGCTACGTCTACGACGCGCTGCTGGCATCGGGCGATCGCGCCGCCCTGACGCGCACATCGGCAGGGGAATACTTCGGGTACGACGAGAGCCTGGGAGTCGTCGGCCCGCTCGAGCTCCCCGCGGGCACCCAGAAAGTGTTGTTCGGACCGTCGGACAGCCTGCTGGTCGTGACCGGCGACGGGAAGCTGGCGGCTGCCCCGAGCCTTCTGGCCGCGAAGCGCGCGCAGGGGTTCGAGCCGCGGAGTGCGCCGCAGAAGGTCACGAGCTGGGACTCGGCGGGTGACTACCTGGTCGCTGCCGACGACAAGCAAGTGCATCTGTCGCGCGACGGCGGCAAGACCTGGACCGTGACCAAGCCCGCGGCTTGGGGAACGCCCCGCACGGTGGTGGTGCGGCCCGACGGCGTGATGGCCGTGCAGGGCGGCCCAGCGAAAGCGCCGCTCACGTTCTTGTCGCGCGACGACGGCAAGACCTGGCAGCGGTCGTCCTTCCAGCCCGACCGCATTCGCCGCAGCGGAAGCTTCATCTGGTCGGATGTCTGGAACTGCCAGGCGGTGTTGACCGAGAACGGCAGTATCTGGAGTAAAGCGGGTGACGAGATCTCACGCTTTCGCGCCGCGCGCTCGTGGACCGCGAGCTTCGGCGCGAGCACCGGCCCCGAGGGCGTCCCCGGCGGCGTGCACCCCTCGCTGACGGACCCGCCCATGCCCAAGGTGCCGCCGGCGAAGGATCGTCGCACCGGCCGGGGCTGCCCGGCGCCGCCGAAGCCCAAGGGGCGCCAATACGGCATCCTGGGCCTCTTGGGCACCGCCGACGTGAGCGGTGTCTTCTCCACCGACGGCGAGGGCATCGGCAGTATCGGCACGCTCGGCGGCGGCAGCGGCATCGTTGGGGGTATCGGGGTCGGCGGCCTGGGACATCGCGGCACATCGCCGGCCGAGCCCGCTTGGGCCACCTGCCAGGGCACGGGGTGCCTGCGCCCCACCACGGCCGAGACCAAGCGACCCCGGACCCGGTTCGAGTTGTTTCGCGACGGGCGCTGCGCTCCCGGCACTACGGGGAAGCTGTGTACCGATGGCTTCGAGCGCGCGCCGCACGTCGCAATCATCGACACCACGACGGGCAAGCGACGAGTCGCCGACCTCCCGTCCGGCTGCCTTCCACGGCATCTGCTCGGGGTCGCCGGCCTGGGGCTATTGGCCTGCAGTGGGGCCCGCGGCCTGACGGTGCACGTGGCGGACGCGAGCGGCGCGTTCAAAGAAGAGGGCACCCTGTCCGACGCCGCCCTGCTCCGATGGCCGGTTCAGGTCGGCGTGGACGGCACGCTGCTCTTCCACGAGACCTGCGGCGGCAAGCAGTCGTGTCGAGCGCTGATCCGGCGACCGGTCGATCCGGGTACGCCTGGGGCGTTTCGCGAGGTGAAGATCGACCGCACCGTTGCCTACCGCGCCCTCACCCGCGGCCGCGCGCTGGTGGTGACCCGCGGCGGCAGCGACGCGACCTTCGATCTCGTACAAAGCGAGCCCGATCGCGAGGCTCCGCTGGTCCGCGGCTTTCGCTTCGAAGGCGATCTGCTCGAAGTCCGGGTCGACGACCGGGGGCGGGTGATCGCCCGCGAGCGCCGCAGCAAGACCGAGTCCGAAAGCTTCGTGGTGGGGGTTGACGGCAAGCGTCATCCGCTCTGAAACCAGGGAAATCGAGCGGGTTTTGCGCGACGGCGGCGGCGGCGCGCCAACTTGGCTAAGATGTTCTCGGATGGCCGAGTCCCAGAGCGTCGGTCGCTACGTGCTCTACGACCAAATCGCGTCGGGTGGCATGGCGTCGGTCCATCTCGGGCGCTTGATCGGCCCCGTGGGGTTCTCGCGCGTGGTCGCCGTCAAACGACTGCACCCGGCCTACGCCAAGGACCAGGGCTTCGTCACCATGATGCTCGACGAGGCGCGGCTCGCCTCCCGCATCCGTCACCCCAACGTCGTCCCCATTCTGGACGTGGTGGCGACCGCCGACGAGCTCTTGCTGGTGATGGAGTACGTTCACGGAGAGACGCTGGCGCGTCTGCTTCGTGCCGCCAAGAAGGCGGGTGAGCGCATCCCGGCGGCAGTGGGTGCGGCCATCGTGATCGACACGCTGCGTGGGCTCCACGCGGCGCACGAGGCAACGAACGCGGGGGGCGAGCCCCTGGGTATCGTGCACCGCGACGTCTCTCCACAGAACATCGTGGTGGCCACCGACGGCTCGGCGCGCATCCTGGATTTCGGTGTGGCCAAGGCCGCCTCCCGGACCCAGAGCACCGCGGAAGGCCAGCTCAAAGGCAAGCTGGGGTACTTCGCGCCCGAGCAGATTGCGGGCGGTGACGTCGATCGGCGCGTGGACATCTTTGCCGCCTCGATCGTGGCCTGGGAGTGCGTGACCGGCCGGCGCCTGTTCAGCGCAGACGACATGATCGCGACCATTGCGCAGGTGATGGATGGCGAGATCCCGTCGTTGCGCGGGTCGGACCTCGAGATCCCCGACGGCTACGCGGCAGCGGTGCGGCGGGGCCTCGATCGCAACCCAGCACAGCGCTTCCAGACCGCGGAAGAGATGGCCAGCGCCATCGAGGCCGCGCTGCGCCCGGCCTCGCGCGAGGCCGTCCGGGCCTTCGTCGAGAAGCTTGCCGGCCCCGCGCTTGCGGCTCGTCTCGACATCATGCAGCGCATCGAGTCGGGCGAGGTGGACGACACCGTTGCGCAAGTGCCGGTGGACATCAGCCCCGATCAATCCGGCAAGGTGCCTACGCTGCGGGCCACGCTGAGCGCTGGCCCCGAAGAGCAGAGCACCTTCCACGCGGCGCTTGCTACCGAGTCCATCGTTCCCCCACCCCAACCCAAGAGGGGTTGGAAGCGCGGCTTGCTCGTCGCCTTCGCCCTGCTGGCGGTCGGAAGCGTGGCAGCGGTGGTGCTCTTCACCCGGTTCAGGCCGCCGCCCTCGGTGGCGATTACGCCCGCGCCCTTGGCCACACCTGCGGCGCAGCCCGTGGTCGGAGCTGCCACCGCCGTGACCCCGGTGAACGCGGACCCCATGAGCCCGCCGAGCGCAGCGCCCGCGGCTTCGTCGTCGGAGCCGGCGCCCTCGGCAGCGCCCCTGCCGTCGGCAGCTCCCTCACCGGTGGTCGGGCGTTCGTCGCGGCCCCCGCCCAAGAGCGCCAAGAAGCCCAGGGAGGGTGACCCGCCGCCAGCGGTCGCTCCGCCGCCGCCCCCGACGGCAGATCCGCTCTCCGACCAGCGTTGATCTGGTCACCTGCCGGGCGTTGTTCCATCATGCAATCAGCATGCGTGCTTGGCCTTCGGCGTTCGTGATTCTGACCCTCGCGAGTGTCGCCGCCGCCGCGCCGTCTGCCACCGAGCGCACGCTGGCTCGCGAGCTGTTCGAGCAGGGGCGCAAGCTGATGGCCGACAAGGACTACCCGAAGGCGTGCGCCAAGCTGGCCGAGAGTCAGCGGCTCGACCCGGCGCCGGGCACCCTGCTCAACCTGGCCGTGTGCCACGAAGCCGAGGGCAAGACGGCCACCGCCTGGGCCGAGTTCAACGACGCGCTGTCGCTCGCGAAGCGCGACGGACGCAAAGATCGGATCGACCTCGCCACCCAGCACCTGGCTGACCTCGAGCCCCGGCTCTCGCGGCTCACGATCGAAGTGCCCGCGGCCTCTCGCCTGTCGGGCCTCGAGATCGAGCTCGACGGAAGTCGAGTGGGGCGACCGGCGTGGGGGAGCGGCGTGCCGGTCGATCCGGGAACGCACCAGGTGACCGCCAGAGCGCCGGGCTGGAAAGACTGGCAAGCCGAGATCACGCTCGGCGACCGGGCCGATCGCAAGACGATCACCGTGCCGGCCTTGCAGAAGGCATCCACCAAGGTGGGGGAGGCCCCCGAGAAGCGGAAGCCAGCGGCTCGCGATGTCGGTACTGGCTCGGGGCAACGCACCACGGGGTACGTGGTCGGCGGCCTCGGGATCGTCGCGCTAGGTGTTGGCGGCTATTTCGGCCTTCGCGCGTACTCACGCTGGGACGATCGCAACGCGCACTGCACCGACGCCGGCTGCGATCCCACGGGCGTCGACGCGGGCGACGACGCGAAGCAAGCGGCGACCATCGCCAACATCGGCGTGGGCGTTGGCGCGGCGGCGCTGGCGACCGGCGTCATCCTGGTGCTCACGGCGGGCCCGTCCGAGCGGGCCGCGGCGTCGGTCACGCCCGATGGGCGAGGAATGACGCTGCGCTACCAGCGGAGTTTCTAGCAGCTGTCGTCTTTCGGGTGCTTGCCCGGGGCACACGGGCTCGGGTCGAGCTGGTTGACCGTGACCGGCCCCAGCTTTGCCGGCTCGCCCCGCATCTTCAGGCCGAGCGAGAAGTGATCACACGGCTTGCTGGGCGAGCCCAAGACCGACATGTCCGGGAAGCCGCAGACCAGGTTCTTCACGCCGCCGTACAAGAGGTTGTCGGTGCACAGCGGCTTCTTGGTCACCGGGTCCTTGGTCGACGCGAGCGCGCCCAGCACCTGCCCCACGGAGGTGATGCCGGCGAGCACGCCCTCTTCCATCGAATACGAGCTGCCCTTCTTGACCAGCTTGGCGGTCAGGAACGCAGCGGTGAAGTCGATCGACTGATCGGTGGCGAGGGCGAACGAGCCCGCGGGCAAGCTGGCGGTCAAGGTGCCCTGGGTGACATACGCCAGCTTGTCGACGTACTTCGGGTGCGCCACGTCGTATTCCACTCCGCCGTCGGCGCTGGCCTGGGGCTGGAGCGAGGTCGAAAGCACCGACCACGTGTCGTTCCCGTCCCACTTCGGCGGCGTCGGGTTGGTCACGTCGAAGTCCGCGCTGGCGTACCAGGTGACCTCGACCGCCGCGTCGTCGAGCGTACCGTTGTAGCCAGTGATCTTGATCAGAATGGTGTTGGTGCCCGTCTCGATCTTCTGGCTCAGCTGCTCGGAGCTCGCTTCCGTGATCTTGAACACGTTGCGGATTTGATAGAGGAACTCGCCCAGGGCGTTGTCGCGGCCCTCGTGCCCGTCGCACAGAGTCTTCTTCGGCCCCTTGCAGCTTCCGGCGGTGTCACCGGTGCAGGTGCACAGCTTGTCCAGATCGTAACCGATGCGCTGCCAGGTGGGGCCGATCGCGTCGGTCTGGTCGCCGAAGTCCACCTGCCGGACGGCGACCACCACCTCGGTATCACCGCCCGGTGCCGCGCCCGTGGGCGGACTCGGCGGCTGCGCCAGCGGACAACCCGCGTCGGCGCCGCCCTCCGTGCCGCCGCCTCCCCCGCTGCCGCCGGGTGCGGCGTCGCCCGCCGAGCCCCCGGTTCCCGCCGCACCTCCGGCGCCACCGGCACCCCCCGTGCCGCCCTCCGAAGAAAGCGGCGGAGAGTCCTCGATCCCGACCAGCGACTGGCACGCGCCGACGAGCGCCACGCTGAATGCGAGGCCCAGCGCTCGTCGCACCGTGGTCATCACCGCAAGCATAGCGCGAGCGCGCTTCTGACCCAAACCCGCACGTCAGCAGCCGTCGGACGAGGGGTCCGTTGCCGGAGTGCAGGGGCTCTGCGCCTTGATCTTGACACTCACCGGCCCGAGCTTGGCCGGCACGCCCTCCACGGCCACACCCATCGACAGGTGGTCGCACGGCTTGCTCGGCAGTCCGAGCAGCGACATGTCCGGGTAGGCGCAGATCATCCCTTTGATCCCGCTGTAGATCACGTTGTCGGTACAGATCGGTTTGTCCGAGAAGGGGTCGTTCACCCAGGGAAGAGTGCCGAGCACACTGCTCACCTTGGTGAGACCCGACAGCAACCCGTTCTTCAGCGTCCACGCGCCGCTGCCGAGCTTCTCGATCTTCGCGGTGAAGATCGCCGCGACGACGTCCACCGACACCTGCGCTGTGAACCAGAACGCGCCTTCCGGCAGGTTCGCGACCAGCTGACCGTTGGCCACGAAGGCCGCCTTGTCGACGTACTTGGGCTTGTCGGCATCGTAGGCCACCCCGCCGTCGGCGGCGGGAAGGGGCACGAGCGAGGCTGCCAGCACCGGCCACACGTCGCTGCCGTCCCACTTGGGCGGAGACATGTTGGTCACGTTGAAGTCGTCGCTCGAGAGCCACGCGACCTCGACCGAGGCGTCGTTCGGCGTGCCGTTGTAGCCACGCACCCGCATCAGCACCGTGTTGCCGCCCTTCTGGAAGGTGGCCGACAGCTTGTCCGACGAGAGCTTGGTGACCTGGAACACGGTGCGGATCTGGTGCAAGAAGCCGCCGAGCGCGTTGTCGCGCCCGTCCACGCCGTCACAAACCACCTTCTTGGGCGCCAGGCAGCTCCCGGCCGTGTCGCCCTCGCAGGTGCACAGCTTGTCCAGGTCGTAGCCGAGCTTGCGCCAGCTGGGCCCATCCGCCAGATCGCGGTCGCCCGTGTCCACCTCGTTGACGGCCACGACGAACTCGATGGCGCCGCCCGGATCCGCGCCCGCGGTCGGCGTGGGGGGGCGCGCGGACTTGCAGCCGGCATCGCTGGCGCCATCCGAGCCGGCGGCGCCGTCCGAACCCGCCGCGCCGTCCGAACCCGCCGCGCCGCCCAGCCCCCCGGCGCCCGCCGCACCCCCTGCGCCCGAATCCGCCGGAAGGGGCGGCGAGTCCTCGATGCCGATCAACGACTGACAGCCCGCGGCCGCGACGGCGAGCGCCACTCTCGATCGGACCGCGCGCATGAGATGGACCATAGCGCGCGCCCCATCGCCGCGAAAGATCCGCTACGCTGCCAGCCATGCCGAACCGCTTCGTCTTCGATCGTGCCCCGGCGCGCATCTACTGGGAGACCACCCGGGCATGCGACTTGGCCTGCCGGCATTGTCGCGCCGAGGCGGCACCCATGGCGGACCCGCGCGAGCTCACGACCGAGCAGGGCAAGCAGCTCTTGGCACAGCTGGCCGGCTTCGGCGACCCCCTGCCGCACCTGGTGCTCACCGGTGGTGACCCGCTCAAACGCACGGACTTGTTCGAGCTGATCGCCACGGCAGAGTCCCACGGTCTTGCGGTGTCGGTGTCGCCCAGCGGCACGCCGCTCTTGACCGCCGACGCGATCGCGCGCCTGAAACGGGCCGGGGTCGACGCCATCTCGCTCAGCATCGACGGCGCGACGGCGCAGCACCATGACGACATTCGTCAAGTGCCCGGCTGCTTCGAGCGCACCCTCGAAGCGGCGCGGGCCGCCACTCGCGAGCAGCTGATGTTCCAGGTGAACACCCTGGTCGCCAAGGAGACGCTGGGCGACCTCGAGGCCATCTACCCGCTGGTGAAAGAGATCGGGGCTGCTCGCTGGAGCCTGTTCTTCCTGGTCACGGTCGGCCGCGGAACGGTGCTCAATCCGATCTCGGCGGACGAATGCGAGACGCTCTTCGGCTGGCTCGCCGATCTCCCGCGTGGCCGCGGGCTGCCCATCGTCACCACCACCGAGGCGCCCCACTATCGCCGCATCTTGCTCGAGCGTGCCAAGGCGCGCCCGGCGCCCGCCGGTGGCGGCCATCCGCACGCCGGCGGTCACCCGCACGGTGGCGCGGGTCCGGTGCCGGGGCTGGGGATCCGTGACGGCAACGGCATCATGTTCATCTCGAACGTGGGCGACGTCTCGCCTTCGGGGTTTCTGCCGCTGGTCGCCGGCAACGTGAAGGTCCAGAGCCCGGTCGAGATCTATCGGAGCGCGGAGATGTTCGTCGCGCTGCGTCGCACCGAAGCGTTCGAGGGGCGCTGCGGCATCTGCGAGTTCCGCGGCCCTTGCGGCGGCTCGCGCTCGCGGGCGCTGGCGGCCACCGGCAACATGCTCGCCGAAGACCCGCTCTGCGCCTATCAGCCTCGGGTCGGCGCCTCGCTCTCGGCGGAGTGATCCCGTGAACGACCGGTCGACGGGCCGCCGCGGGGTGGCAGGGCTCTTGGCGGTGTTCGCGCTCTATTTCGGGCTGTTCGCCTGGTTCGCGCCGCCGCGCGTGCTGTTCTCGAAAGACCCGGTCATCGTCATCGACTACGCCCTGCACGTTTACCAAGTGGATCGGGCGCTGGCTGCGTTCCGCGCCTCGCGGCAGCTGTGGGGGTGGGACCCGCTGATGCTCGCCGGCCACCCCGCGGGCGCGCTGGAAGATCTGACCAGCAAGGGCACCGAGCTGTTCGTGATTGGCCTGCGCTCGCTCGGCGTTCACCCGGCGGTCGCGTTCAACCTGTTCATCGCGCTGGTCATGGCGCTGGTGCCCTTCGTCGGGTACGCCTCGGCTCGCCTGTTCGGCCTGACTCGACGCGCGTCGGTCATCACGGTGCTGCTCTGGACGCTGCTCTGGTTCTTCGACTCGTTCATGCACTGGACGTGGTGGATCGGGATGATCTCCTGGTCGTTCGCGGCCTACGGCAGCGTGCTCTTCGTCGCGCTGCTCCACCGCGCGCTCGAGTCGAAGCAGACCCTCTGGTTCGCCGCGCTCGTGGCGCTCACTCCAGCGCTCGCCATCGTGCACCCGTTCTCGGGGATAGCGCTCGCCGTCCCGGGCGCGCTGCTCTACTGGCGCTCCCGAAGGCAGCTGGGTGCGCGGCAGCACGCGCTGATCTGGCTCGCGGTGAGCGCGGGCCTTGCCACCGCGCTGGTCTGGGTCTTCCCCGCGTATCGCTTCAAGCACTATGTCACGACCGCGGACTCGTACCTCAACGCCCGCCTCGAGTACGTCTTCTACGACCTGTTCGACATCCTGAGGAACTCCGACAACACCGGCTTGCCGGTCCGCACGCTGTTCCGCACGCTGTGCTTCGCTGCGGGCGGGGTCGTGCTCTGGCGCTGGCGCAAGGCCGGCGACCGCCGCACGCTGCCGCTGGCGTCTCTGGTGCTGTGGAGCGCGGCCTGGGCCTACCTTGCCGCGTACACCAACGCGGGCCGGCAGACCCAGCCCTACCGCCAGATCGCGCCGGCCATGCTGGCTGCGGCGCTCCCCGCGGCCCAGCTCTTGAGCGAGCTGTGCACGCTCGAGGGGCTGCGGCGCCTGAACACCCAGGCTCGCCTGCTGCTCGCGCTGGCGGCCGTTGCCATCGTGCCGCGGGTCGGCCGCACCGTGATCTACTTCCTGCCCGACCTCTTGCCCACCCACCACAACTCGGTGGTCGCCATGAACGAGCCGAAACCGTTCTCGGCCCGCCTGTTCAACGCCAACGCCGAGGCTCGCGAGCTGCGCGCCTGGTTGCTCGACCACGCCGACGGCCAGGGGCGCATCGCGGTGCGCGGCGCCAGGCCCACCCAGTGGGTGTTGGCAGAGTATCTGGCGGCAACCACGCGACTGCCGATCTTGGGCGGCCTCGAGCACCGCAACGTGCACCACGCCGACGCGCACTTGTTTCGGCGCCATCGTGCCGGCAACCCGCCGGGTGAAGAGCTGCAACGGTTCTTCGACACCTACGCCGTGGGCTGGGTGGTGCTCGGTGGCGAGTACGGCGCTCTCGACTACCGCCAGGACTACATGGAGCTCGTGGCGACCGTCGCCGAGCACCGCATCTATCGGGTGCGCAAGCCGCCAAGCTATTTCTTGCGAGGCAGCGGCCGCGTCACCGAGCAGGCGATGAACCGGGTGAAGGTCGACGGCGCCAGCGGCGACGAGGTCGTGCTGCGCTTCCACTGGTTCGAGCCGCTGGCGTGCCGCCCGGCTTGCACGGTCGAGCGGTTCACGGTGCCCGACGACCGCGTCGGCTTCATCCGGGTGCCGAACCCGCCACCCAGCTTCGAGATCTACGTGAAGTACTGATCTACTTCTTCAAGATCGCGTCCAGCGCCTTCTTGGCGACGGCCGGCTTGCCCTCGATCACCAGGATGATCGCGACCTCGGCCTTCTCGTCCAGGAAGACCGCGCCCTTGTCCTCGCGCATCTTCGCCTGGTCCTTGGGGGACATCATGCTGCCCGAGGCGCCGGATGGGGTGCGCGCGCGCCGCACCAGCTCGAAGGTGCCCTTGTCGTTGCCCTTCATCAGGCCGAACTCGATGTTCTCGAACTTTCCGACGGTGCCCTGGTTGATCTCGACCTCTTCAGGGGCCCAACCGGCCTTCTGCACCGCGGCCACCAGCGTCTTGGCGTCGATCTCGCTGATGCTGACGCCGCCGATCGTCGCCGAGCTCTTCGGCAGCTCGGGCGCGGGGGGCGGCTCGGGCGCGGGGGCCTTGGGCGGCTCTTCGGCCTTGGGCTCGGGCTTGGGCGCCTCGGGCTGGGGCGCTGGCGGCGCCGGTGCCGGCTCCGGCGCCTTGGCAGTTTCCGGTGGCGGCGGCGCGCCGCAGGCCGACAGCAAGAACCCGATCCCCAGCACCCACCCCACGCTCGACTTCCGCATGGGGGGCTTCTAACGCCGCGCTTCGCGGCCGTCTAGGGCCGGGGATGGCGCTCGCGATCAGCCCCCCGAGATCGAGACGAACCGGATCGCCGACGGGCCGTCGTCCGCCTTCTTCTTGCGCATGGTGAGCGAGACTTTGTGCCCCGTCTTCCACACCCAGGTGGCCTCGAACTCGGCCATCGAGCTGTCGAGGCAGGTGGTGAAAGTCTCGTTCTTGCACTCGTCGGGGATCTTCTGGGTGTCGACGGTGGGCGGCCCGTGCAAGGTCACCAGCGCTTTCTTCAGCTCTTCGAAGCGCGCGTTCCATGCGGTGTATTCGCTGCCCTCCACGGTGACCGCCACGCCCACGGCGCACAGCGCATCACCGCAGAACGAGAGCATTGGCTTGCCGGGGATGCTCGCGCCTTCCACCGCGCGACTGCAGGTGTAGCGCTCGGCCTTCTTGCTCCACGTGCCGTTCTTGCTGCACAGCTTCTTCGAGTCCTTCACCGGCTGCCCGAAGGTGAAGCCCAGACCCTCTTTGGGGGGCGGTGAGGTCGGCTCGGGCGGCGCCGGGGGTGGCGCGGGCTTCGGCGTGTCTTCGGGCTCGGGCTCGACCCACTTCTCTTCCTTTCCGGGCGGGGCCGGCGCGACGAAGTCGTCGATGCTGCTCTGATGCTTGGCCGGCTTCTTGTGGCAGGCCGAGAGCGGGACGAGGAGGATCGGAAGGATGAGGAAAAGGC
This sequence comes from Polyangiaceae bacterium, assembly GCA_023150915.1. Classification (GTDB taxonomy): domain Bacteria; phylum Myxococcota_A; class Polyangia; order Polyangiales; family Polyangiaceae; genus JADJKB01. Next base: position 18,299 of record JAKLKA010000009.1, read on the forward strand.
CTCGCATGGCGGGCTTTTAGCATGAAAGAGTCAACCGACGCGAGGTTCGAGGCCGCACCGCCGAGGGGCTGCCTCGCCGGGTGGAAGCCGTTGGGCGGCCGGGCTACCACCCCAGCGGCGAGCGTGGACGCCGAGCTGGAGGCCGTGGAGGAGCGCTGGACGGAACTGCGAGCTCCAGCGCAGGACCGGAATCGTGACTTGAGAACCAAGCTCGGCCGAGCCAAGAACACGCGCGCCGCGAGCTGACCTGGATGCGTTTTCTCTTCGATGAAGACGTGAACCACGACTGGGAAGGCGTCGTGGAGTTCTTGCCGCTCACCTGAGCCCCGCGCTCACGGCAGCCGTTCCAGCAGCTTCAACACCCCGAGCTTGACCGGCGACCGGTGGTGCGACGCCCCGTGCCGACGGAGCACCTCTTCGCGGTGCGCTACGTACCAGTCGTAGCTGTCGGCGATCATCTCGGCGTTGCTGTACCGGGGCTTCCAGCCGATGGCCTCGGAAGTGCTGGTGATGTCGAAGAACATCTCCCGGCCGTACATCAGCGAGTGATAGTCCCCGAGCGGCGAGACCCCCAGCTTGCTGGTGACCTTCATCGCCACCACCGTGGGTTTGAAGGGTAGCGAGCGCACCGAGCTGTGGCTGCCGGCGTGCGCCACCAGGCCCTCGAGCAGCTCGCGCATCGTGCCGAAGCGGTCGGTGCCGCAGAGAAGGACGTCGTTCTCTTTGCGGCCATCGGCCAGAAGGCAGGCCTCGGCCAGATCGTCGGCGTGCACGAACTGGTAGCGGTTGTGGCCGCTGCCAAGCAGATACACCGGGCGACTCTTCCGCACCCACTCGAACAGGATCTGGAAAATGCCGAGGCGGCCGTGGCCCAGGATGGTGCGGGGCCGGACCACGCTGACCGACAGCCCCCGGCTGGTGACGGTCTTGGCGTACTCTTCGCCCTCGAGCTTGGCGCGGCCGTAGGCCTCGCGCGGGCTGGGTCGGGTGGCCAGGGTGACCGGGTTCGAGTCCGGTACGCCGTAGATCGCGCTGGACGAGACCAGCACCACCTTCCGCACCCCGGCCTTCAGCGCCTCGTCGAGAACGATACGCGTGCCGTCGACGTTGACCGACCAGAACTCGTGACGGTTCTTGGCCAGCGGGACCTGAGCCACGTTGTGGTGCACCACCTCGACGCCCTGCATGGCGCGCCGCACCGCGTCGCGATCGCGCACGTCGCCCCGGATCAGCTCGACGTCCTTCGGTCGATCTTCGTTGTCCACCAGGTCGAACACGCGCGCCGAGTCGCCGCGCTCGAGCAAGCGCTGCACCACGACTTCACCAAAGTACCCAGAGCCACCGGTTACCAGAGTCTTCACGATTGCCTCAGAGCTTCTGGCCGTTGTCGGCCATCCAACGGATCGAGCGGCGCATGCCCTCTTCCAGATCGACCTTCGGGTCGTACCCCAGCTCGGCTTCGGCCTTCTTCACCGAGCACGCGATGGTCTTGTTCATCTCCGACAAGACGTGGATCTTCTGGTGGTAAAGGCCCAGCCCCTGCAGCACTTTGTCCACCAACCAGGCCACCTGACTCATGATCCCGGGCAGGCGCATGCGCTTGTGGGCAACTGCGACGCCGAAGTCCTTCTCCAGCACGCGTTCCACCGTGTCCAGGATCTCGTTCATGGTGTAGGGGCGCCGGTCGGCGATCCAGTAGGTGCCGCCGGCGGCGCGGGCCACGCGCTCGCACAGGTGCAGCCCCTGACAGATGTTGTCGACATAGGCCATGGAACGCCGGTTCTCGCCGCCGCCCACGATGGGGCCCTTGCCGTCGCGGATCATCTCGAAGAACAGGCTCTGCCGCGGCGGTTGGCCCGGGCCATAGAACCACGGCGGCCGGATGATCACGGTCTCGAGCTTTCCACGCTTGCCGGCGGCGTTCACGATCTCTTCCGCCAGCATCTTGCTCTTGCCGTAGCCCATGTACGGCGCATACGGGCTCTGCTCGTCGAACAGGTGATCGGGGCGCGGGTTCACGCCAATGGGCGAGTTCGACGAGACGTGCACCATGCGCCGCGCACCGGCCGCCTCGGCCGCGCTCACCAGCCGGCGCGTGCCCTCGACGTTCACCTCGGTGAACTGCCTCACGCCCCGCGTGGGGTGGATGATGCCGGCGGCGTGGAACACGCTGGCGCCCGCGGCCCCCTCCAGCAGCCTCTTCACCGAGGCGTCGTCGGTCAGATCGCCCTCGACGATCTCGACGCGCGGCGAGAGCTTCTTCAAGCTGGCGGTGTCGCTGCCGGGCAGGCACAGGCAGCGCACGCGGCGCTCGCCCAGCGGCTGCTCGAGGCCGGGCACCTCGGACAGACCAGTGACCAGGGTTTCGACGAGACGGGTGCCGAGCCAACCGGGGGCTCCGGTGACGACGGCCAGGGGGGAAGAGTCGGTCATGAGAGTCGATCGATGAAGTGTTGGACGTTGCGCCGAGCAAAGGCCATGACGCTGCCCTGGGGGTTTACCCCAGGTGAGTCGGGCAACACACTGGCGTCGTTGACGTACAGGTTTTCGTAGCGGCGGAGCTTGCCGAACGAGTCGGCGGCGCACTTCTCGGAGCGCTCGCCGATGGGGCACGACGAGAAGGCGTGCACCGTGGTCAGGCTCAGGTTGGCCTTGGGCAGGGCCTCGTCCAGCCAGCGGATGGCCTCGTCCTCGCTGGTGATCGACGCCATGCCCCGCACCGCCGGCAGCACCTCTTCCGCGCCGGCGGCCAAGAGCAGCGTGCACAGGCGCGCCAGCCCTTGCGAGAGGTTTTTCAGGTCGCCAGGTCCCACGTCATAGTGGATCAGCGTCGCGCCATCGCCCAGCTTCGACGGTCGCACCCAGCCGCGGCCCTCGCCGCGCACCGCCACGTAGTACGACGCCATGTTCCGGAAGCGCTGCATGCGATCCGAGGTCTCGGGCCAGTTGTCGCTCAGCCCCAGGGCCAGGTGCCCGGGCGTGAAGAACGCGCCACCCAGCGAGACGTCGGGCCAGAACTCTTTGACCTGCAAGAGCGGCAGCACGCTCTGGTGGGCGTCGATCGTCTCGGGGAAGCGCGCTGCCACCTTCAGCATGGGGTGAACACGCAAGGTCTCGCCCACGTGGAACTTCACGCCGCTGCGGCGGAGCAGCGCCGGGGTCTCGGTCGGGCCGGCGCAGACGAAGACGTGATCGGCGTCGATCCGCGCCAGCACTCGGCGCCCGCCTTCGACCTCGACCTCGGCCAGCACGCCGATGCAGCGATGGCGCTCGAACAGAAGCTGGTGCACGCGGCAGCGCGGAACCAGGCGCGCGCCCTTCTCGCGCGCCGTGGGCCAGAGCGCACGGCTCACTCCCCGCTTCTTGCCGGTGGGGCAGCCCGAGGCGCAGGCGTTGGTGCTCAGGCAGCCCGGCGCCGCCCGCGGCACTTCTTGGTACGCCCAGCCCATGGCCTCGATGCCCTGCGCGAACATCCGCGTGCTCTTGGGCCACTCGCGGTCGTACTTCGAGATCCCCAGGCGCTCTTCCGCCCAGTCGAAGTGCGGGGCCATGTCGTCCACCCCCGCATCGGCCAGCCCGAACTGCGCGTGCCAGCGCAGCAGCACCTCACGCGGGGTGCGGTGCCAGAACCCGCTGTTGATCTCGGTGCTGCCGCCGACGCACGCCCCTTCGACGTAGCCCAGCGGCACTTGCCCGAGGATCGGTGTCATCCCCCGCCGCCGATAGAGCAGGCGCATCGCCTCCGGCGAGCTCTTCCCGTAGTCGTCGTCCGCGTGCTCGCCGCCCTCTTCCAGCACGGCCACGTCGCGCCCAGCGGAAGCGAGCTCGAGGGCCGTCACCGCCCCGCCCGCGCCCGAGCCGACCACCAGCACCTCGGTCCGATGGCGTACGGCCTCAGCCATGGGCCTCTTCGGGCGCCGTGGTGGCGACCGGCAGGTGGCGCCGCTCTTCGGCGCCGAGCGTGGCCAGACCCGCCGGGTGCTCGTAGAAGGCGAGCAGCACGGTGCTGCGCGGGGCGCGGAACAGCTGGCGCAGGGGGGCGATGGTCCCGAATGCCCAACCGGCCACTGCGGCGCGACGGCGGTCGAGATCCAGACCACAGAATGAACGCAGGTAGCGGACCCGCACCCAGAAGCGGAACACGCTCATGCCAATGGCGTAGAGCGTGCGCACGCGCGTGGGCAAGGCCGCGATCTGCCCCGCCAGGAAGCGGGCCGAGTCGCCCACGACGGCGGCCGACCCACCGGGGGGGAGAATGGCCTCGGTCAGCGCCCGATCGAAGTCCGACGCCTCGGCCTCTTTCGGTGGCTCGGCCAGCTGCGCGATGATCTGCATCGGCACGCCGCCTATCGTCTCGACCCGGTGCGACCGCCGAGCCGCCCGCGCCAAAGCCGCGGTGGCGCCCACCTCTACGCCGTACCAGAGCATCGCCCCCGCGCCCCACAGCGTGGCCGGCGCGTAGAAAGCGATGTGCACCAGCACCGCATAGGCGAGCGCGATCTCGGCCCCCACGCCCTGCGCAAGCAAGGCCTGCGAGCAGAAGAAGTGGAACGGGCCGACGAAGCCCGGCGTGCTGGGCACCAAGATGCCCAGGTTGGTGACGCTCATGGCGATCACGGCCATGCCCGGCGAGGGCGCGAGCCCCAGCGCTGGCAGCACCGCCACGAACATGGCCGACTCGCACAGCCACACCACCACGCTGAGCACGCCGATCACCAGCGCGTCGAGCGGGCGTCGAAGCACCGCGGCGCCGTTCACGATGCTGGTGACCAGCCCCACCGCGGTGTCGTGCGCCCGGCGCCCCAGCGGCTGCGACAGGCGCGACGCCAGGGCCCCCAGCGCCGCCGGGAAGAACACCGCCAGCCCGAGCCCCGCGAGCGCGACGCCGAACACCAGCGCGCCCACCCGCGCCAGCTCGGCGATCCAGCCGGCGGTGTGCGTGGCCCAGCTGGCGCCGACCAGCAAGAACAAGATCGCGACGCCGTCCACCAGGCGCTCGATGAAGGTGACGGTCAGCGCTTGGGTCAGTGGAATGCCGGTGCGCTCTGCCAGCATCCCGGCCCGCACCAGCTCACCCAGGCGCGCGGGCAGCACGTTGTTGCTGGCGTACCCCACCACCACCACGTTGGTGGCGGTGGTGACCTGCAGCCCGGCTTCGCGCCGCACCAGGAACCTGAGCCGTGCCCCGCGCACGAAGTGGCCGACGACGTACGCTGCCATCGCCAGCGGGATCCACGGCAGGGGCCGCGCCGTTCGCCAGGTCTCTTTCACGCTGGCGAGATCGATGTGGCGCACCGCGACCCACAGGAACAGCGCGCTCACGCCCGCCCCCAAGACGGTGACCCAGCGTCGCGACGATTCAGAGGACATCGGGCGCCCGCTGCTTCGCATGAAAGCCGGCGGTCGTCGAGGGCCGCGGGCTTCCGAAGCGGGGCGAGGCCAGGATCAAGACCAGAGCGTCTCGACCAGCCCGGACGCCCGATGCGCTCGTCGGCCGAAAGCAGCGGGGCGCGCGGCTTCGGTGGCGGTTGAAGCTCCTTCTCGATCTGCCGGACCACCTGGGCCGAAACGGTACCGCCCTCTCGACGGGATCGTGTTTTCAGGCGTCCACGAGCTTCGGCTCGATGCGAACGGTCATCACTGCGGTCGCGGCCGTGTATTTCATTGCACTGCGCCACGACGCCAGCCACCCTTTCGCGAAAGGCTCGATGTGCTCGATGGTGAGGAAGCGCTTCTCCGAGCAGCGCCGCCCTTCGGCGTCCGTGAAGGTGCACTGGTCGCCGTCCCGTTCCCGCACCGCGCGCTGGACGTTGACCGGCACATGCCGCGAGTCCGGCTTGGTCTCGCGGCGCTTGCGCGGCTTACCCGCGCCGGAGCGGCGCTTCGTCTCTTCCGCAATGAGCAGGTCCAGCCCCAGCTCGAGGAGGGTGGCGAGGTCGCCGCTCGGCACCTTGTGGCTGAGCAGAGCCTGGGCCTGCTCGAGCTTCTCGCGGAACGCCGCCCGCGCGGTGAGCTCCAAGCGAACGCTCGCCGGCGACAGCGGCTCGAGGCGTGCGCGAGGGACGGGGGTCGGCGCGGGTCCGGGGTTACCTGCTCCGGACCCCGACGGAAGGGGCGCGCCGGATTGCCGTCCGTGGTCTGTGGCAGCGGCAGCGTCATGGGCTCGCCGGCTCGCGAGGTGGCGCGACGCTTCGGGGTCGGAGCGGGGGTGAGCAGCACACGCCACGCACGCGGGCGGCGACCGAGTGGTGGTCACGGGCACGCCCGGGCAGGACCGGCACGACGGGACACGCGCCACGCCTCAACTGATCGAAGAAGCGTCCCCTTTTCGCAACCGTCCGGCCCGACTTCCGGGCGGGGATGGCGGTGGCGCGCGCGCGAGGCGCCACCGGCCGCGTCACTCGCCGTACAGCCCCAGCTCGCGGCAGATGATCTGCTGCTGGATCTCGCTCGTGCCCTCCCAGATCGGGCCGACCCGGGCGTCGCGGAAATAGCGCTCTACGGGCAGGTCTTCCACGTAGCCGTAGGCGCCGTGGATCTGCACTGCGTCCGAGGTGATGTCCACCGCCGCCTCGGTGCAAAACAGCTTGGCCTCGCTCACCTGTCGCGTGCAGCGCGCGCCGCTGTCGAGCAGCTCCGAGGCGCGCTGCACCAGCGCCCGCGCGGCGTCGAGGCGCATGGCCATGCGCGCCACCTTGAAGCCCACGGCCTGGTGGTGGCCGATGGGCCTGTCGAACGCGCTGCGCTCTTTGGCGTACGCCAGCGACGCCTCGAACGCTGCCTGCGCCACGCCCAGGCTGAGCGCCGAGATGTACAGGCGGTTCACGTCGAGCAGCTCCATCATCTGTCGGAAACCCCGCCCCGAGCCGGTGCCACCCCCCAGCCCGCCGGCAGGCGCGAATGCGTCGTCGAAGAACACTTCGCTGGTCTCGCTCGAGCGCATGCCCAGCTTCTTCATCGGCGGGCCGAAGCTCACCCCGGGCGTGCCACGCAAGATGACGTGAACCCCGATGCCCTTCGCGCGCTCTTGCCGGGGCAGGCCGGCGTGATCGGCGCGAACCGCCGCCACCAGGAAGGCGTCCGCCGTGGGGCCGTTCGAGATGAACGTCTTCTGCCCGCGCAGCAGCACGCCGCCGTCGGTCTTGGTGGCGGTGGTGGTCATGCTCGCCAGATCCGAACCGCCCCGCGGCTCGGTGAAGGCCAGCGCCGGCAAGATCTGCCCCGCCATCAGCGGCTCGAGCAGCGCCTGGTTGGGCTGGTCGCCCTGCAGGCGCACCAGCACCGCCGGTGAGAGGATGCTGGCCATGGCGCCGATGGCGAACCCGCCCGCGACGCGCGCAATCTCTTCGGCCACCACGCACAGAAGCAGCGAGCCGCCGCCCGAGCCCCCGAGGGCCTCGGGCACACCCACCGACAGAAGACCGAGCTCGGCCAGGCGTGGCAGCACCCGCTCGCGCGGGAACTGCCCGCTCGCCTCGGCGCCTGCCACCAGCGGCGCGAGCTCGCGATGCGCGAATTCGCGCACAGTGTGCTGAACGGCCATCTCGTCGTCGCTCAGGCGATACCCCATGGCCGAAACTTCCCTCTCATCCGGCTGCGCCACAAGTCCATGACAGCCGTCAGTGGAGCCTGCCCCGAGATTGTGGACAATCGATACCAATGTCCCAACGCACCCGTCTGCTCCAGGTGGTCTGCTTCGTCGCGGCGGTTCCCGCGGTCGCGTCGGCGCAGGTCTCGGGCATCGTCCGCGACACCGCGAACAAGCCCGTGGCCGGTGCCCTCGTCACGGTGCAAGCCAGCACCATCGAGACCAAGACGGACGCCAGCGGGGCCTATTCGCTGCCCAACGCCAGCGGCAAGGACGTGAACATCGTCGCCGCCATGCCCGGCCACTACTACGGCTTCGTCACCGTGACCGCGCCGGCCACCAGCGCCGACATTCAGATCGAGCCGGTGCCGACCACCGTCGACCCCACGTACGAGATCAAGTCACCCGAGATGTGCTCGGCCTGTCACGACGAGGCGTTCACGGCGTGGAAGGACTCGCCGATGGGCAAGGCCGGGACCAACACCTGGGTCTATGACGTGTACGACGGCAGCGCCACGCCAGGCGGCAAGGGCGGCTTCGTCTACACGCGCGACAGCATCTTGGCGAAGAAGAACCCCGCCAGCGAGTGCGCGTCGTGCCACCAGCCCGAGACCTGGTGGAACAAGCCGTATTCGCCGCTGGACCCGGTGGGCTCGAAGACCGACGCGATCGAGCACGGGGTGTCGTGCGAGGTCTGCCACAAGATCGCCAAGATCGACGCGAAGAAGCCGAACTTTCCCGGGCTGTGGCCGGGGGTGGTCGAGCTGGCCAAGCCCGGCGGCACGCCCTTCAAGCAGGTGATGTTCGGCGTGCTGGGGGACGTGACCTACGGCATCGACAACACCATGAAGGCGGCCTATCAGCCGCAGCTCGAGGCTGACGTGTGCGCAGCGTGTCACCAGGACAAGAACGACCCCGACGAGGACGGCGATTTCGAAGAAGACAACGGCGTGATCAGCGAGCCGACCTACATCGAATGGCGCGACTCGCCCTATGCGGACCCGGCGAACCCCAAGCACGCCACCTGCGCCGACTGCCACATGAAGCCGACCAACTCGGCGCAGGCGTGCTCCATGCAGTTCCCGCCGCTCAAGCGGCCGGCGGGCGACGTGCGTTCGCACGCCTTCCCGGGCACCACTCCCGAGTTCCTCGAGAACGCCGTGAGCATGACGATGAAGGCCACCCAGTCGGCCGGCAGCATCGAGGTGGACGTCGAGATCGAGAACGACAAGACCGGCCACCACGTGCCGACCGGCGTGACCATCCGCAACATGATCTTGGTGGTGGAAGCGTTCCGCAAGCAAGACGGCAAGAAGCTGGAGCACACCGGCAAGCAAGTGATCCACGACCTGGGCGGCGTGGGCGACCCCGAGAAGGGTTACTTCGCGGGCCTGCCGGGCAAGCTGTACGCGAAGGTGAACGGTGACGCGGCCAACAAGGGGCCGACCTTCTTCACCGACGCGGCGAACATTCTCTGGGACAATCGCATCCCGCCGCTCGGCAAAGACGCCACCAAGTACAGCTTCGCCCTGCCCAGCGACGGCGGCGAGATCCACGTGCGCGCGCGGCTGGTCTATCGGCGCTCGTGGCGCGCACTGGTCGACGCCAAGGGCTGGACCACCGACGGCCACGGCAAAGAGCTGGAAGATCTCAAGGCACCGTACTTCGGCCATTTGATGGAAGAGGCGGAAGAGGTCTTCGACCTGCCGTGCGATGCCGGCGCCTGCGTCGACGGCGGCGCGGGCGGGGCCGGCGGCACCGGCGGCACCGGCACCGGCGGCAGCAGCGCAGGGTCTTCCGGTGACGACGACGGAGGCTGCGGCTGCCGCACGGCCGGCGGCGGCTCGCTGGCGCTCTGGGCGGGCCTCGCCGGTCTGGCGCTGGCCTTCGGCGCGGCGCGTCGGCGGCGCTGAGGCGCCGCGCTCAGCTCTTCCACGGCCGGCGCTCTAGCCAGAGCACGCGGCACGCTGCCGGCAGCGGCTTGCTCGGCTCCCAGGCCACCAGGCCCTTGCCGGCCTCGACCAGGGGAACCTCTTGGTCGAGCTCGGCCGGCGAGCGGCCTCGCCACGCTTCGGGCAGATCTCCGAAGCACAGCGCGGTGAGCCCGCCGTCTTCCACGAAGCCGACGGCGGCGTCGTCGAACAGCGCCGCGGCGGCGAACGTGGGAGCAGCGAGCCGTGACGTGCTGACCGCCAGATCCACCAGGCGCCCGGCCTCGAGCTTGGCGGCGAAGTCCGCGTCGAACACCCGCGCCACCGTGCGGATCTTCGGCGCCAGCCGCCGGGCGGTGAGCGTGATGGCCAGATTCGCCGCGTCGTCACCGGTCGCGGCGATGATGGCGGCGGCGCTCGCGACCTCGGCCCGCTGCAGCGTCGCGGCCAGCCGCGCGTCGCCCGCGACGAAAGGCCGGTTCTCGCGCAGCGCGGTCGAGAACTCGCCGTCGGGATCCACGTCCACGGCGACCACCTCGCGGCCGGCAGAGCGCAACGTGTCGACCGTGCGGTAGCCCACGTTGCCCAGCCCGACCACCACCACGTGGCCGCCCTTGGGGATGGGCGGGCGCCCCAGCTCTTTCCGCAGCTGCTCGCTCACCACGAAGCTGGTCGCGAAGGAATACAGCACGGCCATGGTGACCGAGCCGAGCAGCATGAAGAGCGAGCCGTAGATCATCATCAACGGCCCCGAAGTGCGCGGGGTGATGTCGCCGTAGCCGGTGGTGGTGACGGTCGTGGCCGTGAAGTAGAGGGCCTCGACCAGGCTGATGGGCGGGTCGACCCCGATCCGGAAGACCACCACGCTGACCGCCGTCAGCGCGAGCAGCAACCCGAACGCGCGGCGCAGCGGCCGCGGCGAGTTCGCCCAGGCCGTGGCGAAGCTCTTCCGCACGCCGGCCTCCGCTCGGGCGCGCGGCGCTTGCTCGGTGCTGCCCCGGCTCTCGGGCAGTCGCAGATAGGCCGCGCGCTCGGCGACCACGGCCAGTCGATCGCCGGGGGCGAGCTTCTGACCCTCGGCGGCTCGTGGGGCGCCGCCGGCGATCACCCCGACACCGAAGCGCTCGCGGACCTCGCTGGCGTCGAGCCCTGCCAGGGGCGAGCCCTCGGTCACGTCCAGGTGGCCGACCAGCACCTCGGCATCGCCCAGGCTGAAGCCCGCGGTGATCTCGTGCCCCAGCGCACCGAACGCGACCACCGGCGCCGACAGCGCCGACACCCCGACCGCCCGCGCGCGCCCGAAGCTCTGCTCGAGGGTGCGCGCCAGATCCCGATCGAAGACCCGGAGCGCGAGGCGCAGCGCAGCGCTGGCGCGCCGCGCGTCCAGCGCGACCTCCAGGTTCACCAGATCCGAGTCGGTCACGGCCACCAGCGCCGAGGCCCGCTCGATGCCGGCGCGGGCCAGCTCGGCGTCGTCCCGCGCGTCGCCCCGCAACACCTCGCCCCCACCCTGGGCGATGACGCGCACGCGATCGGCGCGGATCTCGAGGCCCAGCGCGGCCACCTTCACGCCCAGCCGCAGCAAGAGCCGGCTCACCCGGTAGCCCACGTGCCCCAACCCACAGACGACCACGTGCTCGCGCTCGGCGCTCATTCGGGGGCGACTATACAACCCGCCCTCGGAAGCCAGAGGGGAGAGTGTTATCGTCGCCTCCGAACCCGGAGGGCGCCATGCTCAGAACGCGGATTGTCGTCGATCTTCCCAGCGTCGAGGTCTTGCGGCAAAAGACCTTCGGCGAGGCCTTCCGCTCGCTCTTCGGGGCGCAGCTCGATCTGCGCACCGGCACCGAAGAGATCACGGTCACCGGGCTGGCGCTGATCCAGGCGCTGGCGAATGGCTTCCAGCTCGCCGGCATCACCAATGCAGTCGCGTTCATCGTCGATCACAAGGTGGTCTACAAGGACCCGGCCGACCAAGGCAACGACTTGCCCCTGATCATGGCGGCCTGCCAGCAGTCGCGCCTGCTCACGCGCAAGTTCGGCGAGATGCACCTGGTGATGTCGCATGCCGAGAACGGCATGCTGGTGATCGCCGACGTGCACCTTCGCCGCGAGACCCTCAAGGGTCAGGCGGAAATGGTGGTGGACCTCTCGGGTCGGATCGACGAGCTGCGCATCGCCCGGGGCGAGACGGCCGCGGCGTATGCGGCGCGCGTGCGGGCGTTCGCGCGGACGCCGCAGGTGGCCGAGGCGTGGGAGCGCGCCTTCGAGAGCTTCGCGCGGCGCCTGGCGGCGGCGCTGGGCACGTCGCTTCCCGGGTCGCGCATCGCCGTCGAGCCGGTGAGGATCCAGCTGATCCGCCCGGGCGAGAAGCAGGTGGGGCGCTTTCGCCACTTGCAGTTCGGGGACGCGGTGCAGCGCCCGACCTATCGCCCCGCCCCGGCGCGCGAGCGCCTCGGCGCGTACGCCGACCCCTTCTACTATTACTACTTCGACCCGTACTACGACTTCATGACGTGGGTCATCTTGGACGACATGGCCCGCCACAACTACGTGTGGAGCACGGCGCGCCTGGCCATCGTGGACGAGCACGGCGTGGACGTCACCGAGGGCGGAGCCAAGCCGCCCAAGCAGGTGCTGCGCGAGACGCTGGATGAAGACGCCGTGGACTTCTCGGACGCCGGGCTGCTCTTGATCTCGGACGACATCGACGACAGCGGCGAACTCTCGCTCGACGACCTGGCCTCGGGCAACGACTCGGACGCGTGGGGCGCCGACGCTGACGCGAGCGGCGACAGCGCCGGCGACGGCGGCAGTGACGGCGGCGGTGGCAGCGACGGTGGAAGCAGCGACGGTGGAAGCAGCGACGGCGGGTCGTCGTGCGGGTCGTCGTGCGGCGGCGGTTGCGGCGGCGGGTACTGAGCCGGCATGCTGCGTGAAGGGCGGCTCTTCGGCCGGACCAGCCGGCACTTCACACTGCAGTGGCACCTGACGCACGCCTGCACCGAAGCCTGTCGCCACTGCTACGATCGCTCACCCGTGGCCACGCTGGGCTTGCCGGCCGCGCGTGACGTGCTGGCCCAGCTGGAAGCGTTCTGCACGCACCATCAGGTGTCCGGCGGCGTCTGCTTCACCGGTGGGGACCCGCTCCTCTACCCCCACTTCTTCGAGCTGTACCGCGCCGCGGCCGCGGCCGACTTCTCGCTGAGCATATTGGGAAACCCGGCCAGCGATGACGCCCTCGACGCCCTGCTCGCCATCCGCAAGCCCCGCTACTTCCAGCTCAGCCTCGAGGGTGTCGAGGCGGTCAACGACGCGATCCGCGGGCCCGGGCACTACGCCCGCGTGATGGAGTTCTTGGGGCGCCTGCGCGCGCGTGGCGTGCGCGCGCACGTGATGCTCACCCTGCACCGCGAGAACCTGGGCAGCGTCGAGGCGCTGGCCGATGCGCTGGCCGGCAAGGTGGACCGCTTCCTGTACAACCGGCTGGCTCAGGTCGGAGAGGGCGCAGATCTCGAGCAGCCCACGCAAGACGAGTACGTCGCGTTCATGCGGCGCTGGTTCTTGCTGGCCAAGAAACACCGCTTCGTGGGCTTCAAGGACAACCTGCTGAACATTCCCCGGCATCACTTTGGCCAGGCGCTCACGGGCGGTTGCACTGGGGCGGGGTGTGGCGCTGCGTTCAACTTCCTGGCGCTCTTGCCGAACGGCGAGCTGCATGCGTGTCGCAAGCTGCCTTCGGCGCTGGGCAGCGTGGTGGAGCAGGGGCTCGAGGCCGTCTACCAATCGAGCGGCGCCGAGCGGTATCGCGCGGGCTGCGAGGCTTGCATGCTGTGCCCGATCCGCAACGCCTGCGGTGGGTGCCTGGCAGTGAGTCACGGCATGGGGCTCGACCCGTTCCAGCAGGTGGACCCGCACTGCTTCTTCGACGAGCGGGCCGAGCGGATCCGTGCGGCGGCGCGGGCAGGCTCAGGCGCCCAGGTGGCGCAGCACCTCGGCGGCAACGGCGTCGGGGGCAGGCGAGGCGTCGATCCGCACGCCGAGCGCCTCGTACAGCCCGCGCCGCTGGTCCAGCTCCGCCGTGATCGCAGCAGCGGTGTTGCCGCGCAGCAGGTCGGGGCGATGCACCTGGTCAGCGGGGAGGGCGGCGAGGCGCGCCGCCAGAACGGCCGGCGAAACGTCCAGGAAGAACACGCGCGCCCCGTTGCACAAGAGGGCGCGGGTGCCCGGGGGCAGAACGGTGCCGGCGCCGGCGGAAATCACCGCGCCGCTCGGGGGCAGGTGCTCGCGCAAGAAGGCGCGTTCGGCGGTGCGAAAGGCCGGCATGCCGTGGCGCTCGATGAACGCGGCGACGGGCCCCAAGCGCTGCTCGATGATCGCGTCCACGTCCAGGTGCGGGCGCCCCAGGCGCTGGGCCACCCGGGCGCCGACCGTGGTCTTGCCCGCGCAGGTGTAACCGATCAAGACGACGTTGGCGGTCATCGGCTGCTACGCGAAGCAGGGCGCGGGCCCGGCCTGCTGGTGCTCGAGCTGACCCGGCGCTGCGGACGAAAGTGCGACGTGTGCTTCCACCGCGACATGCGCGAAATCAGGGTAGCACAGGCCGACATGTCGCTGGCCGTGGCGCGACGCGCCCTCGAGCTGGCAAGCGGGGCTGGTGTGCGGCGCGTGCGGCTCACGGGCGGCGAGCCGCTGCGCCACCCGGCCTTCGCAGCGCTGCTGGGCGAGATCCGCGAGCGTGGCTTCGAGACCTGGGTCAACACCGCGGGGCTGACCGAGGGCGGCACGCCGTGGCAGCTCTTGGGGCAGCAGGCCGACGACGTCTTGCTTCCGCTGCGCGACGCCGAGCAGCGCGCCGAGATCGCCGACGCCGTGCGGGCCATCCGTCGGGGCGGTGCGCCCCGCGTGCGCCTGGGCGTGGTGCTCACGCCCGAGCACGTGGCCGAGCTGCCGGCCATCGCCGGACTTTCCCGCGAGCTGGGCTGCTTCCTCGAGGCGTACCGGGTGATGTCCGTTCCGGGGCAGCTGGCGGGCAGCACCGCCGGCGAGCTGGCACACGCCCTGGAGCAGCTGGACGCGGTGAACCGCTGGTTCCCACCCGACACTCGCGTGCGGATCGCCAACGCGGTGCCCTTCTGCGTGGTGCCCGATCGCCGGCTCGTGGCTCGAAATGGCTTCGGCGCACGCTTCGACGACGGGCGCGATCGCTTGGTGGTTTCCCCCGAAGGGGAGATCCGCCCCAGCTATTCGCTGCGCCTGGGGCTGGGGCACGTGGATCACACCACGCTGATCGAAGCCTGGCAGCACCCGACCTTGCTCGCGCTCCACTCGGCGGGCGGGTTGCCGGCCGCGTGCCGGTCGTGCAGCGAGCTGGCCGTCTGCCGCGGTGGCAGCCGGCACGAGGCTTTGGCCGCCAGCGGAGACCTCGGGGGGATGGACCCGCTGGCGCTCGGTTGACGCTGCCCGCGCACCGGGGCACGAGCGCCCGCATGCGTTTCTCGGTGTTGGCTCTGGGGCTCGCGCTCCTTTCGGGTTGTGGGAGCTCGGACGACTCGAGCTCGGGCAGCGGCGGCACGGCCGGCACGGGCGGCGGCGGCGGCACGGGCGGCAGCGGCGGCGCGGGCGGCGCGGGCGGCGCGGCGGGCACGGGTGGGCAGTCTGCCGAGTGCGCGGCGCTGGGTCAGAAGCTGCAGGCGGCGCTGGACCAAGCCCGCCAGAGCACCGGCAGCCGCGATGCGGCGCTCGCCGTCACCACCGAGAAGTGCGGCACGAACGCGTTCGTCAGCGGCGAGTCGAAGCTGACGGGCAGCGAGCTGTTCCGCATCGGCAGCGTCACCAAGACCTATGTGTCGGCGGTGGTGCTGCGCCTGGTGGGCGCGGGCAAGCTGAGCCTGGACGACAAGCTCGACGGGTGGGTGAGCGGGGTGCCGAACGGCAGCGCCATCACGGTGCGCATGCTGCTCAATCACACCAGCGGCATCTTCAGCTACACCCAAGACCCGTCTTTCTTGTCGGACTTGACCAAGGCGTGGACGCCCGACGAGCTGGTCCAGCTCGCCGCGTCGCACGGGGCCGTGAACCCGCCCGGCACGAAGTGGGACTACTCCAACACCAACTACGTGTGCCTGGGCATCATCGCCGAGAAGGTCGGCGGCGGGCCCATCGCGCAGCAGATCCGGGCTCAGCTGCTCGCGCCGAATCAGCTCGATCACACCTTCTTCGACGGCGGCGAAAAGCTGGGCGACACGCTGGCGCCGGGCTTCGCCAAAGACGGAACGGACTCGACCTACGCGCTTCACCCGTCGGGGCCCTGGGCGGCCGGCGCGATGACGGCGACGGTGGCCGACACGGCGCGCTGGATCGAGCTGTACGCGACCGGCAAGGCCGTGCCCCCGGCGCAGCAGGCCGAGATGGAGAAGGGCGAGGCGGTCGGGTCCAACGTGACCTATGGCCTGGGCGTGATGATGCTCGACGCGGCCATCACCGGCGGCGCCGGCAAGGCCTACGGCCACAACGGCAGCATCAACGGCTACCACACCCAGGCGTTCCACTTTCGCGATAGCAAGACCACCATCGTGAGCATCGTCAACCAGGACGGCGCCGATGCGAACGACGTGACCGTGGCCGCGCTCACCACCTTGTTTCCGTGAGACTGCCCGCCGCGCTCGCGATCTTGGCCGCGCCCTTTTCGGCGCGCGCCGAGCCCCCGGGTCCGCTGTTCCACCCCGACGGCCCGGGTGCGTATCGGCTTCGAGTGGCTGCAGGCGCGCTGGTCGACATCTTGCCGCGCCAGACCGTCGAGTCCGAGCTCCGGACCGTGCCGCAGGTGACCAGCGACGCGCGCTTCGGCCTGCCGCAGGGCTTCTCTGCCAGCGCGCGCCTCAGGGCCATCGTGCTCACCAATCAGCTCGAGCTGGGCGGCGGTTGGTCGCACCGCGTGGGGGACTTCTCGTTCGGCGTGACGGACCACTTCGGGGTCTGGTACGGCATCGTCGAGCTCGAGGGCTTCGATACCACCGCCTGGGGCTACCTGAACCAACCCGGCGTGAGCGTGGGCGTGCCGATGGGTGACGTGCGGTTTTCGCTCGGCGTCGAGGGCATCATCATGCTGTCGCAGCACGTTCGGCTCGGCGACACGACCCACGTGAGCCGCCAGAACGTGAGCCTGGCGGGCGCACAGGCGACGTTGATCGTCGAGAACTTCGTGGGGGAGCGCGGCGACGCGTACTACGGTATTGCCGCGATGTACGCGGCGCCGGACTATCAAGCCTGGATCGCGTTCTCGGATTCGCGTTCGCGCCTCTGGTACCCCAGGCTTCTGGCTGGCTATGCGTTTTGAACGGGTGCTCGCTTCGGCTCTGGTCGTGCTCGCCGCGGGCGCGTCGTGCTCGTCCCGCGAGCAGGTCTTGCACCCCAAGTTCCCCGGCGGCGGCCTGTTGGCCCAGGCCACGCCCGTCGATCTGGCTGGGCTCGAGAAGCTCGAGGGGCTGTATTCGGTCCAGGCGGGCAGCGGTCACTTCGGCCCCGAAGTGGTGGTGCGCTCCACGCGCCGCGCGGTCTCGATCTTTGCTGCCAAGAACGCCAGCTATGCCGTGCTGGGGGCAGGTTGCCTCGACGGCGGACAACGGCTGGTGCTCGAGGGCTACTATCGCTACGCGGCCTCGGCGGATACGGGCCTGGTGCGGCTGTTCGTCGAGCCCGCCGCCCATGCGCGGGCGCTGTGTGGCGTCGGGCCGGCGCCCACCGACGGCTCGGAGCCCCGGCTGGCCGGCGACAGCGGCGAGGGCGAGGCGCTTCCCGATCAATCGCTGACCCTGGCGCGCGATCGCGCCCTCAGCCCCATCGCGGGCAAGTTCATGGTCGTCGGCCACCGTGGCGGCTGCCGAACCATCGACGACTGCGGCGCGTCCGAGAACAGCCTCGAGCTGATCCGCATGGCCGAGGGCCTGGGCGCCACCGCCATCGAGGTGGATGCCCAGCTCACCCAAGACGGAGTGCCGGTGCTGTTCCACGACGAATACCTCTCGGCGCGGCTGGTCAACGGCAACTATTGCCGCGGCCGCGTGGTGGACCACACCTTCGCGCACCTGCGAGCGCTGTGCACCCTCGAGTTCGGCGAGCCCATCCCGACGGTGGACGACGCGCTGAAGGTCACGCTGGAAGAGACCGATCTCGAGGGCGTGTGGCTGGACGTGAAAGAGCCGTCTGCCGTCCAGCCCGCCCTCGATCTGGCTGCGAAGTACTCGAACATCGCCCAGGGGTCTGGTCGCAAGCTGCAGATCGCGGTGGGCCTGGGCACCCAAGAGGTGTTCGACGCTTTCCGCAAGGCCAGCCGCCCCCAGGGCCCGCACTGCGTGGTCGAGCTCGAGCCCGACGACGTGCGAAGCACGGGCTGTCACGTCTGGGCGCCGCGCTGGACCCGGGGCCCGAGCGCCAGCGACGTGAAGGCGCTTCGGGCCGAAGGCCACGCCGTCGTGTACTGGACCATCGACGAGGTCGAGTACATCGACCTGTTCCTGAAAGAGGGGCGCCCGAACGGCATGCTGAGCAATCGGCCGGGCCTGCTCCAGCACCGCGTGCAGAGCTTTGCCGCCGAGCTGGGGCTCGAGCCATGAGGTGCGTCGCCGCCCTGCTCGTGCCGCTCGCGCTCGCGCCGCCGGCCTCGGCCGAGCCCGCGAAGAAGGCCCTCGAGGTCGGTGCCTTCGGCGGGCACTCGTGGATGCTTCGTGTGCACACCGAGAACGAAGAGCGCACCTGGCAGCGAAACGGCGGCGAAGCCTTCGCGGCCTACGCCGCGTATCGCTCGCCTTACTTCCTGGCGCCGTTCGTGGACGTCGGCTACTTCCCGCTCTTCGCGAGCCAAGAGACGCGAGAGGTCGGGCCACCCTTCGGCACGCTGGGCTCGACCAACTCGCTGGTCACCTGGTCGTTCATGGCCGGCCCCGCCTTCGACGTCTGGCGTCTGAGGTTTCGCGCGGGGATGGGCGCATACTACTTGCGCGTGCGCTCGACCGTGCTGGGCCAGACGGTGACCCCCAGCGAGCTGGACGGCGGCTACCTGTTCGCGGTCAGTGGCTGGTTCTTGCGACAGGCGCGCGTGCGCGTGGGCGCCGAAGCCCGGCTTGGTCTGATCGTCGAGGCCGACACCCCGCTCTTCGCGCTGGGCGCCACCCTGGGCGGCGACGCGCTGACCTGGTGACTCAGCGGCTCAGCACTCGCGCCACCAGCCCCGCCAGCGCCCCCGCCAGAACGTCGTCCGCCATGATGCCGACGCCGGCCGGCTCGAGGTGCTGCACGCTGTCTACCGGCCCGGGCTTCCAGATGTCGAACAGGCGGAAGAGCGCGATTGCCAGCAGCTCGCCCTTGAGCCCGGTGCCGCGGGCGATCAAGAGCGCGAGCAGCACTCCGGCCACCTCGTCGACGACCACGCTCTGCGGATCGTCTTCGCCCAGCCGCTCGGCCTCGCGCTGCGCGGCCCAGGTGCCGGCTGCGGTGATCGCGGCCACCGCCACCGCATAGGGAATGGGCCCGAGCGCGCGCAGAGCGAGGTGCAGCGGCAGCGCGCCCAGCGTGCCGACCGTGCCCGGCGCCACGGGCGAGCGCCCGCAGCCGAACCAGGTGGCAAGGAGGCGAGCCGCTCGTGCCGAGTCCATCGGCTCGACGATAGCCGAAAGCGGCTTGCCGGCGCGGCAAACCGATTGCGATCGGCCACTTCGCCGGGCGCCGGGTTTTCCGTTGTCGTCTCGACGCGACTCACCTTACGCTCCCGCCAGCATGACCCGCACCACCCTGCGCTTCGTCGCTCCCGTCATCCCGCTTGCGTTCTTCTGCGCCACCGCCTGCAACAAGGACAAACCCACGGGCGCCACCGGCGAGACCAAGGGCTCTGCGGCGCCCCTGGCGTCGGCGGCGCCCTCGCCGGCGGGCAGCGATGACCCGCGGGCGGTGGATCCGGGCGCGGTCTGCACCACCGGCGAGCGCAAGGTGCTGGCCAAGTGGGCGAACCGTCGCACGGGCATCACGCCGGTGCAGATGGGGGACACGCTGGCGCTGGGTGTTGCGGTGGGCAACAAGCCGCGCCTGGTGATGGTCGACAAGCAAGGCAAGGCCGAGATGACCAGCGTCTCGGTGGCCGAAGGCTCGGACCTTGCGACCGACATTCCGAAGAACGAGGGCAAGCGCGACTTGCAGCGCGTGACCCCGTTCAAGACCGCGGACGGCAAGATGAGCGCATACGCCGACTACCGCGACAAGTACGAGAGCAAGCGCCGGCGCATTGCCTGTGAGCTGGCCGCCAACAAGCAGGTGGTGCTCGCGTTCGACGGCAAGCCGCTGCTCGACACCGAGAAGAAGAAGGAAGCGGCCAAGGACCCGCCGAAAGAGGCGACGCCCGCCCCGTCCGCAGGGCCGGCGGTTGCTGCGGCCCCCGCGCCGTCGGCCGGCGGCACGCCGGGGCGCCTGCGCATGCTGAGCCGGCCCGGGCTCTCGGCGCCGCCCAAGGTCGACGCCCCGGTGGCCGATGCGCCGAAGCCCGAGGCGGCCAAGGCCGACGCGGCCAAGCCCCAGGCGACCGACGAGAAGAAGAAGGCCCTGCGCGAGATCCGCGACTGCCGCACCTTCGTCGACAACGACGGCGACGTCTGGGGGCTGGGCAGCGAGCTGTACGGCGAGCCCCAGGCGGACGATTCGGTGAAGTGGAGCATGCGCCTGTTCGTGCAGCCCAACGCTGCCGGCGGCTACTACATGCTGGACTCGATTGCTCTGCCGAAAGAGCCGAAAGAGCTGCACACCTGGGAGTCACCTTCGGCGGCCGAGCGCGCCGACGGCTCGGTCGCGCTGACCGCGCGCTACCGCGGCACGCTGGTCAGCTTCCTCTTGAACAAGGACCACAAGCCCACCGGCAAGGTGAAGAGCTATCGCGGCGGTTGGCCGGGCATGGTCGAATTCACGCCCGACGGCTCGAACCTGCTCTTGCTCACGTCGTACAAGGTGACGGGCGACAACCACGAGCTGCGGATCGGGCGTCTGGGCGAGGGGCTGCCCGCGAACCTGGACAAGCCGTCCATAGAGGGCGTGGACGCCTCGCTCTCGGAGCCCAGCCTGGCGATCAGCGGGGGCAAGCGCTGGCTCTTGGTCCACGCCGGCAAGCGTCGCGAGGCGCGCTTGGTGGTGATGCCGGTCGACGAGAGCCTGAAGGCGACCGGCAAGTCGTACGACGTGGCCACCGGGGGCGGCGTGGCCGATTCACGTCTCTTCCCCCTGGACGGCGGCAAGGTCCTGGCAGTGTACATTCAAGCCTCGAAAGACGGCGGCGACGAGCTGGTGAGCCAGGTGCTCACCTGCGGCGTCAAGAGCTGATGGGGGAACCTTGACCCACCGCCGCGTTCCCCAGCTGAAGGACGTGATGACGCCCTTCCCCCACTTCGCGGACGCTGGGCAGAGCGTCTCGGCCGCCCGCGAGCAGATGACTGCCCACGGCGTGCGTCACCTGCCGGTGAAAGACGGAGGCGAGCTCACGGGGATCGTGTCGGAGCGCGACCTCGCCGTCGCCGTGAGCTCGTCGATCGACCTGCCGCTGCGAGCGCTGTGCGACAAGGACCTGTACGTCGTCGATCTGCACACGCGTCTCGACCAAGTCGTCCTCGAAATGGCCAAGCGCCGCGTTGGCTCGGCGCTGGTGGTGCGGGACGGGCGCCTGGCGGGCATTCTCACCGCCACCGACGTCTGCCGGCTGTATGGCGAGCTCTTGACCCAGCTCGCGCCGCCGGTCGACGAACCGGCTTAGCCCGAGCCGCCGGCGGCGCGCGTCTCCAGCGCCTCCCAGCGCGCGAGCAGCGCTGCGGCTTCGGCCTTGGCGGCGTCGAGCTCGGCCAGCGTGCGCTTCACCCGCTCGGGGTCGGCGCGGAAGAACTCGGGGTGCGAGATCTCCGCCTCGAGCTCGCGCACGCGGCCGTCCGCGGCTTCGATCCGGTCCGGAAGCTTCTCGAGCTCGAGGCGCTCGGCGTAGGAAAGGCCCTTGGGCTTGGCGGCTTTGGGGGGCGGCTCGCTCTTCTTGGCGGGCGCCGGGGCGGGGGCGGCGGGGGCGGCGGGGGCGGTCTCGGCGGCCGCCTTGAGCCGCCGGTAAGTCTCGTAGTTGCCCGGGTAGCGCACCACCCGGCCGTCGCCTTCGAACACCAGAATGGACGTGGCGATGCGGTCCAGAAACCAGCGATCGTGGGTGACCACCAGCGCGGCGCCCGAGAACTCGAGCAGCATCTCTTCGAGGGCGCCCAGCGTGGCGACGTCCAGATCGTTGGTGGGCTCGTCGAGCAGCACCAGGTTGGTGGCCGTGCGCAGCACCTTGGCCAGGGCCACCCGTGCGCGCTCGCCGCCCGACAGCGCCGCCACGCGCTTGCGCTGCTCGTAGCCGTCGAACAAGAAGCGCTCCAGATAGCTGCGCGTGTCGAGCACCTGGCCCGCCATCTCGAAGCGCCCTTGATCGCCGATGTTGTCGAAGATGCTCTTGTCCAGATCCAGGCCCGAGCGCTCTTGGTCGAAGTACGACACCTTGGTGTTCTGCCCCAAGGTCAGCCGCCCCGACGCCGGCGCCAGCTGACCGGCGATGGCGCGGAGCAGCGTGGTCTTGCCGGTGCCGTTGGCGCCCACGATGCCGACGCGTTCGCCCTGCGGAAGGTAGAGCGAAAGATCGTGGATCAGCGTTCGCCCGGCCACTTCGAGACACAGGTGCTCGAGCTCGAGCACGGTCTTGCCCGAGCGGGCCTCTTCCAGGCTGAGTGCGACGCGCTGCTCGGCCACCGGGGCGATGGCGGCTTTCGCGGCTTCGGCGCGGTCGATCCGGGCTTTTTGCTTGGTGGTGCGCGCCTTGGGTTGGCGCGCCAGCCACTCGAGCTCGCGCCGCAAGAAGTTCTGGCGATTCGACTCGACGCGCTCCTGGTGTGCCGCGCGGGCAGCCTTGGCCTCCAGATAGGTTTCGTAGCCGCCGTCGTAGCTGGTCAGCGTGCCCCGATCGAGCTCCAGGGTGCGCGTGCACACGCGGTCGAGCAGATAGCGATCGTGGGTCACCAGCAGCACCGCGCCGGGGTACTCTTCCAGCAAGTAGCGTTCGAGCCAGTCGATGGTCTCGACGTCCAGGTGGTTGGTGGGCTCGTCGAGAATGGCCAGCGCCGGGCGAGCGATCAGGATCTGGGCCAGGGCCACGCGCCGCTTTTCTCCCCCGCTCATCTGCCCGATGGGGTCGTCGCGGCGTGAAAAAATACCTACGTGGCCCAGCATTGCCTCGACTTCGTGGTCGCGCTGCCAGCCGCCCTGGTGTTCGATCGCGTGCGCGAGCTCGGCGTGCTCTTCCACCAGCTCGGGGGTGGGCTCGCGTGCGAGCTGATCGCCCAGCTCGTCGTAGCGGGCCTTCGCGCGCGACCAGGTGGCCAGCCCCTCGAGCACGATCGCGCGTGGCGTGTGTGACGGATCGAAGCTCGGTGCTTGCGCCAGGTACCGCACCTCGGCACCACGTCTGAGCGCCAGCGTTCCGGTGTCGCACGGCTCGAGCCCGGCGAGGATGCGCGCGAGCGTGCTCTTGCCCGTGCCGTTCTTGCCGACCAGGCCGACGTGCTCACCCGAGACGATGGTGAGCGTGGCGTCCGTGAGGAGCGCGCGCTCTCCGAAGGACTTGGACAAGTGCTGTGCGTCGAGGACCGGCACGGCGGCGCAGGCTAGCAGCGGAGCCGATTCGCTGCGGGAAATCGCCCGCGGGTTGCCCGTGTGTCGGTCCCGAGGCAGGCTCCCCCCCAAGCGTCGCTGTCCGGCGCGAGGAGCGAGCGCATGGTTCGTTATCGTTGGCTTACCTCCAGTGTGATCGGTTTGGGCCTCGTTGCCTGTGGCAGCGACAGTGGGGGAGGCGGCGGGTCGGGTCCGCCAGACATCATCGACGTCGTGGCCGACACCAGCCGCGACGGTCTGGTGAACGCGGACGACCCGAAGGACCAAGAACGCGAGAACGAGTGGGACGCCACCGTCGGCGCGTCGTTCATCGCCAACCTGGATGACGACGACAAAGACGGCAAGCGCGACTGCGAGGACGAGATCGTCAACGGCCCCGCCGACCTCGCCGACCTGGCCGTGTTCAAGGTGAGCCCCTGGCCCACGGCGCCCCAAGACGCCGAGGGCGTGGTCATCATCGACCCCGAGGCGGCCGAGAGCGTCCGCATCTGGCGCGACAACCCGGACGGCACCCAGGCGCTGGTGCTGGGCAGCAAGGGGCCGTGCACGTCTGCCGCCGATTGCCAGTACCTGCTCGAGTACCGCTTCGCTCAGGCGGAAGTGCTCACCGGCGTCACCTTCCGGATCGAAGGGCGTCGCTTCAAGGGCATGCCCCTGTCGAGCCTGATCCCGCAGGACGACGGAAAAAAGTTCCTATGGTCCGGGTTCGTCGACGTGGCCTTCATGGTCGCCAAGAAGGGCACCGGCGAGCGCTACGCGACCACGGATGTCCCCGACGGGTTCGATCGGGTGAAGCTGCGGGTCGCTCCGTGGCTGATGCTCGGCAGCTTGGGGCGGCACGACACGCTCTATTCGTCTGGGTTCTACTCGCCGCTGGTCGAGGGCAACACCGCCGCGGCCCAGGCCGCGAAGGTCGCGTATAGCCCGTATTCGCCCGATCCATCGGACTTCGGCGGCTGGTCGGACATCTGGACCGAGGACTTCTTCCAGACCGGGTGGACCGGGTTCCCCGGCCCGAACGGCACCGTCCAGGGCATGCGCATCTTCAACCCTCGCCCCTGGGGTCGCCCGCCGTCGCAGAATCCAACGCCCGAGCAGGTGAAGGATTATCACCCCACGCGCTGGATCTGGGGCAACCCCGAGAAGGGGCGCCCCGCCGCGGCGCTGGGCCCGGACCAGGGCGCGGCCGAGTTCTACAACCCCGAGAACTTCCAGACCGGGAACACCCAGGACTCTCACGGTAACCACGACCTGGTCCCGCCCCACAAGGACTACAAGATGGGGCGCATCCTCCACGGCAACAAGGTGATGCAGAACACGCAGGACTTCTACACGGCTCAAGGCGTGCAGGGTCCGCCGATCGTGCTCGACACCACCTGGCTCGCGGTCGAGCACGTGGACGAGTTCTTCCACTTCGTACCGGCCAAGACCCCCCTCGGCTGGAAGCTCTTGGTCGCGTCGCCCGCGCTGATGACCAAGATGCTCCAAGATCTGAAGGCCAAGGGTCAGGGGTCCGGCACCCTGCACCAGGGCCGTGGCGGCAACTTCCAGAAGACCGTCGACGAAGCCCTGGCCGACACCAAGCTGATGCAGTGGAGCGAAGCGGCCGACGTGAAGATCCAAGGCCACATCGATCAGATGAAGATGGAGACCGGGCTCACGGATGCCGACATCATCGAGATCCCGACCTGGTTCGAAGATCTGGGCGTCAACGAGAAGGTGGCCTGGAACCCCGGGATGGTGAACATGCGCATGCTGGGCAGCGTGGCCAGCATCGCCAAGCCCTTCGGGCCCGACGTGGGTGGCAAAGACCCGTTCGAAGAGGACATCTTCGCGCGACTCGGTGGGCCCTCGAGCCAGCTGGGCTCGGACGGTCAGGGGCTGAAGGTCTTCTTCACCGACGACTGGTCGTATCACGACTCACTTGGTGAGGTGCACTGCGCGACCAACGAGAGCGCACCGGCGCCGTTCGCGGCTGGCTTCTGGTGGGAGACTGCAAAATGAAAGCACTGACCCGTCTGCTTGGTATCGGTTTGTTCCTGCTGGCGCCCTCGGCGCTGGCCGACGGCATCAGCGTTGGCCCGTCGGCGTTGCCGAACGAGGCACGCGCCAAGCTCGAGAACGACATCGCCGCTGCCAAGGCCGCTCAGCCCAAGCTGTTCGCCGCCGTGAAGAACGTGAAGGGGCACCGCCCCGAGCACTATGGCAAAAACCGCAACCCCTTCCCCACGGCCGCCCGTGAGCTGCGCGGGCTCGGCCCGGCCGCGCTCTTGCCCATGCTCGAGGCGCTGGCCTTCCAGGCGCCTGATCGCGGCAAGCTCACCGACGCCGAGTGGGATGCGCTGGCCATCGGAATGCTCGAGGCCGTGGGCGTGATCAAAGACGCGCGCTCGGGCGCCGTGGTGGGCGCGATCTTCGAAGCCAGCGCGCTCCGCCCCGGCGTGCGCCTGGCGGCGGCGCGGGCGGCGGGCCGGCTGGGCGGTGACGCCGAGCTCGCCTTGCTCACCAGCCACGCCAAGAGCGGCGACCCGCTCGAGCTTCACGCCATCCACGGCCTGGGCGAGATGATGCGCCTCGACGCGGCCAAGCACGTGGCGCAGATCCTGGGCAGCACCAAAGATGCCCAGGTGGCCGAGGCGGCGGCCACCGCCCTCGGCACGCTGGGCTCGAGCTGGGCGTGGAAGTCGCTGGGCCCGAAGGCCCAGGCGACCGGGCTCGAGGTCCGCAAGGTGTGTGCGAACGCGCTGGCCCCCCGGGCCGTGCGCGGCAAAGCTGCGCTGCGCACCGCCGCGTCCGAAGCCCTGCTGATGGTCGACCACCCCGAGACCCTGGACCTGCTCCGTGCCCAGCGCTCGGTCAGCGGGACCGACGCGCGGGTCGTGGACGGGCTGGTTGTCCGGGTCGAGCGGAAGCGCCAGCGCGCCCCGAAGTGACCCGGCTTTTTTGACAGCTCCCACGCCGCCGCCGTATCCGTCTCAGGTTGGAACGGTGGCTTTCGATGCGCTCGGCCTCCGGAGGGGGACCATAAATGGTCCCTTTCCTGGGCGCGTTCGCCCTGGCCGGCCTGCTCTTGGCGTTTGGCCACGCGTCGGTGGTGGTCGTCGCGGCGAGCCTCAGCTTCGGGCTGTCCAGCGCGTTCGGCGGCGGCGCCTGGGCGGGCGCGGCGGGCAGTGTGGTGCTCAGCGCTGCGGGGCTCGTCCTGGCCGAGCTCGCCCTCCGGGCGCGGGCCGCCCGCCGCGATCCCCGCTGGGTCAGTGACGTCCGCACCCTGGCCGAGAGTCGCAGCGTGGCGCTCGACCGGATCGGCGGCGAAGCGCAGACCCTGGCGCGCGCGCTTCGCGTGGGCGTGGCGATCCCCGACACGCTGGTGCTCACCGCCGAGCTCACCGACGCCTGGCTGCGCGAGCTGCGGGTGGCGCGCCGCGGCGCCGACCCGGCCGGCGCGCTGCCCGCCGGCGCCGAGGGGCCGCTCGCCGCGTTCTTGCACGGCTGCGCGGGTGCGAAGATCACCGTGCGGGCATCGTTTCGCGGCACCGACCCCGCGGCCACGTACCCGGGCCTGTTCAGCGGCGTGACTGACGTCGACACGACCACGCTGCACTCGCTGGCAGCGGCGGTGGGCCGCGTCGTCGAATCTGCCGATTCGCCGCCCGTGCTCGACTATCGGCGCCGCATGCGCCAGGTGGCCACGCTGCACCGCTCGGTGGTGTTGCAGCGACAGGTCGACGCGGACGTCGCGGGTGTGGCGCAGTCGCGAGGCCTCGACGGTCGCGCCGACTCGATCTTGATCGACTTTGCAAAGCGTCGTGGGCCCACCATGACCGTGAGCTACGATCTGGTGGACGGCACCGTGATGGCCGTGGCTCCGGAAACGCCGCTGGACGCGACGCCCAGCTGGATGAACCGCCTGGCCGCGCTGGTGGTCGCGCTGGACAGCGAGCTTGGCGGCACGGTGTTGGTCCAGTTCGCGGTCGAGGGCGGGCGGCTCTGGGTGCAGTCGGTGCGGCGCGTGCAGACCGAGCAGCGCACCACCTGGGTCAGCGCCGGCGGCCCGCTCGAGGCGTTGTTTCCACGGCTGCCGCGCTTCGTGTGCGAGACCTTCGGCGACGGCGCGGTGCTCGCGGACGGGGTGAACGAGGCCCTGGCCGGTCTGGCGGTGGCCACGCCGGCGGACGTTCGCTTCGAAGAGGGCGTGCGCTACCTGAACGTCGAGGTGCTGCGGCGCGCGCTCGGTCGCCTGGGCGTCGAGGTTCTGTTTTCGGAACCGGTCTGGCGATTGCTCGCGCTGTCGCGCGGTCGGCCGCGGCGCGCCTTCATGAAGCCGCCCGAGGTCGACGCCGACATCGCCAAGAGCATCGACCGGCTGCGCGCCTGGCAGAGCCGCGTGCTCTTGCCGCTCTCGCGCGAGCACGTGGCGCTCGGCGTGCGCCGCTGGTTGATCGAGGCCGTGATCGGCATGCTCTCCGACGGCGCCACCGGTGAGCCGGTCCCCCGCATTCATCAGCGTCTGCGCCCCCTGCTCAAACGGCGAGCCGCCCGCTGCTCGGGCGAGCACGAGCGCGCGCGCCGCCACGTGGAAGAGAGCGAGCCGGCGGTGCGACAGCTCGCCGCTCAGATCTTGGCGCGCGGTGCCACCGACTGGAGCGGCGTGTTCGTCGGCGAGCGCCACCTGTACGCCGGGCTGGACGAGATGACGCGCTGGGCGCACTCACCGGCCGAGCGCGACGGCCTGGGTGCGGCGTGGGAAGAAGAGAAGCTCGGCTTCGAGGCGCGCCACCTGATGGAGACCCCCGAGCGGATCGTCGAGCCCGCGCCGCCCGACAGCATGCTCTCGCTGGCCGACTCGGCGCTGGCGGTGGTCGGCCTGACTGCGGGCGAAGCCGACGGCGTGGTGGCCGCGCCGACCGAGTCGCGCGGTCAGATCCCGGCTTCGGCCGTGGTGGTGTTGCCCGACGGCCGCCCGGACTTTGCCTGGGCCGTGCTCAGCGCGCGCGCGGTGGTCTTCACCGGCGGCGGCGCCCTCTCGCCCATGGCGCAACTGGCGCGCGAGCTGGGGATCCCTACGGTGATCACCGTGCAGCGCTTGCCCGTCACCAGCCTCCCCATCGGGCGCACCGTCCACGTGGACGGCGCGCTGGGCGCGCTCGAGGTGCGACAGTGAGTGGCTGGCTGGTCGGCGTCAGCATGCTCGGCGCTGGCCTGCTCTTCGCAGCCAGCTTGTTCGGTGCGCGGAAGCTGGCAGACTGGCTCGGAACGGACGAGCCGCCGGCCTGGCGCGCCGTACTGTTCCTGGTCGTGGCGTTGGGGGCGCTTCTCGCCCTTCGCTTCCTGCCCCACGCGGGCGTGCTGGCGTTCGTCACGCTCTGGGCGCTGGTCGGAACGGCGCTCGAGCAGCGTGGCAGCGCCCTGCGCGGCCGGCTAGCGGTGCTTCAGCTCTACGCGGTGCTCTTCGCCTCGGCCTATCTGTACGGCCACGCGCGCGGCCTGATCTCGGGCAGCCGCGCTTCGGCCGGGTTGAGCTTCGCGTTCGTCGATCAGCTCACGCAGATCGCGCTGCCGCTTGCCGACCGGGTGCTGGCGCTATCGCGCGGGGCCGCGCCCCAGGTCGCCACCCATGCCGTCGCGGCTGGGCTCTCGGGGCACCTGGCGTTGTGGCTCGCAATCGCGGCGTTCGCCCTGGCGGTGTACGCCTCGGCGTACTTCGCGCGCCGTCCGCTGGCGCTGCCCGGCGCCCAGCTGCTGCCGCAGCCCCGGGTCGCCGCGCTGGTCTTCGTGGTGCTGGCCATCGCGGGCGGCGTCGCGCCTCTCCCCTTCGTGTCGCTTCCGGCCATCGCGCTGGCCCCGCTGTTCGTGGCGGACGGCGGCGCGCTGGTCCACCGCTGGCTCTCGCGCTTCCGTGCTCGCGGCCTGGTGCTCTTGGTGCTGGTGGCAGCGTTCCCGCTCGTGCCCGCGCTGGCGTTCGTCGCCGCTGGCCTGGGCGTGATGTCGCAGCTCCTGGGGCTGCGCGAGCTCTTGCCGTTCGCGGCGCTCGACGAGGCACCTCTGCGCCGGCCGCGGCTGAGTGCGCTCCTGGGGTTCGTCGTGCTTTCTTCGGCGTGTGTGCTCGGCGGGTCGACCGTGGCGCATGGGGCGCTCCGGCGCGTTTCCCCCCGCCTGGGCGCGCCCGCAGAGGTGTGTGGCAGCGCCGAACCCACCGTGGACTGGGAAGCACGCACCGCGGCGTTCGCCCTACCGAGCGGGCGGCTCACCATGGACCTGGACGAGACGCCGCTCGACGAGGCCGGGCCTGGCCGTGCCTGCGAGCGTGCGGGCAAGCGGCTGTGTACCTCCGACGAGTGGTACCTGGCGTGCGCCTGCACCTATCCGCTCGAGCTCGAGGCCGGCACCAAGACCAGCACGCTGTACGCTTTCGTCGCCCGTGCCGACCGCGAGCGGAGCGCCGGCCCCCCGGAACCCCGGCAGCCCACGCTGGCCTCCGACAAGCGCAGCGAGCTTCGGGGTTTGCTCACCGGCAAGAGCGAGCTGGTGTCGCAGGGCGCGGCGCGAGCCCTGCTCGTGGCCGGGCCCAACGACGCCCTGCACGACCCCTGGACCGTGGACTGCCGGCACCGCTCGTTCACGACTGAACGTGCGCTCCCGAGCCAGTTCGTCGCCGCGCGCTGTTGCCGCTGACGCACGCCGCGGCTAGCGTGCCGCGCATGTCCAAGGTCTTCGAAGACAACTCGCAGTCCATCGGTCGCACTCCTCTGGTGAAGATCAACCGCATCACCGCCGGCGCGCCCGCCACGGTGCTTGCCAAGATCGAGGGGCGGAACCCGGCGTATTCGGTCAAGTGCCGCATCGGCGCGGCGATGGTGTGGGACGCCGAGAAACGCGGGCTGCTCGGCCCCGGCAAGGCCATCGTCGAAGCCACCAGCGGCAATACCGGCATCGCGCTGGCGTTCGCCGCCGCGTCGCGCGGGATCGAGTGCGTGCTCACCATGCCCGAGACCATGACCCTCGAGCGGCGCAAGGTGCTGGTCGCTCTGGGCGCCAAGCTGATCTTGACGCCTGGTGCCCAGGGCATGAAGGGCGCGATCGCCAAGGCCGAAGAGCTGGCCGCGGCCGAACCGAACCGCTACGTGCCGATGCGGCAGTTCGACAACCCGGCCAATCCGGCCATCCACGAGCAGACCACGGGGCCCGAGATCTGGGAGGCCACCGGCGGCAACGTGGACGTGCTCGTCTCGGGCGTCGGAACCGGCGGCACCCTGACCGGCGTGAGCCGCTTCTTCGAGAAGGGCAAGAACAAGCCGCTGCACACCGTGGCGGTCGAGCCCAAGGCTTCGCCCGTCATTGCTCAGACCTTGGCCGGCGAGCCCCTGGCCCCGTCACCCCACAAGATCCAGGGGCTTGGCGCCGGCTTCGTGCCAAAGAACCTCGATCTCTCGTTCGTGGATCAGGTCGAGCACGTCACCAACGAAGAGGCCATCGAGATGGCTCGCCGCCTGGCGAAGGAAGAGGGCATCTTGTCGGGCATTTCCTGTGGGGCGGCCATGGTGGTGGCCGACCGCTTGGCCCGGGACCCACGGTTTGCCGGCAAGACCATCGTGGCCGTGCTGCCCGACTCGGGTGAGCGCTACCTGACCGGGGCGCTCTACGAGGGCATGTTCGACGAGGTCGTGGCCGCGACGGCCGGCTGAAGAAGAGATTCAGATCTTTTCTCCCGGCGGCGCGTAACAGCATGAAACGCCGCTGAGGCGCCGGACCGGCGCCACCAAACGGACAGGCCCGAGCGGTTTTCGCGCGGGTGTGTCCTCCGACAGGAGAAAAGGGATGATCCGCCGTTGGCTAAGGACGCCGAGGGCCCGCCGGGGTCTGGCTTTGGGTATCGTCGTGCTCGCAACCGGAGGCCTGGTCTTGGCCCGGGCCCCCGCGATGTCGGCCTCGTCGACCTTCGGCATCGCCCTCGGGCCCAACGCCACCAGCTTCTCGGGCCCCGGCGCCAGCGGCACGCTCGCGCTGAGCCAGACCAAGGTGCACACCTCGGGCAATCAGAACGTGTTCGCCGAGCTCAGGCTCAAGGCGGACCCGGGGCGCGCGGTGGCCGAAGAGCGCGCACCGCTGTCCCTGGCCATCGTGATCGACACCTCGGGGTCGATGGGCGGCGAGAAGATCGAGAGCGCCAAGCGCAGCGTGGTCTCGTTCCTCCGGCAGATGCGCGATGACGACGAGGTCGCAGTGGTGCGCTACGACCACAGCCACGAGGTGCTGCAACCCCTGGCGCGCGTGGGCTCGATCAGAAACTCGCTGATCGACCGCGTGAACGCCCTGCAGGCTGCCGGTGGCACCAACATCCCTCCGGCGCTCAACCAAGGTTTGTCGCTGCTGTCGGACGCCAGCGGCCGCCGCGTGCGCCGCGTGGTGCTGGTCAGCGACGGGCTCGACAGCGGGCGCGGGCGGGCGGTCGACATCGCGCAGAACGCGTCGGATTCGCGCGCCACGGTCTCGGCACTGGGGATCGGGCTCGACTTCGACGAGGGCTACATGTCGGCGGTGGCCAGCGCCGGCCGCGGCAACTTCGGCTTCGTGCAAGACGGCGGCGCGCTGGCGCGTTTCCTGGAACGCGAGCTGAAAGAGACGGCCAGCACGGTCATCGAATCGGCCCAGGCGCGCGTCGAGCTGCCGGCGGGGGCTCGCTTCGTGCGGGCGGTGGGCGCTCGGGCCAACGTGGTCGGAAACACGCTCGAGCTTCAGGTCGGGTCGCTGTTCGCCGGTGACGAGCGTCGGGTGGTGGTCGAGCTCTCTTTCGACGCCGAGCATGGCGAGAGCATGCCGCTCCGAGCGGACGTCTCGTGGCAGCGGGTGGGGGGTGACCGAGTCAGCTCGAAGCTCTCGGCGCTCACGGTCACCGGCGAGAACGATGCCGAGCTCGCACTGGCGTCGCGCGACGGCCGGGTCTACGCCAGCGCGCTGTCGGCCACGGCGTCGATGCGCCAGATCGCCGCGGCCGAGGCGTATGCGCGCGGCGACACCGCCGCCGCCGAGCAGCTGCTCGCGGAGAACGAGAAGAGCCTGGACGTGGCGGTTGCCGCCGCGCCTGCGGAAGAGAAGGCGGCAGTGGAACGCCAGCGCGCCGAGGTCAGCGACGCGCGCTCCAAGTTCCGCGCGGCGGCGCCCGGATCGCCGGCGGCCAAGGCAGCCGGCAAGGCGTCGGCAGCCAAGAACGCCGAGAACCTCTCACGCCAGGCGTTCTGAGCTGAAGGAGCCCCCGATGCGCGCACTGTCCCTGCTCTTCGCCTCGGCGCTGGCCTACGGCCTCTTGCCCTACTCGTCGCGCTTCGGCACGGTGATCGGCGCCGTCGTGGCGGTGGGCTTTGGTGTGCTCTTGGCGCTGGCTGCCAGCTTCTCGTCGAATGCCATCGCCGTCGCGTCCGGTGCGCTGGGCGCATTCGCCGCGGGCGTGCTGGCCGCCCACGCCCCGGCGCTGGCGGGCGCGGCGCTGCTGGGCCTTTCGTTTGCCGAGCGCACGCTGCGCGTCCGCGATCGCAACTCGCGCATCGTGCACCTGGGCGTCGCGCTCGGCGCCGGCGGGTTGGCGGGTCATCTGGCGATGCAGTACTCGGCCTCGGAGCCCCTGGTGCGTGCGGTGGTGGTGGTGATCGCGGCCGTGCTCTCGGCCGCCCCGCTGCTGATCCCCGCCGACGACCCGGTGGCGCACGCGCTGGACGAGCTGGCCGGGGCCATTGACGGCGAGTCTGGACCGAAGCTCAGCGCCGCCGCCGAGCTGCGGCGCTCGGTCGACGAGTCGCTGCTCGACTCGTCGGGGGCCCGCGACGCGCGGCGCGCGTGGAAGAACCTGCTCGGGCTCGGTCAGGCCCGTGTGCGCCTGTCGTCGGCCAAGGCGCCCAGCGAGCGCGCCCAAGCCGTGATGCGGCGGGTGGACCAGCGCATTGCGGAGCACGTGGACAGCCTGAACCGCATGTACACCGCGGCGGACGCCGCCAGTGCCGCGGGGCTCAGCCTGGACGACGCCGCGCTGCGCAGCGTCGAGACCACGCGCGAGACCCTGGACGAGGTCAGCAAGGCCATCATCGAAGAGGCCGTATGAAGCGCCGCGCCGCGCGCGTGGTGCGGGTGCGGAGCTGGCTCTTGCCCACCCTGATCGGGCCCAGCCTGGGCGCGCTCTTGTTCGTGATCGGGCACGGGGTGGTCTCGGGCGCCAGCCTGGCGAAGATGGTGGCCGAGGTCGTGGCCTCGTGCCTGCTCGGCGCGGCCCTGGGCGCCGTGCTCTCGCTGGTGGACTTCGGGCTCTTGGTCGCGCGGCTGCGCACGCCGCCGACCTCGGGCCGAGCCTGGGTCTCTTCCGCCCTGGCCGGTGCCGGCGCGGTGCTGCTGTGGCGCTGGCTGCGGCCGTCGCTCTTGAGCGCGCCGTCCAGCCATCTGGTGGCGCTGCTGGCCGCGCTGATCGTCAGCGCCGTGGTGGTGCGCGTGCTCACCAGCCAGCGCCCGAGCGCATGGCTGCGGTTTTCCTAGGCGATGTCCGCAAGCCGCGGAACGAATCATCGCTGGCACCAGAGTGAAGGCGATGCTGCTCGGTGAGAGCTTGGCGCGCTCGGCGCCTTGGCGGTTGGTCTTTGAAGCTGCCTCAGTGCAAGAGCGCGCTGAACAGCAGCTGACCGCCGAGGGCCGAGTCGTCGAAGGTGTTGTCCAGGCGGTCGTGGTCGGCGCTGGCCATCACGACGCGCGCCTGTGCGCCCAGTGACCATTGGTCACCGACCCAGAAGTCGTACCCACCGAACAGCGCACCCCCGATGCCGCTGGCCGAGTCGTTGTTGTCGTCTTGCAGCCCGATCGACGCCGGGCCCACCATCAGCCCCACGTGGGCCCCGCCCTTCGGATCGGGGAACCAATCCAAGAACACGCCCACCACGCTGATGCCCAGCGCCTCGTTGTCCATGGTGTCGCTCAGCGTGTCGTCTTGGGTTTCGACCTCCACGTCGGGCTCGCTCAGATCTTGCCCGGCGAACCCCCCGCCCAGCACGAAGCCCGAGCCGATGGTGCCGCCAATCAGCAGCTCGAGCGCGGGCCCGAAGCCGGTATAGGTGGCCTTCACGTCCTGGTCGGCAACACTGCCCTCGGCGACCACGCGCCCGTAACCCGCGCCCATGCCCATGCGCAGATAGAACCCGTCGTGGTTGCGCTTCGACAGGTCCGGCTTCGGCGGCTGCGGCGGACCCGGCGGGGGCCCATAGCCCGGCGGGGGCCCGTAGCCCGGCGGGTAGCCTTGCCCGGGCGGGTAGTAGTAGCCGGGTGGCGGCGGGTAGTAACCCGGCGGAGGATAGCCCGGTGGGGACGCGCCGGGTTGTTGCGGCGGGTAGTAGCCCGGCGGCGGCTGCGGCGCTGCACCGGGCGGCGGTGCCGGCTGGGCCGGAGGCGCCTCGGGCGGTGGCGCCGGAGGCGCTTCGGTGCCTGGGGGTGCGGCCGGGGGTTTCGGATCGCCCGCGGGCTGGGCCGCCGGAGCAGACGGTGCCGACGGCGGTGCCGCGGACTGAGCCGAGGCGTGAGAGGTGAGAAAGCAAATCAGCGCGCAGCCCAGGGCGGTGAGACGCATGGGCCCGAGGCTATCACAGGGGCGTCACTCGGCGGCCAGCGAGCAGCTCACCGGGCGGGCGATCATTGCCGCGCCCTCTTGCACCCAGGCCTGCCCGGGCGACCAGCGGACCTTCACGTTCTCGACCCGGCCGACGAACTTGAGCTCGCAGTCGGCGACAAAACGGGACAGCTTCTTCTGATCGACCCCCGCCGAAGGCTCACGGTGCAGCCGCAGCGCCATGTTGGGCTCGGCCCAGAGGCCAGCGATCAGCACCAGCTTGTTGTCCGGCCAGGTGCGATACGGCTGGATCAGGTTGGTGCCGTTGTCGTCCAGCGGCGCAGCCGGGTCCTTGGCGTGCGTCTCGCTGTCGGCCTTGTGCGAGCAGCGCGCACCGTCGAAGGTGTCCGGGTGGTTGCAGCCCAAGAGCTCGTAGTCGGCGGTGACCAGGGTCACCTTGGCCTTTCCGGTATTGCCGACCTGCCAGGTCGAGGTGTCCGTCGAGTCCTTCTCGGGCGGGCTCAGCCAGTTCGCCAGGGGCGAGAACGGGAACACGATCATCGCGCCAAGCAGCGCGGCCGCGATCAGGAAGTGACCGCTCGCCACCGGGATCGGCTCTTTGGGGCGTCGTCGGCGGACCGTGGTGGTTGCCATGCGGGGCGTTTTCTAGCCCCAATTTCCGGCACCGTCCATCCGTCTCGAGGGGGCTTTGAGCTATACCTGCGTCCGTGGCACACGACGCCTCGTCGTCCGAGCAGGGTTTCGGCAGCTTTCTGGCGGCCGGCTGGGATCGCCGGAGCCTGGTCGCGCTCGGGCTCTTGGTCGGTGTCGGCGCGGCGGTGGGCTACCGCTGGAGCGATCTGATCGATTCCGGCGGCGGCATGGACTGGCTGCTCGCCGCCACCTGGGTGTGGATGGCGGCGATGCTCACCTGGCGCGTCTCGCTGCGGCGCGACGTGGTGTTCTTGGCGGTGGGCCTGGTCGGGGGCGGCGTGATCGAGTGGTGGGGCACGCACACCCGGATCTGGACGTATTTCACCCTCGAACGCCCGCCTCTCTGGATCTTGCCGGCGTGGCCCATCGCCACCCTGGCCATCGACCGCATGGCGCGCATGCTGGACCGCGCCCTGGCGGGGCGGGTGCCCGCTGCGTGGTTCCGGATCGCTTACTGGGTGCTGGTGCCGTCCTTCGTGATCTCGATGATCGCCTTCGCACGTCACACGGTCGGCATCACCGCCACCCAGGTCGTGATCGCGCTGATGGTCGGCGTCACGCTGGCTTCTCGGGACGCACGCCGCGATCTGGTGCTGTTCGTCGCAGGGTCGTTCCTCGGCATCTTCCTCGAGTACTGGGGAACCAGCCGTCAGTGCTGGACGTACTACACCGAGCAAGTGCCGCCGCCCGTGGCTGCCGTGGCCCATGGCTTCGCCGCCGTCGCCTTTGCCCGGGGCGCAGATGCCCTGAACCGGGTGATCGACACCGCCTTCGAACGGCGCCTGGCGGTCAGCGGCAATTCGTGAACACCTGGTCGTAGATCGCCGCGCCCAGCTTCTCGTGGCCCGGCGCGCCGAAGTGCAGGCCGTCTTTCAGCGAGCCGGCCAGATCGGGGCACAGCCGCTCCGGGTCCCCGCACGAGAGGAGGCCGTGCGCGTCGATCACCCAGTCGACCTTCTTGGTCGCCCGCTGGGCCACGATCCACTCGTTCAGCTCGCGCGTCGCGGCGGCCCGCTTGGGGTTGTAGTACTTGGTGAAGCCGCCCCAGGGCGCCACGGTGAGCGCCACCACCTTCCAGCCGCGGGCCTGGGCCGCCTGGTAGATGGCCGCGAGATCCGCGCTGATCTTGGCAGGCGTGCGGCCCGCGGTGAGGTCGCTGTAGAGATCGTTCACGCCGCCGAAGACGACCAGATGGGTGTAGTCGGTGCCGCTCGGCAGCACGCTCTGCTCGAAGCGCCGGCGCATCTGGTTGACCATGTCGCCGCCCTTGCCGAAGTTGTGGAAGCGGCTCTCGGGGCAGCGCTTCTGCAATACCTCGAGGTACCGCCCGCCGGCCGACTTGGCGTCGGTGAGCGAGTCGCCCAGCGCGGCGACCACCACCATCTGCTTTGCCGCGGGCGGTGCCGGCACGGCCGAAACCGACGGCGCGGGCGCGGGGGGCGCAACGGGCGATGAGGACGCCGCGGGGGGCGCGGGCGCGGGAGCCGTCACCGGGGCGGGCGGGCTCGGGGTCGGGCCGCCACAGCGCACGACCACCGCCGCCAGGGCCGCCGCAGCGGCTGCCGCCAGCGTGGTGACCGAGGGCTTTTCGAAGTGCGGCGCGGCCATCTCCCTCAATCTTCGCCCAGCTCTCCGAATTTCGCTATGAACCTCGGGCGTGGGTGCCTTCGAGGTCTACAAGAAGACGCGCAAGCGTCCAGACCTGTTCTGGAACACCTTCGTTGCACGCCCGCCGGCGGCCGCAGTGGTGGCGCTGCTCGCCGGCACGCGGGTCACGCCCGACCAGGTGACCCTGGCGGCGTTCGTGGTGGCCATGGCCGCCGCGGCGGGGGTCGTCGCACTGCCCGGGTATTGGGGGTTCTTGGCAGCCGTGGTCGTGTTCGAGCTGTCGTACGTGCTCGACTGCGTCGACGGCATGCTGGCGCGCTGGCGCGGAACGGCCTCGGCCACCGGTCACCTGCTCGATTTCCTGATGGACGAGATCAAGGCCTTCGCCCTCTTGGGTGCGGTCTCGATCCGCATGTTCCGTCAAGCGCACGACCCGCGCTGGCTTCTGCTCGGGGTCGGTGGCCTGGTGGTGCTGGCCACCGGCATCGCCATCACCACCTTCCAGCGTCGCCCCGAGGTCAGCGGCAAGCCGGCCGACGCGAAAGATGCCCCCGCCCCACGGCGAAGCCTGGCAAGGGCAGTGGCTGGCTTGCCCCTCGCCGTTGCCAAGTTCCTGGTCCACTACCCGTCGTACATTCTCTACGTCGCGATTGCCGGGCGGCCCGAGCTCTATCTGGTCCCGTATGTTGCGGTGAACGCCCTCTACGCGCTCAAGAGCCTGGCCTGGCTGGCGCTTCGGTTCGGGCGAACGCCCGCTTCCAGGTGATCAGCGCGCCTGCTCGCGCTCCAGCTCTTCCACCACGCTCTGATCGTGCAGCGTGGCCGCCCGCCCTGGCCGCTTCGCGCGCATGTCCATCGGCAGGTACTCGAGCTCGGCAACGGTGGTGCCCGAGAGCCACTCGCGGGTGCCCTGGAGCGACACCTTCGCCGGAGCGCGGACGAACCCCAAGACGAATCCCCAATCTCCGAGGGTCGGCACTGCCGCGTGATAGGCAGCGGTCTCGAAGTCGGCGGCGCGCAGCGTGGCCACGATCGAGTCGAAGCTGGTCGGGGCCACGAACGGCGAGACGCCCTGGACCACGCACACCCCGTCGGGGGAAAGTCGCTCGCGCAGCTTGCGATAGAAGTAGCGGGTGAAGTTCTTGCCCTCGAGGTGGGTCTCGGGATCGGGCAGATCCACGATCGCGACGTCGAACTGCTGGTCGTTCGCCCCGAGCCACACGATGGGCTCGTGCTCGAGCACGGTCACCCGCGGCGAACGCAGGGCGTCTTCCGACAGGCGGCGAAGCCAGGCTTGGGTCTTGGCGACCTCGGTCACGGCGCGGTCCACCACCACCACCGTGATGGACTCGACCTCCGGGTGGCGCAAGATCTCGCGCTCTGCGAGACCGGTGCCGCCGCCCAGCAAGAGCACTCGCGCGCGGCGGGGCGCCACGGTCAGGGCAGGGTGGACCAGCGCCTCGAAGTAACGGCGCTCATCCAGGGTCGAGGCCTTGAGCCGCCCATCGAGCCAGAGCTCGAGACCCTCTTGCCCCGACGTGACCGCGACCTTGCCCCGCTCGGACGACCGGTGAAACACCACCGGGTTCGGGTAGTGCCCGAGCTCGGCGGTGGGGACGACCCACTCGCAGGCCAGGAAGGCCGCGAGCCACAGGGCACAGACCCCCAGCGAAACGAAGCGAGCGCGCCGTGCGATCGCCCTCTGCTCCAGAAAGAAGCACAGCGTCGGCGCCCACGCGCCGAGCGCCGCCAGCACCATGCCCACCGCGATGGCCGCGCGGAGCGGGCCCACCACCGAGCTGACACCAGCGGCGACGGCGCAGGCGACGGCGACGGCGAGCAGCCGGAATGGGTGGACCAACCGCCAGAGGGCATCGAGACGAAGCAGCGTGAGCCCAAGGGCGCGGAACGCGGCCGCGGTGATGGCGCCCAGCGCGACCCCGGTGACGACCGCCGAGACCAGGCTGACTGCCGGCGCAGCCTGGCCGCGGGCGAAGGCGAGGCCGAGCGCGGGCGCCGAAGTCGCCACCGCCACCGAGCCTGCGGTGAGCAACCAGGGGAGCGCGGCGAACGCATCTCGCACGCGCTGCCGGACCACCAGAACGCCGACTGCAGCCGCGCCGAGGCCCGTGACCCCCGTGAGACCGGGACTTGCCGTGGTGCTCAGGTAGAGGCCGGGTTGGACGAGCAGCACCTCGTGCGCCGCGCCGATCAGCGCCGCCAGGGAAAGCACGGCAAAGTAGAGCGGCGGCGCGCCGATGTCGGTCGCCGCGGCGTCACTTGCCGCCGGAGTAGACGCCCGATCCGCTTCGGTAGCCACCGCCGCTGCTCCCGTCGCTGTCGCCGATGCACGAGCCGCACGCGCCCAGTGCGCAGATCAGCAAGATGAGCACCACGATGATGATGATGACGGTGGTGGAAGCGCAGCCGCCGCTGCCCGAGGTGCCGCCGGCGGCCGCGACGCCCTGTGCGCCGGCGCCGTCCACCGGCAAGCCGAAGGCGTTGGCGATCACCGCCCACGGCATGGGCGCCGAGTAGCTCCAGTTTGCCTCGCCCCCGCCGGCCTCGCGCGAGAGCACGTCACCGCCGTCGACGAAGTCCGTGACCTGCGTCTCTTCGCCGAGCTCGCACTTCCAGTAGACCTCGCCCAAGACGTAGTCCACCCGGGCCACGTTCTGGTTGCGGCGCGAGAAGCCGCGCCCACCCCAGCCCACCTGGTTGGGCATCCCGGTCAAATCCAGCTCGGCCAGGTTGACGGCCGTGACCCAGCTCCAGCCCGTCTCTGGGTCCTTCACCAGCCAGCGGTAGCCCACCGTCTGCGACCAGAGCAGGAACTCTTCCCAGGTGTAGCGCTCGCCCTCGAAATCGCTCGAGCGGCGCATGTACGCGATGCAGATGTACTCGACGCCGTCGAGCGTGCCGCGGCCGCCGATGGGGATGGCCGGCAGCTGCATGGCGCGCTCTTGCTGGGCCACCACCTGCTGCAGCGCAACGTCGCTCACCGCGCCGCAATACGGGCAGCCGATGCGTTCGGCGCGATCGCCCGCCAGCTTCGGGATGTCGCCGCCGCACTGCGGGCACTTGAGCATCGCAGACTTGATCTTCTGCGCGCTGCGCGGGCCGAGCTGGGTGACGGCCATCTGCGGTTCGTCGAACACCCAGCCGACGAACACCTCGTACGAGCCGCGATTGTCGTGATAATCGAGGGTCGCGAAGCCGTTGTTGACGGCGTAGCAGTCGGCATAGTGCCGGACGAACCCCGGGGGGTAGGCACCCGGCAGCTCGCCTTCGGCGCTCACGATGGTGCCGGTCTTGATCTCGGCGATGCGGAACACGCCCGCCGCGCCCAGCGGCACGTCCATCTCGACGTAGAGCGAGGTGTAGGGCGGGATCGCCAACCCGGGCGACTGGCTGGTGACGTACCACTTGCCCTGCGCGTACGCGAGCCAACCCCAGGCCTGGCCGTAGTCGAAGGTGACGTAGTACTCGTCCCACGGGCCCTTGCCGTGATCGAGCTGCACGCGACCCAGCACCTCGAACGGGCGACCCGCCAGCGTGCCCTGATCACCGACCGCGATCAGCGAGGGCGTGTTCGCGATGTCGGCGACCTTGCCCAGGTTCTCGAGCCCGCGATCCGAACGGACCACCGTGGCTCGGCAGTATTCGCAGACCTTGGCGATGGACGAGCCGACGCCGAACTCGATTGACGCCCCACAGCTCGGGCAGCTCCCCTGCGCGACGGCCATTCAGTTGCTCGGGTCGGACTCTAGCATCAACCCCAGGCCGATTGACACGTTCCAATGGCCCGCCGCGGGGCAGGGAAAAACGCCTGGGTTCGGCCGCT
Organism: Polyangiaceae bacterium; assembly: GCA_023150915.1. GTDB lineage: Bacteria > Myxococcota_A > Polyangia > Polyangiales > Polyangiaceae > JADJKB01. The sequence continues at coordinate 59,269 of JAKLKA010000009.1, forward strand.
CACTCGGCCTCGGCCCGCGCCGACGCGAGCGCCTCGTCCACCAGCGATGCCAGCTCGTCGGTCGAGCGGTCCTTCTTCTTGGCGGGCTTCCGCACCGGGGTGGTGGCCAGCATGGCTTCGAGCTCGGCCAGCGACAGATCGTCGTCGTGCTTCTTCTTGCCGAACAGCCCGCCGAACAGCGGGCGGTCGCGGGTCAGATCGAACTCGCCGTCGACCAGGCGCTCGGGGGCCTCGGTGAGCGCGCGGGTGAGGGTGGGGTTCTTGTCGAGCAGGGCTCGAGCGTCGTCGAACGCCTCGCGCTGGGTGGGTGGCAGCTCTTTGGCCAGGGCGCGGGCCGAGTGGCCCCCCCGGGCGACGAAGAGCATGCAGGCCAGCGCCACCTCTTGGGGACCCAGCGCCGTCAGCTTTGCAACGCTCGGGCCGCCGCACCCCTTGCTGTAGATGTGGGACCCTTCGAGCAAGAGCTCGCCGAAACCCAGCGCCACCGCCGCCAGATCGACGGTCAGCTCCACCGGTTCGTCGATCGGCGCGCCCTCGGCCTGGGTCTCGATCAAGAACACGTAGCCCAGGGCGCGCGCCACGGTGCAGGTGAGCGCCACCGGGTGGCGCAGCTCGGCGGACTGGAACTGAAGCCGCCAGCCGTCGCCGTCGTCGACCAATCGAGTGGGGGAGTCGGTGTTCGTCTTGGGCACTGCGCAGCCGCCGCCCCCGCAGCCGCCGCCCCCGTGGGCGTGCGCCTCGCCTTCCTCGTCCACCAGCACCGGCTTGATCGGAATGTCGCGCATGCCCGCGTGCTCGCGCATGCGCTTGACCAGGCGCCGCAGCGACTTGGCGTCGCCCGCGAAGGTGTCGGGGAAGAACTTCTCGGTCGGCAGCACCAGAGGTCGCTCGCCCAGCTCGCCACCCAGGCGGTGCATCAACCGGGCATAGCGCTGAACCACGGCCCGCACGACGGGATCGGGGAGGGGATCCATGCCCCAATGGTGGCAGAGCTTTCGCCGAGCGCCAAGCCGCTCAGTCCACGGCCCGCGGCGCGCGCACTCCCGAGCGCTGCAGATCGCCCCGCCGAATCCGCTCCAATTCCGAAAGCCGGGTCACCACCCCGCGGGCCACGATGTCGAGCACGTGCTCCACCACCTGGCGGCGCTTGCGCGCCTCGCCCGAGAACGCCAGGTGGCTCTTCGCGGCCTGCCCGCGGGGCAGCCGACCGAAGGCGGTGCAACGCACCCGCACCACGTCGCCGTCGTCGACGATCGACAGCTCAGAGACCACGAAGCGGTACTGGATCACGTTGTTGCGACCCGCGCCCCACTTGGCCCGACGCGACTCTTTGAGCAGGCGTTTCTTCAGGTACTGGGTGTAGCCGCGCGCGTTCGCCACGTCGGGCGGAAGCTGGATCTTGTCGATCTTGATCGTGGGCCGCCCGTTGGGCGTGATCATCGCCAGGCGTGGGTCGCGCCGCTCGCGCCGCCCGGGCTCGGCAAGGGCCGTGGTGCTGGCCACGAGCAGCGCGCTGCCCAGCACCCAGGCGCGAGCGAGCTTCGAGAGCGCTTTCATGCCGCGCCCGGAAGCTACGCCGGGGTGAGCGGGCGGCCCAATTTCCCGCAGCGAGCCCCCGAACCTGCTATTTCCTGCCGCGCCATGCCTGCCCACGACGCCTCTGACCGACCCGACGTCGATCTGGTGGTGATTGGCGGGGGCGTGAACGGCAGCGGTGTGGCGCGGGACGCCGCGCTGCGTGGCCTTCGCGTGGCGCTGTTCGAGCGCAACGACATCGCTTTCGGCGCCAGCGGCAATTCCAGCGGCATGATCCACGGCGGCCCGCGCTACCTCACCTACGACCCCGACGTGACGCACACCTCGTGCCTGGACTCGGGCCACATCCAGCGCATCGCACCCCACCTGCTGTTCCGCATCCCATTCTTGGTGCCAATCCACGCCAGCCGCCTCACGGCCCGCGCCGCGCTGACCGGCTACGACGCCTTCTTCGATCTGTACGACAAGTACCAGGCGCTGAAGCACGGCAAGCCCCACGTTCGCCTGACCCCCGACGAGCTTCGGCAGCTCGAGCCGGGCTTGGTGTCCGACGCGGTCGGAGGGGTGACCTTCGACGAGTGGGGCATCGACGGGGCGCGGCTCTGCATCGGCAACGTGGTCGACGCCCTGGAGCACGGCGCGAAGGTGCACGTGCACACCACCGTCACCGAGGTGCTGCGTCGCGACGACGGCAGCGTGACCGGCGTGCGCTATCGCGACCGGCTGAGCGGCGCGACCGGCTCGGTCCACTGCAAGCTGGTGGTCAACGCCACCGGCGCCTGGGCCCCGCTCACCAGCGTGCTGGCCGGGCTCGAGCCCAAGGTGGCACGCATCCGCCCGGGCAAGGGCATCCACGTGTTCCTCGATCGGCGGCTGACCAACTACGCGGTGGTCGCCACCGCCATCGACGGTCGGCAGGTCTTCCTCTTGCCGTGGCAGAACACGTCGGTGCTCGGCACCACCGACGACGACTACTACGGCGACCTGGACGACGTGATCGCCACCGGCGACGAGGTGCGCTACCTGACGCAGGCCATCGAGCGGGTCTTCCCCGCGGTGAAGCGGGCGCGCGCCATCGGCACCTGGGGCGGCGTGCGCCCCACGCTCTACGCCTGGGGGCGCAACGAGGACAAGCTGAGCCGCGAGCACGAGGTGGTCGACCACGCACAGCACGGCGCCGACGGCCTGTACTCGATGATCGGCGGCAAGCTGGCCAGCTATCGCATCTTCGCGGAAGAGATGACGGACGTGGTCGCGCGCCGGTTGGGCTTCACCGCCCCGAGCAAGACCCACGTCTCGCCCCTGCCGGGGGGCGACGAGACCATAGACCCACTGGCGCTTACCGAGGGCGGGCGGATCGATCCGATGGCTGCGGTGCGACTCGAGTACCGCCACGGCAGCCGAGCCCTTCGGGTGATGGAGCGAATCGCGAAGAACCCACGCGAGGCGCGTGTGGTGTGCGAGTGCGAGCCGGTGCTCGAGGCCGAGGTGCGCTACGTGGTCGAGCACGAGCTCGCGAGCTCGGTCGAAGACGTCTCGCGCCGTACGCGCCTGGGTCTGGGCAGCTGCGGCGGCATGCGGTGCGCGGCCCGGTGCGGCGCCATCATCGCGCAGATCAAGGAGCGCTCGCCCGAGTCGGGGCGGCGCGATGCGCTGCGCTTCGTCGAGTGGACGCGCAAGCGTCGACTCGCGGCGGTGGGCCCCGAGCAAGCACGCCAAGAGGCGCTGGCCCTGGCGCACCTGCGGGCCGAGATCGGCGACGAGCCCGGCGAGGGCGAGCCGTGAAGGTGGTGGTGGTGGGCGCCGGTGTCGCCGGCACGGCCGCGGCATGGGCGGCGCGCCGCGCCGGCGCGGAAGTGGCGCTGGTGCACGATCGCGCCGGGGCCTCTGCGCTGGCGAGCGGCGCCGCCGATTGGGATCGCTGGCAGGCTGCCGCGGGGCAGCACCCGCTCGAGGCCGACGCTGTGGCGCTGGCGTCGGCGCTCGGGTACTCGACGGACCCTTGTCTGGTCTGCACTGCTTCGGGCGTGCTCCGGCCGGCACAGGGTCGTGACCGCGCTGTCCTCGACCTTACCCTGCTGGCCGGCCGCCGCATTGGCGTCGCCGATCTCGCGCGTGACGACTGGGACGCAGAGCTGATCGCGCGCGCTCTCTCGTCCAGCGCCTGGGCGCGGACCACCGAGACGCGCTTTGCGCCCCGCGCGCTCGCGCTCTCGGACGTGCAGCACGCCTCGAGCTGGGATCTGGCCGCGCGCTTCGACGATCCGGGCGAGCGCGAGAAGCTGGCGGCCGAGCTGGTGAAGGGGCGCGGTGAGGTCGATGCCTGGCTGTGCGGACCGTGGCTGGGCACCGCGGCGGGCGCCCACGAAGCACTGAGCCAGCGAGTGGAGCTGCCGCTCGGTGAGGCCTTGTCGCCGCCGGGCGGCGCAGCCGGTGCGCGCTTCGAGTCGGCGCGGGACGCGCTGCTCGAACAAGCCGGTATCGAGACGCGTCGCGAGGCGGTGAGCGAAGTCGTCGTCGGCTCGGGCCGGATCGACGTGCATCTAGCGGGCGGCGAGCGCTGGGGCGCCGACCGCCTGGTGCTCGCGCTGGGCGGCGTGGCGGCGGGTGGCGTGCGGCTCGACGAGGCCCGCGCACGCTTCGAGCTCTCGCTGGGCGCGCCGGTGACGTTGCAGGTCGATGGCCTGAGCACGGACGCCGTCTCGACGCTGCACGGCGTCGACTTCGCGGCTCACGGCCCGGCGCTGCTCGAGCAAGTGGGCATCGCGACGGTCGGCGCCGCGGCGCTTGGTACGCCATCGGTGTTCGTCGCCGGCGACGTGATGGCCGACCGCCCGCGGACCTGGCTGCGGGCGCTGGTGACCGGCCTTCACGCCGGCCGTGCCGCGGGGGGGTGAATCGGTGCCGCGCGGCGTGGGGCAGGTGCTCGCCGCTGGCGCGCGTTTCCTGGGCGACGCCCTGCGCGGCCGAGCCGAGCTCGGCGTGCCCCCCGCCACGTTCGCGCGCGCGCTGGTGATGGGAGCGCGCCCCCACTTCTTCGCGTTCCCGTGCGCCGCGTGCCTGGCGGGCGCCGCGGCCATGCCCGGGCGAGTCAGCGACATGCGCGTCGCCGTCGCCTCGCTGGCCGTGGGGGTGGCCTGGGGGGTTGGTCAGCTGCTCAACGATCTGGTCGATCTCGACGCCGACACCGTCGACGCGCCCCAGCGGCCCGCAGTTCGCGGGCTCTTGCCCGAAGGTCCCACGGTGCTGGTCGCCGCCGCGCTCGGCTCGGCGGTGGCGGCCGCGCTGGTGCTGGTGCACCCCAGCGGTTGGCTGCTTTCGCTCTCGGCCGCGCTGTTGATGGTGGCTTACGCACCCGCCAAGGCATTGCCCGTGCTCGGCAACCTGACCCACGGCGCGCTGATGGCGTGGCTGGCGGTGATCGGCGCGGCCGTCTCGATGCCCTCGGCGCGCTTGATCGACTTCGCCTCGTTCGGCACTCGGTCGTTCCTGTGCGTCGGGGCGTTGGCAGCACTTTACCTGCAAGGCAACTATGAGAAGGATCTGACCGGCGATGCGCGCGCCGGATACCGCACGCTGGCCACGTGGCTCGGGGTGCGTGGCAGCGCTGCGCTGCGGATCGGGTGCGGCGTCGGCGTGTACTTCCTTGCCTGGAAGCACCAGTTGCTCCAGGGCTCGGCTGCTCTGGGGCTCTGGGCCGTCTCGGCTGCGCTCCTCCTGGCGTCGACCGTGCGTTCGCTCGTCGGGGGTGACGTTCCCAGTGCCCTGGCGGGCTACCGCTTCTGCGTGCACTCGACCATCGTCGGGCTGGTGGCGCTGGCGCTGCCGGTGCTTGGCGTGGCGGGGGCGCTGGCGCTGGTGGCGTTCGCGGCGCTCTTGATCGAGCTGGCCTTTTCTCGTACCGAGAACCCATGAGGCCCGCTTGACCGAGCTCCCCATCGTCTATCGCCGCGCCCGCGCATACATCCTGGCGCTGCCCGCGAAGACCCGCGACTTGGCCTCGCTCTTGCCCGACCCGCGGCTCACGCCGGTGGAAGTCTGGCCGGGCACGGCGGTGCTCACCGCGGTGGCCTTCGACTACGCAGACACCAGCATCGGCCCCTATCGCGAGGCGGCGCTTTCCATTCCGTGCCGCTGGCGGCATCCGGGCCGCATTCCGCTCTTGCCGCTGCTGCTCGAGAAGCGCCTGGCAGACGTGGGCCACTGGGTGCAGCTCTTGCCGGTCACCACTCAGGTGGCCAACGACGCCGGGCGCAGCATCTGGGGCTATCCGAAGTTCGTCGGTCGCATCGACATCGAGCATGGCTCTTCGCACATGCGTTGCCAGGTGTTCGACGACGACCGGCTGGTGTTCGGTTTCGAGATCGATCGCCCGGGGCCGTCCTTGCCCGTGCAGTTCCCCGTGCGCACCTACTCGCGCCTGGGCGACGAGATCCACTTCACCGAGATCGAAGTCGATGCCGTGGGCGCCAGGCGTTTCCGCGGCGCGCGCGGCGCGCTCAGCCTGACTGATCACCCGCGGCTCGCCGGGCTGCCTCTGCCCGGGCGCATCGGCAAGCGCGCGCTCGAGACCCGTTGGTTCGACGAGTACCGCCTGCGGCTCGACCGCGCGAGCACCAAGTATCGCATGCGCTGAGGCTCAGGGTGCCCGGCAGATCGCCATGGGGGCCTGGCACTTCAGGTTGTAGCAGCTCACGCACTTCTCTCGGCTGCCCATCACGCTTCCGCACTCGAGCTGACAGGTGGTGATCGCGCACGAGTTGTTGACGATCACCTTCCCAGCTTCGCTCGGTGAAGCCTCGAGCATGGCCCGGCAATAGCAGTCCTTGTCCTCGGCCGGGCACTCGGCCTCTCGGCTCGTGACCTGGCTGCACGTGAGCTTGCCCGCCGGCTTCTTTCCGCAATAAAGCTCGGTGAAGCAGCTGCCGATGCCCGCGCAGTCCGCGCCGCGCACGCACTCGCGGGTGGGCGGCGATTCGCGGCAGGCCGTGACACAAGCCTGCCGCTCGAACACCGCGCCGCACCCCTCGATGCGCTTGCACGCCACGGCGCACGGCTCGCCCTGGGCGGCGGCCTGGTCCAGATCCGCGAGCTGCGAGCGGCTCTCGAGCAGTACCGAGACCACGCCCACCAAGAGCGCGCCGAGGCCCAGCGCTGCGGCGAGCAGCACCACGGCACCGACGACCCAACCCACGCGGCTGCTGCGCGCGGGCGCCGTGCCTGCCGCCGCGGTCAGGGTGGGCGGTACGGGGTGGTGCGCTGCCGAACCCGTCGGCGCGACGCCGGACCTGTGGTCGAGGGACATGACGGGCAAGGCTTCGAGCGCCGCGGCCATCTCGGCGGCCGACGAGAAGCGCGCGTTCGGATCGACCGCCAGCGCGCAGGCCACGAATGCCGCCAGTGGCTCGGGCACCCGTTCGAGCCGCTCGGAAAGCGAGCGTGGCGGCGACGACAGCACGAGCAGCAGCATGTCGCCCATCGACTCGGCCTGATAGGGCAGCTGGCCACACACCAGCTGATAGAAGATCACACCCAGCGCCCAGAGGTCGGTGCGAAGGTCCACGCGCTTGGCATTGCGCAGCTGCTCGGGCGACATGTAGTGCAGCGTGCCCATGCTGGTGCCGGTGGCGGTGTGCGATTGGCTCTCCAGGTCCGAGAGTGACTTCGCGATACCGAAGTCCAGGAGCTTCACCGTGCGCTGGGGAGCGCACAGGAACACGTTTTCGGGCTTCAGATCCCGGTGGATGAAGCCGGCCGCATGCGCGGCGCCCAGCGCCGCGAGCACCTCACGGCAGAGGCGGCGGATCTCTTCGAAGGGCAGGGGGCCGCGTCGCATCAGGGCCGCCAAAGGCTCGCCTTCCAGCCGCTCCATGGCGAAATAGGGCTCGCCGGCGGCGGTGGTTCCGGCGTCGAGGACGCGCACGATGCCCGGGTGTCCGATGGCGGCGGGCGCCCGGGCCTCGGTCAGGAAGCGCGCGGCCAGATCGGGTCGCGCCAGCAGGTGCGTGTGCAGCATCTTGAGCGCCACGCGTTCGTTGGTGAACCGATGGCGCGCAGCCAGCACCACGCCCATGCCGCCCTGGCCGAGCAGACCCTCCACCACGTAGCGGTCCCCCACCACGTCACCGGCCGCGAGAAACGTCATGACGCCCGGGACGAAGTTACCAGGGATCGGCTGGCGCGAAAGCGTTAACCCTGCCAGCATCCGCGAGTGACTGCTCGCTGCCTCGTGTCGCTCTGGGTGTTGGGGGTCGCGTGCAGTCGAAGCGGAGCCCCCGAAGACGCGGGCGCGGCGGCTCCGACGGTGTCGGTGTCGGCTCTCGCTGCCAAGCCTGGCGCGCCGGCGGCGCCCGCCGGGGGGGTGCCGGTGGATTCGCCGGCGCTGGTGGGCACGTTGATCGAGAACGAGCGCTTCAGCGTGATGCACCCCTCGGAATACTGCCTGGACGACGGCTTCGTGTACGCAGGCGCGCCGGCGCGCGTCGGCACGCTGAACGTGTTCACCACGGCCGCCGTGGCCCCGCTTGCCGGCACCACGGTGATCGCCCGCGGCACCCGCGAGCCGTCGCTTCTGGCTGCGCTCGAGAAGCGGGGCGCGTGCGCCGCGGATTATGGCAACGAGCCGCGCGAGATGCCGCAGATGCGCAGCGACTGGGTGAGCCCCGAGGGGGGCTTCCGCACGACCCGCCGGAAGCTGGAAGGGCTCGCGGGCTTCCGCGCTCACAGCGTGACCGCGATCCACCTGGGAGGCGAGGTCTCACGCGACGGCGGCACGGTGGTCGTCGAGCTCGTGAACCCCTTTGCGGCGTCCCTGGACGCGATCGGCGCCTTCGCGCACTACGAGGGTGGGCCGGGCAAGCCCATGCCGCTCCGCGAGAAGCTCACGCTCTCGTTGCCACCCGGCGGCCGGCAGCGCCTCGAGCTCTCGACCGAGATCGAGGCCGGGCCCGCGGGCGCAGCCACGGGCACGCCCCGCGGCCGCTATCGGCTCGATTCCGTCGAGCTCACCGGACGTGTCGGCCAGGTCGAGCTCGACGTTCGCATCGGCGTCGGCTCGAGGCGGCGGCAGGGGGGCGCGCGGTGAGCGCCTCGTCGATCTCCCCGGCGCGCGCCATCGGGCGAACGCTCACCTTTCGGGCGGGGGCCGTGGAGGTGAGCCGCCTCGGGACCAAGCACCTCGCGGTCGGACTGGCCTGCACCTGGGTCGTCGGCGTGGGCCGCTGGTGGGACGACCCGAAGGCGAGCCTGCTCCAGCACCTGGGACTCGGCTCCGTGATTTACGTGTTCGTGCTCGCAGCGTTGCTCTGGCTGGTGGTTTGGCCGCTGGCGCCGGCGGCGCTTTCGTATCGCACCACGCTCACGTTCGTCGGCCTGACTTCGCCGCCGGCCGTGCTCTACGCCGTGCCGGTGGAGCGGTTCTTTTCGCTGACCGTCGCGGGCCAGCTCAACCTCTGGTTTCTGGCGGTGGTGGCCACGTGGCGCGTGGCGCTCTTGCTCCGCTTTCTGGCCTCGGTGCCATCGGTCGGCGTCGTCAAGGGCGTGATCGTCGCGTTGCTGCCGCTGACTGCCATCGTGACCGCCCTCACGGTGCTGAACCTGCACCGCGTGGTGTTCAGCTTCATGGGCGGCATCGCCGACAGCGATCGCTCGGTGCACGACGCCGCTTACGGCGTTCTGGTCACCCTGACCCTGCTCTCGACCACGCTCTTACCGGTGCTGCTGGTGGCGTACGTCGCGGGCATCGTCCACGCATGGCTACGGCGCAGAGCGGCCCGCGGGGCGGACTGAGCGCATCACTTCTTCTTGGCCACGCAACCGATCGTGCCGTGCCCCGTGCCGTCGGCTTGGGTGTGGGCGCCGACATAGATGGTCTTGCCGGCGTAAGCCGACAGATCCACCACCAGGGTCTTCTGCTCGGCGTCGCAGGTGAGCTTCGCGATGTAGTTCAGGTTGTCTGCCGCCTTCAGCCCGGTCTTCTCCCAGCCGTCGCAGCGCTGCACCGGATCGCTGCCCACGGCGGGGCCGGTGTTCGTCGCCAGGTAGTTCACGCCACCCTTGGCGTTGAGACACACCAGGACCGCCACCGGCGGGCTCGATGGGATGGGGATCGACCCGTCGTCGCAGTCTTCGCTGCCGTTGCGTGGGGTGTCGGTCCAGCAGTCTGCGATCACGTACTTGGCGGGCGGGCAGGCGGCGCAAGGGCCACCGCAGTCGACCCCGGTCTCGCCGCAGTCTTGGAGCCCGTTCGAGCACGGGCTCGAGCAGACGCCGCCGGTGCCCCCCGCGCCGCCCGCTGCGCCGCCGCTTCCCCCGCCGGTGCCGCCGGCGCCGCTCAGCCCGCCACTGCCGCCGCTGGTGCTGGTCCCCCCGCTGCCCGGCGGACCGCACGACGAGCACGCGCCGTAGGTGCCGTCGCTTTCGCAAACCTGGACGCCGGTGAGGCCCCCGGGGCATGCGCAGCTCGACTGCTCGCCGGGCACGCACTTCACCGAAACCGGTCCGTCGTCTTCCGCCGACGCACAGGCGATGGCCACGAACAGGAACAGGGGCAGCGTCTTTCCGGCCAGCATGTCCCCCACAGCCTACTGGGGGCCCGGGGCGCGCACCAGTGACACACCTGGCTTGACAGCCCTCGGGGCTTGGTCGAAACACCCGCACATGCTCGAGCTGAGCCCCGTTCCGTTGTTGATCGTGATCGGCGCCTGCGCGTCGCCTCCGCCGCCCGAGGCGAGCCCCGCACCGCATTCGCCGCCCGCCCCGGCGTCGGGCGACGCCCCGGCGCCCGCTTCGCCGACGCCGAGTGGCGCCGCGCCGGCCGCGTCCGCATCGGTCCCGACCACCGCGCCGAGCGCGGCGCCGGCAGAGGTTCCTCCGTTGTCGAAACCCAACAGCGTCTGGTCGGTCGGTGGCGTGAGCCTGAGCGAGATCGACGCGCTCGGGCTCGCCGGTGCGTTCAAGAAGGCCAAGCTCACCGACAGCGGTAGCGCCGGCGGCTCCATGGGCAAGGGCTACGAGTCGGTGGGCTTTCCACTGGCGAAGGGCAAGGCGAAGGGCCGCTTCTACATGGTTCGGCCCGCGAAGGGGCCGACCCCCGCCGAGAGCTCGCTGGGAAGCCCCGAGGTGGCGCTGGGCATGAAGGACAAGGACAAGGCTTTCGGCGTGCACGACGCGACCGCCGACCTCTACTTCGAGATCCGGATCGACGAGGGCGGCAAGGCCTCGGACGCCCAGCAATGGCTGAACGCCGTGATCCGGGAGCAGAAGCCCAAGAAGTAGCCGTCGGCGCCCGCCGAGCTCAGCGCCAGCGCACGACGGAGCGGCAGTCGGGGTCGCCTTTCGACACGCAGCGGGTCAGATGCACCGTGACGTCGCGGCAGCCCATGGCCTCGTACATGTGGACCTTGGCGAGGTGGTTCACCTGGCGCCCCGCAGGGCGGCGGGCACGCTCATCCGGACCCACGGGCCCAGCTCGCGGTTGACCCCTTCCAAGGTCGACACCTGAGCCCACACCCGATCGGCGGGGGCCCGAAGCTCGGAGCAGAGCTCGAGCTCGAAGCTCACTTGCCGGCGAACTCGCGCACTTGCTTGAGCAAGAACTGCCCGTTTTTGTGGAACTTCAGCTCCATGTCCAGGCTCTTCGGCTTGTGCCGGTCGTAGAGCGCCTGGTCGCACGAGCCGGAGTAGTAGCCGGGCTTGTTCTGGCAGTACGTCTTCTCGACGAACTGCGTCAGCTCGAGCATGGTCTGCATCTGCGGCGTGGTGAGCACGGTGGTCGCCAGGGCGGGGGCGGCCGCGTCGGGCTTGGCGCGCCGGGTCACGGTGAAGGTCGCCGGCTCGTTCGGCAGGAAGGACGCCATCACGCTCTCGGATTGGGTGCCCGGGTCCGGGTTGGTCACCACGTTGTTCCCGACCTGGGACGAGAAGGTGTAGCCGTAGACGCCGCTCGAGTTGAGCACCCGCGTCACCACCACCGAGTTGGCGGCGACCTCGGCCTTTTCGCTGTATCGCCGCACGATGGCCAGCCCCATGGCCGCCGTCGCGTGGTCGATGCGGGCGAAGCTTCGCTCTTCGATGGCGCGCTTGTTCCACAAGCTGGCGTACACGGCCCGCACCGCGCACGAAACGCTGCGGGGTTCGACCTCGAGCTCGCCGTCGTCGGGGTCGACCACCACCGAGCAGGCCGCCACGTTCGGCTCGTCCAGATCGGCTCGGAAGCTCTCGTAGAGCCCCGCGCCGTCGAAGCCCGGGATGTCCTCGGCGTTGGCGCTGGAACGTAGCTTCACGCTCTTGGTGTCGGCGGGCAGCGCCAGCTTGATCGCGGCGACGATGTCCTCGACCAGGCCGGGCGGCGGTGCCGCCGCGTAGAACAGCGCCTGCACCTCTTTGGCCTTGGCCACGCGGTCGGCCACCGACAGCTGCCCGCTCTTCTCGGCGGCGACCAGCGCTTTGATCTTCTGCGAAAGTGCGGCGTTCGAGGGGTGCTCGACGAACGACCGGTACTTGCTGACCGGCACGCCGACGCCCGCGGGCGCCACGTCGTACCCCAGCTTCTTGCTGTAGCTCTGGGGGTCGGCGGCGACGCCCAGCACCTTGGGGTGAAGCAAGAAGCCAAGCTGGGCGGCCTTGCCTCCGAAGGTGGACGACAGCTTCAGGCAGCCGGAAGGGCCGCTGGTGCACATCTCACGGAACGAGCTGACCTTTCCGGTTGGGCCCACGGGCAGCTTCACCCAGGGCTTGTTCATGCGCTCGGCCAGCTTCTGCTTCACGATCGCGTCGGTGGTCGGCGCCAGTGTGAAGCCGTCGGCCGAGACCGTGAGATGGACCGGCTTGTTGGCGAAGGCCGCCAGCTCGGTGTGCGTGGGCCCGGCGGTGCGGAGCACCATGTTGGGCGTGCCGCGCTCCTTGCTCTTCAGGTTGATGTGCGAGCTGGCGTCTTGCACCGCTTTGGTGATGGTGCCGGCCACCACCGTGAGCGTGAGCGGCAGCTCGTCGAACACGGCAATGTCGACCGCGCTCAGCAGGTCCTGATCTTGCGGGAAGATCCGCAGGTACCCCCACGCCTCACCCAGCTGCATCGGAAGGTACTCGAGGCTGCCGAGCACGCCGTCGAGGGTCAGGTTCTCGATCTTCAGCGCGGCGAACGACGAGCCCACGGTCTTGGTGGTCTGTTGCGGCCCGGTCGCCACGAAGGCCAGCTTCGCCCCCGGAATGCGGACCTTCGGCTTGATGGCCTTCACTGCGGCGATCACCGTCTTTTCGGCGATCACGTCCTGGGGGTAGAACTGGATGCCGTACAGCGTCTGACCCGCGCCCAGGTGGTACTCTTGCAGCGTGCCGGCGAAGAATCGTTTGTTCTGCGTCCAATAGGTGACCTGATCGAAGCTCTGCAGCGTTTCCGAGAACCCCGGAACCACGGTCTTGCCGAAGTAGTAGTGGAAGCGTGCGGCGTCGCCCGCGCCGGGGGCGTTGGCGTTCATGAAGTGGACCACTGGCTTGCTCGGGGTCCGCGCGTCGATCAAGAACTTGACGCTCTTACCCAGGACCACGCCGTCTTGGCCTTCGAACGCCATGGCATCGAACTGCGCGGCGGTGTCGATGGTGGCCGAGTCGAGACCCAGGCTCGTGCCGCCGCACACCGCGCTCAGATCGGCGCAGCAATCGCCGTACTGGGCGCACTTGTCATCGCACCAGCACGTGCCCTTCGACTTGCCGCCGCAATAGCTGGTGCTGCCGACCTTGCAGCTGCCCGTCCCGTCGGCCTTCCCCAGCGGCACGCGGGGTTGATCGTCCCCGCCACCCGACTGGTCGCCGCCCGGCGCCGCCGAACAGCCCGCCAGAACCAGGAGCACCAGGAACAGAAGCTTGCGAGTCATGGCCACCTCTCCCACCACGTATACCAATGTAGGTATATAACGTACAGTGTAATCCGTGGTGGGCTGCAACCGAGCCGCAAGCCATTGGAATCGCTGCGGCTCTGGCTCAGGGGCGCTTGATCGGCAGCCGTCCGAAGCGCTGCAGGGCAACCGCGGTCAGGTCGCTGCACGCCTCCGCGGGCAGCGGCTGCTTCTCCGCTTCGTCGTGCGCCAGGTCGAAGCAACCAAAGGCCGGATCGCCGGCGCGGGCATGCAGCCGCCGGCTGCCCTGGATCACCCCCCACGACTCGGCGGCGCAGCTCCAAACCCCAGAGCAGTTGGTCATGGGCAGCGGCTCTACCGCAAGCGGGGGGCGCAGCAGGCTTCGCCCTGGAAGGCGGGCCACGTGCTCGGCGATCCGCGGTTCGTCGAGCACGCCCATCAGATCCAGTATGGTCGGAAAGAAGTCCACGTGGGTGAGGAAAGCCTCCCGCTTGGACACCAGGGCCTCGCGCTCGGCCCGAGTCAGCGTGCCTTCCGGTGCGTCCACGAACCCGGGAACGTGCACTTCTTCGGTGTACAAGCTGGCGCCGTGCCCCAGCTGGTCGTGCTCGCGAAACGCCTCGGCGTGGTCGCTGGTGTACAAGATCACGGTGCGCTGACCGGGCTCGGTTCTGCGGAACGACTCGAGCCAGCGCGCGAGAAGCCGATCCTGCTGATGCACCGAGTTCCGATAGCGATTGAAGAGGTGGGGGCGTTCGGGGACGTCCTTCAGCCCCTCGGGCTGGAAGGGGCGCGGCTCGGCGGGGTCGACGTAGTACTCGAAGTGCGCATTGCTCATGTGCACCACCGCCAAGAAAGGTTCGCCGAACCCTTGTTGGTCGCGGGCGACGCGCTCGAGCAGCGTGCGCTCGGGAACGCCCATGTAGAAGTCCGCCAGCGGGTCCAGTCGAGCGCCGGTGACCAGGCGGTCGAGCTCCAGGTCTGCCTGCCAGAGCCACATGTTGCCGAACATCTCGTTCTGGCTGGACCACAGCGCGGTGTGAAACCCCGCAACTTTGGCCAGATCGAAGAGCGACGGGGCATCGTGCAGCGTGTCGCGCGGTGCGGCGGACCCGAGCCCCGTCCAGAGCACGGCGTGCGACACCGCGGTCGACGAGGCTAGGGCGCGCATCTGCCTCAGCAGGTGGCGACGGGGTAGCAGGCGATGGGTCGCCTCGGTCAGCGCGCAGTCCGGATCGGCGTCTCGGCAGGTCACGTCGGCGCGCACGCTCTCGAGGATCACGAGCAGCACGTTGCGCGGCGCTGGCGCCTTCGGCGTCAGTCTGGGGAGCGGGCTCGGGGTGCGCCGGCGCGAGCGCACCTCTTTGGATTTCTTGGTGAGCCCGAGCCGGGCGCGGATCAGCCCACCCCCCGAGTGCAAGAGCAGGGTGTCCGGCAGTGAAGCCTGGTACTTGAAGCGCTGGGTGGGAATGAACAGTGAGAGGACCACCACCGCGGGCATCAAGGCGTGGGCGACCCGCGCGCGTCGGCGCGTCGGTCGAAGGGTGCGACGCGCCAGGCAGAGCCAGCCCAGGCCCAGCAACAGCAGCGGCGCCATCGTCCAGAGCTGGCGAGTGACCTCTTGGCGAAGGCTCAGGCCGAAGAGGTCTCCGGGGCGACCAAACCACACGGCCAGGTCGGCGTTGAAGTAGACGTTGTAGCGGTCGTGGAAGCGGGCCTGCGCCGCCCCGACGAACGCCAGCCCCAGCACGAACAGCGCCGCCGAGACGAAGCGCACCGTGCCGCGCCGGCGTGACGCCGAGTAGAGCAGGGTGCCCCAGAGCACCGCGCTTTCGAGCAAAGACAGCGCATACGTGGCGAAGTACTTCGCCTCGAGCTGCCGCAAGACCGCGCCGCGACGGGACAGGTCCCAGCACAGCCATGCTGCCGTCGGGGCGAGGAGCACGCCGACCTGCATCCACCGGCGCCGGGCCCGCAGGCGCTTTCCGGACTCTCGCAAGCGCGGGCGACGCTATCAAAGGCGATTTGGAGTAGCAATCGCCTTCCCTCGGCGGCCCTTGCGGGACACACTCTCGCTCTCGCAGATGAGCGACCGCGTGCTCTTCGTCGCCGATCAGCTCGCCGATGCGCCGCGCGGCGGCGCGGTGAAGCACCCGGGCGGCGCCGAGCTGACTGACGCCGCGGCGCTCGCAGCGTGCCCGTTTTCCGTCGAGACCCGACGCTTCGACCAGCTCGACCCAGCAGGGCTGTCGCGGTTCGACATCATCGTGCTCGGGAACTCCGAGCGCGCGACGCCGGCAGTGCTCGACGCGTTGGCGCAGACCGAGCGCGTGGTTTCATTCGAGCACGACGTGCGCATCTGTCGGTGGCGCGGCAACTTCCCCGCGGCCCGCGAGCCCCTGCACGCGCTGGCCCAGCGCTGCATCTGTCCGCATCGCGGCCTCGGGCGGCTGTATCGCCGCCTGCGCGGGGTCGTCTATCTGACCGAACGGCAGCGCAGGGTGTTCGAGCAGAACCCCTACTTCGTGTCGCCGCCGAGCGAGGTGCTGGGAAGCTCGCTGTTCGACGCGGCGTCGCTCGAGCGGCTCGAGGGGTTGTCGCGGTCCGGCGCCCCGCGGCATGGGGCCCTCTACCTGTGGGCGCCGCACGCCATCAAAGGCACGGCGACCGCGCGCGAGTACTGCCGGCTGCACGGGCTGGATGCGCGAGCGATCCGCAACGTGCCTCCGGCCGAGGTGCACGCCCTGATGGGTGGCGCCGAGACCTTCGTCTACCTGCCGATCGGCCTCGAGCCCGCCGGCCGCATGCCGGTCGAAGCGCGCCTCGCGGGCTGCAACGTGGTCGTCAACTCGAGCGTGGGCGTCTCGGGTGAAGCATGGTGGCGGGGCGATCGCGCGCGCGCGCTCGAGCAGCTGTCGGGCGCGCCCCGGCGCTTCTGGCAGCTGGTCGAAGCGCTGATGGCGCGGCCGCCGAGCCCGGTGGTTGCCCCGCGCCCCAGAGGCTCGCGGGGGGTCGAAGCGCTGGTCGCACTGGCGCGCCGCGCCAGCGGGGTCGTGCCCCAGCTGCCGGTCTCGCGAGCCATCCGCACGCGCGCGCTCGAAGGCGAGCACTTCGCCCGCTGGTGAGCCGGCGGTCGCGTGATTCGGCCCCGCCGGGCGCAGCAAGTGCTTCCCCTCTTGGCCCGAGCAAGCCAGACTCCCGCGACGCATGCTGGACCCGACAGTCGATCTCCTCGTCGAGGGCGAGCCCATTTTCTTCCGGTCGCTCGGGAACGACGATCACATTCTGAAGGTGATGCGAGAGCTGGACACCTTCTACGAATACGACGTGCTCTTTCGGGTGCGCGAGCGGCTGCGCCGGCAGAAGAAGACCGGCGCGGCCATCGACGCCGGCGGGTTCATCGGCACCCACAGCGTGTTCTTCGCGAAGCTGTGCGGTCTTCGGCCGGTGCTCACCTTCGAGGCCAACCCCGCCACGTTCACCGTGCTCAGCGACAACCTCGAGAAGAACGGCCTTGGCGACCGCGTGATCGCGGTGAACCGCGCGCTGGGCGACGGGCAGGGGCAGGCACGGGTGGTGCTGGGCCCCGAGACCAATCGTGGCGCGACCCGGGTCGAGCTGGGGGTGGGTGGGGGCGACGGCGTGCCGATGACCACGCTCGACGCCGAAGTCGAGGCGCGTGGCATCGACGACGTGTGCCTGATCAAGATCGACGTGGAGGGCCTGGAGCTGCCCGTGCTGCGCGGCGCGGCGCAGCTGATCGCGCGGCGGCGCCCGGTGTTGTGCGTCGAGGTGCACACCGCCGAGAACCTGCGAGAGGTGCTCGATCTGCTCACCCCCCACGGCTACTGGATCGTCGACTGCCTGGGGTACTCGCCAACCTACGTGCTCGAGGCCAGCAGCGCTTCGGCCCGTCGTCGACGGACCGTCAACGCGCTGTGGCTCCGGCGTGCCGCTCTGCGCGAGCGCCACCCGAAGGCGGCCAAGCTGCTCAGGCGCCTCGCCCTGCGGCTCGGGGCCGGCCGCTTCGACCCGCCGCCGATCCGCGCGCGAAAGAAAGCGTGAGCTTGCGGGTCGCGTTCTTCACCGGTTACTTCCCGCTGCCGTCGGAGACCTTCGTGCTCCGACAAGTGCTCGACCTGCTCGCCCGCGGAGTGGATGTGCAGGTGTTCGCGGCGCCGCCGCCGCCCGGGGCGCCGCGCCCGCAGGCCTGGCAAGAGCACGCGCTCGAACGGCGCTTCCACCCGCGACAAGCCCCCACCGATCCGGCCGGGCTCGCCCTGGCGCTGGCCCGGCGGGTGGCCCGCGCTCCGCGGTCGGTGCAGCGTGCGCTCGGGCTCGCGTCGCTGCGCGAGCTGCGCTGGCGCATGCGGCCCAGCGTGCCCCGGGCGCTCTCGCAGCTCGACCTGATTGCGGCCGGTCGCTTCGACGTGGTGCACGCCCACTTCGGCCACTGGGGTGTTCCCCTCGCGGCCCTGCGTGCCACGCAGCCCAAGCTGCGCATGGTCACCACCTTTCACGGGTACGACGTCACGGTCGCCCCCGGCCTGCACGGGTACGGGATGTATCGCAGGCTGTTTCAGGTCGGTGACCGATTCACCGTCAACTCTCGCTATCTGTGGCGGCGGTTGATCGCGCTCGGGTGCCCCGAAGACCGCATGACCCAGCTTCGGATGGGGGTCTCGAGCAACGAGTTTCAGTGCACCCCGCGGCGCCGCACCCCGGGTGAGCCGCTTCGGCTCATCAGCATTGGGCGGCTGGCCCCGATGAAGGGCTTCGAGTACGCGATCTCGGCCGTCGCCGAGCTGGTGCGCGCCGGCCACGACGTGCGCTACCGCATCGTCGGCGACGGCGAGCTCAAATCCCGCCTAGAAGAGCAGATCGCCCAGCTGGGCCTGGGCGAGCGGGTGACGTTGCTCGGCGTGCTGCCCCACGAGGCGGTCCGGCGCGAGCTCGCGTCGGGTCACCTGTTCTTGCTCCCCAGCGCGTACGCACCCGCCGGTCAGGTCGAGACGCAAGGCGTGGTGGTGCAAGAGGCACAGGCTTCGGGGTTGCCGGTGCTGGTGAGCCGGATCGGCGGTGTCGCCGAGGGCATGATCGACGGCGAGACCGGCCTCGCCTTCCAGCCCGAGAGCCCGGCGGCCATCGTCCAAGCGGTCGAGAAGGCGCTCTCGCGCGAACGCGACTGGCCGGAAATGGGCCGGCGCGGTCGCCAGCTGGTGGAAGAGCTCTTCGACAGCCAGCGCCTGGCGGACGATCTCTTGCAGATCTACCAGTCGATCAGCGCTCGCTGACCTTGCCCGAGCGCGACCGGAGCATGTCGCCGAGTTGCTCGCGCAGCCGCAGGTACGCCGGCGCGCGCAGGCCGTGCACGATCGCCGCATAGAGCCCGAGCCCGGTCAGTGCCCCTGCCACGAAGCGAACCAAGTGCGGCGCCGGCAGGTAGGCGCCCACCGCCCAGGCGGGCACCGAAGCCGCCACCGAGTGTGCGAGCGAAGCCTTGACGGCCGACAGCACCTGCAAGGGCTTGAGCCCGATCAGGCGCCCGGCCACTGCGAACTGCGGGTAAGGCAGAATGACCAGATTCATCACCGCGTATGCGATGGCCACCGTCAGCGGAGAGCCCAGCGCCACGCCGACGCCGATCGATCCGAGGATCAGCGGGCTGACGATGGCGCCATAGCGGAACATCACGTCGGTGCGGCCCGTGGCTTGGTAGATCCACCCCACGGTGGTGCCGATGGACTGCAGCATGGCCACCGGGCAGAGCACTTGCAGCACCGGCACGACCTCGGCCCAGTTCGGCCCGAACACGCTGAGCACGAATGGGCTCGCCACCGCCAGCAGCACCGACATCAGCGGGAAGGTCAAGAGCGCGATGTTCTGCAGCGAGCGAAGATAGAGCGCGCGGAGCTCGTCGTGGCGGTGCTGCAGGCGCGACAGCGTGGGGAACATGACCTTGGTGAGAACGCTGGTCACCTCCGAGATCGGCATGGTCATGGTGCTGTACGCGCGGGCATAGATCCCCACCGACGCGGCGCCCAAGAACTTGCCGATCAGCAGCTGATCACCGTTGCGCGCCCAATAGTTCACCGCGTTGAAGGCGAAGAGGTTGGCCGAGAAACCCAGCAGCTCTTTGAGAGCGCGCGCGTCGAACAGCACCCGCGGCCGCCAGCCGGCGACCAGCCACAGCCCCACCACCCCCGCGCCCGCCACCGTCAGGCTGCGAAGCACCAGCGCCCAGGGGCCCATGCCGCGGAGCGCGGCGATCACGGCCACGACCGCGCTGAGCAGCGCGACCGCCGTGTCCACCCAGGCCAGTGACTTGAACCCGAGCTTGCGCGACAGCACGGCCTGGTGGACGGCCCCGAGCGGCATGATCACGAACGACAGCGCCACGGCGCGCGTCAGCCCGATCAGCTTGGGCTCGCCGTAGAACTCGGCCAAGAGCGGCGCCGCCGCGGCCATGGCTGCGCCCAGCACGAGCCCGGCCGCCGAGTTGAACCAGAAGACGGTCGACAGGTGTCGCTCCTCGAGCTCACTCCGCTGCACCAGCGCTGCACCGAACCCGAGCTCTCCCAGCAGTGCCACGAACCCCGAGAACACGCTGACCATGCCGACCAGGCCGAAGTCGCGTGGGGTGAGCAGGCGTGCCAAGAGCAGCGTGACGCCGATGCCCGTGGCCTGTGACACGACCTTGGCCAGGGTGGTCCAGGCGACGCCCGATGCCGCGGCTCGCGCCAGGCCCTGCGACGCCGGGGGCTCGGTCGGCGGCGCGGCGGGGTCGCTCATGGGCGGGGGCATTCTATGCACATCCCAGGCTCGGCTCGGGTCGTCCGGACGCCGCGCCCCGCGCGGTCCGGACGGACACCGCTCCGCGCGCGCGCTTGCAGAGAAAACAGGACGGATCCGTGCCGCTCGGCGGGCACGCGGGTTGCAGTGCTACCGGAACGGAGGCAGCAATGCGTCTTTCGAAATCACTTCTTCTTGCTTGGGCAGTGGGCGTGGCCGGCACAGGGTGCGGTTCCACCGACGATGGCGGACTCGCCGAGCCCGACATCGGCGTCGGCGGCGCGGCAACCGGCGGGGCTGGCGGCAGTGCGACGGGCGCGACCGGAGGCGGCGGCAGCGGCGGCGGGTTCTCGGTCGGGGGCGGAGGGCCGGGCGACGCCGGGGGCGCCAGCAGCGGTTGCCAGAAGATCGACTTCTTGTTC
The DNA here is from genome assembly GCA_023150915.1 of Polyangiaceae bacterium. Taxonomy (GTDB): domain Bacteria; phylum Myxococcota_A; class Polyangia; order Polyangiales; family Polyangiaceae; genus JADJKB01. The sequence continues at coordinate 79,874 of JAKLKA010000009.1, forward strand.
ATCGTGGACAACTCGGCGTCGATGCAGAACGACCAGGCCAAGCTCACCGCGGCCTTTCCGGGGTTCATCTCGGCCATCGAGGCCACGGTCAATGCCGGCGGCGACTACCACGTGATGGTGACCGACACCGATGCCTGGGGGCGCTGCGACACCGCCAATCCGTGGAAGGGGATGGACCCCTCGAGCTCGCTCTGCAACGCGTACATCCAGAGCACCCAGTTCGGCGAGTGTGATCGAACCTGGGGCGCGGGGGTGGTCCACCCTGCCGGCGCGTTCGCCAGCAACCAGTCGTGTGCGCTGCCCGCGGGCCGGCGCTTCTTGCAGCAAGGCGACTCGAACGTGGCCGGGGTGTTCTCGTGCGCTGCCAAGGTGGGCACCGCGGGGCACTCGTCCGAGCGCCCGATGGACGCCCTGGTGGCCGCGCTGGCCCCAGCGATCAACGCCACGGGAGGCTGCAACCAGGGCTTCTTGCGGGACGACGCCTTGCTGGTGGTCACGTTCATCAGTGACGACACGAACTACGAGGACCAGGGCACGCCCGAGAGCTGGTACCAGGCCGTGGTCGCGGCGAAGAAAGGCGACCCGGGCGCCGTCGCCGTGGTCGGCTTCACGCCCGTGGGCTGCGGCGGCGGCGGCAAGGCCGGGGGCAAGCACTGGGAAGAGTTCGTGAAGAAGTTCCCGTTCAACCTCCACGCGCAGGTCTGCAGCGCCGACTACGTCGAGACCTTCACCCAGGCCGTGAAGCTGGTCGACGAGAGCTGCGACAACTATGTGCCGCCGGTGAAGTGAGGGGCCCGCAATCGCACCCCCGGCCCTGAGCGATTCTCGGCTATCCTGCGCGCCCCCGGAGGGCACGAGTGGCAGCGCACGGTTCCAAGAAGGTGGTGATCCTGGCGTTGACCGCCAATTTTGGCATCGCCGCCGCGAAGTTCGTGGCCTTCATGCTCACGGCCTCGTCGGCCATGCTGGCCGAGGCGATTCACTCCTTGGCCGACACCGGGAACCAGCTGCTCTTGCTGCTGGGAATGAAACGGGCGGCGAAGCCCCCCGACGAGCGCCACGAGTTCGGTTACAAGATGGAGAGCTACTTCTGGAGCTTCATCGTGGCGGTGATGCTCTTCTCTCTTGGCGGGCTGTTTGCCCTCTATGAGGGCGTGCACAAGGTGCACGAGTTGCGACTCGCCGTGGCTGCGGGCAAGCCCACCACCATGGATCACCCCAGCGTGGCGCTGGGCGTGCTGGTCGTCAGCATCGGGCTCGAAGGCTGGTCGTGGGTCGCGGCCACCCGCCACGTCAACCAGCTCCGGGGTGACCAGTCGCTCTTCGGATTCATTCAGGACTCGAAGGCCACCGAGATCATCGTGATCTGGATGGAAGACACCGGTGCGCTGATTGGCCTGGTCTTGGCCCTGGCGGGCGTGGTGCTCACGCTGGTCACCGGCAATCCCTTCTGGGACGCCTATTCGACCTTCGCCATTGGGGCGCTCTTGATCGTCATCGCCTTGGTCGTCGCGCGCGAGACCAAGTCGCTGCTGATCGGCGAGCCGGCGACCAAAGAGGCGCAGGCAGCCATCCGCCAGCTGGTCACCGCGGCCGATGGCGTGAAGGGTCTGATGAACATGCGCAGCATGCAGCTGGGCGAGGACGAGTTTCTGGTGGCGTTGAAGGTCCAATGGCAGACCGGCCTCTCGGTGGACGAAGTGGCGCGCCTCACCAACCAGCTCGAGGCCGACATCCGCCAGGCCATTCCCCGGGCCCGATTCATCTTCGTCGAGCCGGATACGTTCGACCCGGACAAGGCCAAGCCGCGCGGCTGAGCCGCGTGGCCGCGGCCCCCTCAAGGGATGCGGTGAACCACCACCGGGCTGCCGGCGCCAGCGTCGGCCGGCGCGTTGGTCACCACGAACACCGTGCTCGGACCGGGCACGGCGCTCGTGGTGAGCGTGCAGCTCTGCTTCTGTGCGATGAACGGCGAGATCACGTTCAGCCCGACCGCATCGGACGGCGCCTGGTTGTAGAGGACCGAACCGGTGGCGCTGGGTTGGGCGCTCACCGCCAGCAGCCCGGCGTTGGTGAGCAACTGGCCCATCCCACCGCTGCCGCCGCCGCCGGTGGGAACCACCACCACGCCCCCAGCCTTCACGAACGTGCCGATGGCCGCGGCCCACGCCGTGCCGGCCGCCGCCAGCGCGCCGCTCGGTGCGCCGGTCTGATCGTAGACCAAGAGCACGTCGAAGCTCTGCTTGTCGAGCTGGGCCGTGACCTGAGCCGCGGCGTTCACGTGGGTCAGCTGAGCCGTGCGATTCTTGGCCGTGGCGGCCCAGCCGATGGCTTGGTCCACCTTGTTTTCGATGGGGTTCGGCGAGTGCTCGCCGTAGGCCAAGATGCGCACCGGGTTCGTCACCGGCAGGAAGACCGCGTTGCCGAGGAGCGCGGTCTGCGGCGACGCTTGGCTGTTTTGCTCGAAGCTCATGCAGAGCACGACCACATGGCCGGGGCTCGCCCCCACGCACTGGCTGGCCTGGCAGATGCCGCTCGGGCACTGGTTGAAGCACGCGCCGCAGTGATCGGGCTCGGTGGTGGTGTCCACGCAGCTTCCGCCGCAGTCGACCAGCGGCGGCGTGCACAGCGGCACGCAGGCGTGGCCGCCGTCGACCGGTGAGCAGACGGGAGCCGCGCTGCCGCACTGGGTGAAGCAGTCCCCGCACTGGGCTGGCGTGTCGAACGGCGGAACGCATGCCACGTCCGAGGCGTCGGCGCCGGCGTCGGCGTCGCTCGCGCCGCCATCTCCGGCCTCGGCGTCCCCGCCGTCCACGACCGCGTCCGAGTCGGACCCGTCCCCGGCATCGCTGGCGTCTGCGTCCACGGCCGAGGCGTCGCCAGCGGCCCCTCCCGTGCTGCTGCACCCACCGGGGCGACACTCGCCGCCGACCACGCCGCCGTCGCTGCACGCAGGCGGCGAAGCCAGGGCGAGCAGCGCGCACGCGATCAGCCAGCGCAGCTCCCGGGTGCTGGTCATGGCTGGCCTCCGCTCGCGGGCTCACCAGCAGCGGGCGTGCCGCCGCCTGCCGCCGGCTGGGCGGCGCCCGGTGGCCCCCCAGCGCGGCTCACTTCGCGAACCTCGCGTGTGATCGCGAACTCGACGCGTCGGTTCATGAACCAGGCCCGCTCGCTCTTCTTGTCCACCAGCGGCTTCGAGGCGCCGAAGCCCCGGGCGCTCAAGCGCTCGCGCGCGATCCCGCTCTTCACCAAGAAGTCGGCCACGCTCTGGGCGCGATCTTGCGACAGCTTCTGATTGAACCACTCGGGCCCGCGCTCGTCGGTGTGTCCTTGGACCTCGAGGTGCACGTAGGTCGGGTTGTCTTTGATGATCTGCGCCACGCGTTCGAGCAGGGCGTAGCTGACCGGCCGGATCTTCGCGCTGTTGGTCCAGAAGTGGACGCGATCGTCGAGCACGATCTTGTCGCCGACGACTCGCACCTGCTCCGAGTCGGGGCAGCCGTCCCCATCGGCATAGCCGTTCTTGGTCTCGGGCTCATTCGGGCAGAGGTCCTCGGGGTCTACGATCCCGTCCTGGTCGTTGTCGCGGTCGGGACAACCGTCGGCGTCCTCGAAGCCGTCCTTGTCTTCCGGCTCGTTCGGGCAACGGTCCTTGGGATCGAGCACGCCGTCTTGGTCGTTGTCGCGGTCGGGGCAACCGTCGGCGTCTTCGAAGCCGTCCTTGTCTTCGGCATCGAGCGGGCACTTGTCCACCGGGTCGAGGATCCCGTCTTGGTCGTTGTCGCGGTCGGGGCAACCGTCGGCGTCCTCGAAGCCGTCCTTGTCCTCCGGGTCGCCGGGGCAGCGGTCGACCGAGTCCCGGATCCCGTCGCGATCGCGATCCCCGTCGGTCTTGGTCTTCACCGCCGGATCCCAGACCGCGTGCACGCCGGCGAAAAGCACGTTGGCGTCTGCCGGGCGCAGCTCGTCGTCCGGCTGGAAGACGTGGACCAAACCAATCGCCGGCCCGATGCCGAAGCGCCCCTCGCGGAGGAACACGTCGTAGCCCACCTGGGCGTCGGCCATCAGCCGAGTGAGGCCCCCGGTTCGCACCGGGCCAACGGCCGCAGCCAGCCAGAACCCTGCGGGGCCGAAGCGAGCGGGCGTTCCGGCCGTCGCGGCAGGCCGGGCACGCACGCCCACGGCCGCATGCGCGGCCGAAGCGTCGCCCTGCGCGGCGAAGCGTGGGTCTTCGGGCTCGGCCCGCTCGCCGAGCCACAGCGCGCCGAGCTCGAGCTGCGCGCCGAGCTGGGGCACCAGGGGCAGTTCGGCCGCGGCCAGGCCGGTGGCGCCCCAGCCCAGCTCGCGTTGCTGGTGGCCGCCGACTGCGCGGGCGCCGGCGGCGGTGCCGTGGAGCCGCGGCGGGTCGGCGGCTGCTGAACCAGCCAGCGCGAGGCCGACGGCGACGCAGGCGAGACCGATCCTCCGCTGCCGCACCCGGGGATTGTAGCCCGGGCCAGAGCGGAATGCCCAATGCACGGCCGCGGCACCCGACCCTGCGCTCGGGAGCGCCCGCTGCACTACACTCGGGACCGATGCCTCGCGAAGTCCAAGCGCTCTTCGACTGGTTGGTGGACGGGGCTCCCGGCGCGTCGAACCCCGTCGCGGTCTTGGAGCGCTTCTGCCCCGATCTGGCTGCGGCCGGCATTCCGGTGGCGCGCATTGCCGCCTTCGTCCAGACGCTGCACCCGCACATCATGGGGCGATCGTTCCGCTGGAGTCCGGGCGCGGCCATTCAGGTGAACGAGGCGAGCCACGCCATCTTGCACACGGCAGGGTTCCTGAACAGCCCGGTCGGGCAGGTGATGCAGCACGGCCAGCCGGTGCGTCACCGGATTTCCCACGACGGGCACCACGACATCGCGGTGCTCCGCGACCTGGCCGCTCAGGGCATGACCGACTACGTCGCGCTGCCGATGCGCTTCATGAACGGCACGACGCACGCCATCACGTTCGCCACGGCAGCGCCCCAGGGGTTCTCCGACGACGACCTCGAGGCGCTGCAACTCGTCTGCCGGCCGCTCTCACGCGTGGCCGAGATCCTCGCCTTGCACCGCACGGCCGTGAACCTCCTCGATACCTACGTGGGACGAAACGCTGGCGATCGTATCCTCAAGGGGCACATCTTGCGCGGCGACAGCGAGCTCATCCGCTGCGTGATCTGGTTCTCGGATCTGCGCGGCTTCACCAGCTTGGCAGATCGCAGCGAGCCGGGCGCGGTGATCCGTACGCTGAACGAGTTGTTCGAGTGCCAGGTTCCGTTCATTCAAGAGCACGGCGGAGAGGTGCTGAAGTTCATCGGGGACGGCCTTCTGGCCATCTTCCCCATCTCGCGGGACGACACCAAGGCGGCGTGTGCGAGCGCGCTCGGCGCAGCCGACCAGGCGTTTGCCGCGCTGGCGAAGCTGAACGAAGCACGCACCCCCCAGGGCGAAGCGCCGCTTCGCTTCGGCCTCGCCCTGCACGTGGGCGACGTGACCTACGGCAACATCGGCGGCGCGAACCGCCTCGACTTCACCTGCATCGGGCCGGCGATCAATCTGGCCGCGCGCCTCGAGGCTCTGGCAAGCCGGCTGGGGAAGCAGCAGCTGCTCAGCGCCGAGCTGGTCGCGCACGTTGCGCGCCCGGTGGTGTCCTTGGGCGAGCACGAGCTGAAGGGCGTGAGCGCCAGGCAGACGGTCTACGAGCTGGGTTGAAGCGCCCGGGTCGCGCCGGCGCTCGCTCAACACCGTTGGGCAGAACTCGAACAACTTCGAGCGGACGGCGTCCTTGGCCTGCCGTCTCGCATCCGGTGCAGTCCGAACACGGCCTCGTTTCATGGCTTTGGGACACGCAGGCATCACCCCAATCAGGACGCCGGGCGTGTCGCGGTGCTGGGCCTGCGCGCATCGCCTGGCGGCGGGCGGTCCCCAATAAGTCACCCTCGCATTGCGCTTGACGCGCGGCGATAATCCACCGGCTGAAGCGAGGAGGACCCGTGGAATTCGCGAAACACTTTGTCGCACTGGTGAAAATGTCGCGCCGCGCTCTGGCGATGAGCTTCGCCCTATCCGGGGTGCTCGTCGCCGTCGCTTGTTCAGAAGACGACGAAGCGGATGGCACGCCCGCCTCGGGTGGGGCCGCGGGAGCGACGGCCGACGGTGGGGCTGCGGGTAAGCCCACCGACAGCGGCACCGCCGACGCGAAGCCCGACGCGACCTGTTCCGATGCCGGAGGCCCGTTGGTTTGCCCATCCCTTCTCGCCGGGGCGAGCTTTTCTGCGTCACCCGCCATCGTGAAGCTGCCGCTGCCGTCGCTTCCGAACGTCGTCAGTGGGACATACGACGCGAGCGCGTACTTCGAAGGCGGGAACAGCGGCACCGAGTGGCTGAGCGGTTCCGTGACCGTCGCGCCTGGGGGCCTCGAGCTTGCGCTCGACGTGCCGGCCGGCGCCGGCACCATTGTGCAGATCGAAGTGTGCGCCCTCGATCTCGTCGACGCCTGCGGTGCCCATCACGTGCTCGACCGGTTCGCCACCGACGATGCCGGCAAGCGCGCCGACCTTCCACGCTTCGAGCTCGGCGACGCGGGGGCGACTTACGCTCCATCTTGCCGGATGGACTACGACCTGTGCAATGACTGACACTGCCGGCGTTCTCGTGCCGGTTTTCGGCTGCGCGCCGCCGATGGAAATTCCCCCGCTGCAGGGTGTGTCCGCAGTCCCAGGGTTCGCCGCCGCTGTGCCCGTCGTTAGCGCGCGGAGTCGGGCAATCGCGGTTGCTCGTGCCGGTGCCGCTCATCGCTGAGTGCTGGAAGGCTCGCACGGACGCCCGTGCGCGCCTCCTCGAAGCTCGCGCCGGGGCTGGCAGATGGCGAAATAGGGAGCTCGCCTCTCGGGCGTTGCCAAGTCGCGTGGTAGAGACGGGAATGCGGTTCGGCGTTCTGGTTCTGGTTCGGTGGAGTGACTGGCCTCGAGCTCGTGACTGAGACCAGCCAGAAGTGGACCTACCTCGGCGCCCGCGTCCCGGACATGCAGGCGGCGCTGCGGGTGCAGGGGCTCGCGCAGAAGCTGCCCGGCGCCAAGCCAGCCATCTTCTGCCACGAGCCGAAGGTCGCGAAGAAGATCTCGTTCGAGTGAACGAAGCCGAGCCTGGGACGCCGAGCGCGAGCCCCGTCTCCAGCCAACGCTCGCGAGCCGCGCCTGGCTCGCCTACAGTGCCTCGCGCCTGATGCCATCGATCACCTCGAAGCCACGATCGAACGTGGCGATGCGCTCGACCCCCGCATTCAGCATCACCGCGGCGTGCAGGGCGTCGCGTGCCGACACGTTGGTCCCGCCGCAGAGAATGTCCCGCGCCCGATCCGTGTCGGCGAGCGTGACGGGAAGGACCACGGGGCAGATCTGCACGAATAGATCGTACACTTGTCGGGCCAGATCCAGGCGCCGGAGACTCGCGTAGCGATACAGGATTTCCTGCAGAACCTCCACGCTGGTACACGCTTCGAGCTCTCCCACTCGGACACGTTCGAGCAGGCGCTGAGAAGGCGCACGGTTGGGATGCTCACGCCCGGCGACGTACATCGGAATGTTGGAGTCTATGAAAACGGTCAATTTCGACCCGCCTCGATCTCGGCGAGCATCTCCTCGATATCGGCGGTCGGCGCTCCCAGCCCCGCGAGCTTCTCGACCGGATCGGCCGCCTGCCGAGGCTCGGCGAGCGCCCGCTCGATGGCCCGTCGCACCCATTCGCCTTTCGACATCCGAGCGCGCTGTGCTGCCTTCGTGACGCGAGCGTCGAGCTTGTCAGGGACCAGTACCTGAAGCCGGTGACTCATATGAGCAGGCTAACATGCGTCACTACTTCGAGCCAGGACCCTGACCCCTGAGCTCCGGCGCTGATCAGCCGATTCGCCAGCCGATGTCCGGAGGCGGGAAGCGAGGACCCTGTGCCGGCGCTGGGCGCGGGCTCAGTGGTACGAAACGCCGCCCGGGAGCCGGCCCGTGCGAACGGTGGCGCGTACGCCGCAAGGGACCTCGAGCTCGTGCTTCTGATCCCCGCACTCGACCCGGAGTGTGGCCTCGCCCAGATCCAGGGTGCAGAGCGAGGTCTTGGTCTCCCGCCCCTTGCAGCTCAGGGTGAAGCGAGTGGGTTCGGCGGTCGCGTCCAAGCTGCACCACGAGTAGATCGCGCTCGCGCGCGGCATCGGGATTCTGCGCCCGCGAAACGAGCCGTTGAACGACGTGCCGACGGGGCTTCCTGGCGACGCCACGAAGACTTGCGTGTACATGATGCTCACCGGACTGTCCTTCGGGACACCCGCGTCGGGGCAACGAGCTTGGGCGCTCACTCCGGACGCGCTCGCGCTTGGCAGCGGCGCCGCGACCAGGGGCGCGCTCGCGCTTGGCAGCGGCGAGGCGGTGCCGGCCGTGGACGACGCGCGTGCCTGCGCAGACGGGGCCGGCGACTCGCGAGCTGGCTCGCGGCAAGAGGCCACGAAGATCAGCACGACGCCTGCGCTTCGCCACATCCGCTCAGACTAGTCGCAACGCCTAGCACCGCGGAAGGTACGTGGTCTTGGAGGGCTCCCCGGCGAAGCTGCCGCCGGGCCCGTCAGCCCGCTCGAGCATGCGCCGAGGGACGGCTCCGTAGCAATCTCGCGACGCCGCGCGCACTTGACCAGGACGATCCCCAAGCGTACGATGGCTTCATTCTGCGACTGGAAGTGACCGGCTCTTAGACCCCGTTTCTCAGGCCAAATTGCCGCAAAAACCCGGTGCGCCGCGGCTTCGAGCGCGAAGAGCCCGGGTCACACTTCATCCAGGCGAGCACGCTCGTGCTCCGCTACGCTCTCGACACAGCGGGGTAGTAGGAGTGGCCCCTACGCCGGGATAGCCTCCCGGAGACGCTCGTTCGATCCGAGCCCCCGCAACCGAGCGACGCCCGGAGCGCGCGGACCTCCCGCCGCACGCACGTGTCCTGCCCGCTCACCCACGCCCGCGCTCTGGCGCGGCCACGCACGACTTTGTCTTTTTGAAAAACGAAAACGAGCAAACGAACATGATCCCCGGCCCCTCGCGCTGCATGAAGCGCATCGAGTGGACTCCCGAGGCGTATCGCGACGCCATCGTGCAGGCGCTCCATGCAGAGTACGCTCGACCGGCCGCCGGTCGGGAAGCATCACCTTGAACGCGCTGATCGAAATCGGAGTGAACCTCGGACACCGCCAGTTCGCGCACGACCGCGACCAGGTGCTCGCGCGCGCCCGGGCCGCGGGCGTCCGGCACCAGGTCGTGACCGGAACCAGCGTCGCCGGCAGCCGAGCCGCGCTCGCGCTCGCGCGCGCCCATCCCGACCTGAGCTCGACCGCTGGGGTCCATCCTCACGATGCCAAGAGCTTCGACAGTGGGACTCTCGCCGTGCTCCGCGAGCTCGCTGCGGCGCGCGCCGACGGCGACCGCCGGCTGGTCGTCGCCATCGGCGAATGCGGTCTGGACTACGACCGCGACTTCTCGCCCCGCGACGTCCAGCGACGGGCGTTCGCAGCCCAGCTCGGGCTGGCCGTCGAGCTCGGGCTCCCGGTGTTCCTGCACGAGCGCGCGGCACACCAGGACTTCGCTGCCATTCTCGCGGAGCACCGTCCGTCGCTGGCGGGCGCGGTCGTGCATTGCTTCACCGGAGGGCCCGCGGAGCTCGAGCGCTACCTCGAGCTCGACTGCCACGTCGGCGTCACCGGCTGGATCGCCGACGAGCGGCGCGGCACCGAGCTCCGGAGCGCAGCGCCGCGCGTGCCGCCCGATCGCTTGATGCTCGAGACCGACGCGCCGTTCCTGCTGCCCAAAGGCGCGCCGAAGAGCGCCGGGAGGCGCAACGAGCCCGCGTTTCTGCCGCTGGTGCTCGCTGCGGTCGCCAGGGTCACGGGACGGGACGAACGCTCGGTGGCCAAAGAGACGACCCAGACAGCACGCAAGTTCTTCGGCTTGACGGAGAGCGCGGCCGGCGCGCCATGAAGCGCTGATGTCACACTAGGGAAGCCCGCACCGCCAACGTCGGCGCCGAGGTCTGTGTCGGAATGTGCCACGCTGGATGGCGCGCGAATTGCACTACCCCGGGGCATGCGAGCCCCCACCTCCGTCTTCGCCGCTTGCCTGCTCCTGTGCGTCGCTTGCAGCGGTGAGGGCGAGTCGGACCCCGCGGGCAACGACTCCGGGCTGCCCGACACGGGCGCGGACGCGGCGCTCGACGCGAGCGGCGACACCGCAGTGGAGGCTGGGCCGTGCGAGCCCGCCGGCAACTGGACCTGGACCTTCGCCGCAGAGGCCGGGGCGCCGCTCACGGATCACGTCACCGTCACGGCCGAGCCCGACGCCGGCACCGACGCCTGGCGGGTCACCTTCCTGGAAAGACAGAAGCAGAAAGACCAGTGCATGCCGAGCGACGCCGGCGCGGACGCGGGCCCGGAGCTAATCGAGGCCACGGGTACGCTCGATCCCAAAGGCTGCGCGCTGAGCGTGGGCTACTCCCAGAGCTGGTGCATGTCGGGCGAGGACCAGGTCGAGTCGTGGGACATCTCGCTCACGCTGGCAGGAAACGCCGGGCAAGGCACCGCGACGCGAGTCAGCGGTTGGGTGATGGACAAGCACACGACTCAGTACGCCGTAACGGCGCAGAAGAACTGAGCCCCAGGGAGCGTGGCCCTGGGTCACTCTTGCAACCAGCCCGCGATCGGCTTACCTAACTGCGCATGCGAGCGATGGGGGTATGGTCGGTCATCGGTGTCGTTGGTCTTCTGATCTCCGCCTGCGGCGGCGACGATTCGTCCCCGGGCGACACTTCCGGAGGTGGAGGGTCAGGCGCCACGTCGGGCACGGGCGGAGCGGGCGGAGCGGGCGGCACCTCCGGCGGCGGAGGCTCGAGCGGCAGCTCCGGCGCGGGCGGAGCGGGCGGCACGTCGGGCACGGGCGGAGCGGGCGGCGCGTCGGGCACGGGCGGAGCGCCCGCGGATGCCGGCACCGACTCGCCCAGCGACGCAAGCACGACTGACAGCGGGGACGCGGGTTGCCTCGCACCCGCCCTGCACTTCGTGACCGTCAACGACTCGGTCGCGCTTCCGGCCGCGGCAGCGCTCAAGCTCGGCGCGCAGGGGACCGTGGAGGCGTGGGTCTACCGCGGGCCGGCCGGGGGTGGGCGTGTGTTCAACGACTGGGTCGGCTGGAAAGAGGACAAGTTCCTCAACGTCACGACCTCCGGCGGGCTGCACGCCGGCTTCTTCCTCACCGGTGGGGGATTGGTGGAGCTCGGGAGCGCGGCGGGCGCCGTGGCTCCCAGCAGTTGGAAGCACGTAGCGTTCTCGTACGACGCCTCCGGTGCCCGCGGCTATGTCGATGGCGTCCCCGTCGCGTCCATCGTGTCGACCGGTGACCCGGCAGACGAGTCGTCCACGGCCTACATCGGTGGGATCTTTCGCGACGGCAAACAGGAGGGCCTGGTCGACACGTGGGTCGCCGAGCTCCGGATCTCGGCTGTGGCGCGCTACACGGCCGCGTTCAAGCCGGCCGCCACGCTTGGTTCGGATGCCAACACACTCGGGTACTGGCCCCTCTCCGAGGGGGTCGGCGTGGTCGCGAACGACGCGAGCGGCAACGGCGTGACGGGTACGATCACCGGGGCAACCTGGGGCAAGCTCCCCTGCCGGTGAGCGCCATCGAGAGCGCCTCGGGCGGCGTGTCACAGAGCCAGCGCCCTGGGTCGCGAAGCCGGCACGCCACGCCGGGCCTCGGAGTCTTCCTGCCCCAACTCCTGGAGGGGGATCGCCATCTGCGCGCGGGACGGGTCCCACGAAACCCGAACTGCGCTCGTTCGCCTTGGTCGCGCTGCTCCTCTCCGCGCTACCGCTCGGCTGTGAAGCCGGCGTCGGCGCGCCGGGCGGAAGGGCGTCGGCGGCCGAGCCTGTACGGCGCGCGCCCGAAGCGGCGGACCGCTGGGGGGCCGTCCAGCTCCGCGAGGGCCGTGCTCCCCTACTTCGGCGAGGGTGAGAGCTCTGCACCTGCGCGGTCGAGCTCCGCGACGAGATCCTTGCCTCGGTCGAAGCCGCGGGTGGAGATCAACTCGAGGGTGTGCCGGGCACGGGTCAGCTCCTCCGGTGCAGCAACCGCGAGCAGCGCGGCCAGATCTACCCGGTCTTGCGGCCGCGCGGCGTCATCCCGCGAGAGCACTTTGAGCGCAATCAGATCACCAACCCGGGGCACCGCCAGGCGCACACCGCGCACCACGGTGAGCTCCTGCGAACCTGCGACGATCTCTGCCTCGACGCCCGACGAGGCGAAGAGCAAGTCCACGACGCTGCCGCCCGGCGACGCCAGACGTACGGTGGCCAAGCGCCCAACGGCCACTTGCTCGATTGCAGTGATGATCGCATAGCCGCGGCCAACGAGATCGGCGACGAGCCGTTCCGCATCTGCATCACCGGCTACGGCGACCACGAAGTCGACGTCTCGGGTCGTTCGCGGTTCGGTCCGGACCGAGACCGCAAAGCCGCCGACCAGCGCGAACGGTCGCCCGACAGCGCGCAAGTCAGCGGCTGCGCGGGTCAGGGTTCTGCGAACTCGATTCATTTCCGTCGCGGCAGCGTGACCACGGTTCCCCAGGCGTCGCCGTGCGGAGCGCCTGGCCGCTCCGCCAGCCAAGCGCAGAGCGCCCGATCGATCTCTGCGTCACTCGCATCGGGGCGCTCGCGACGCAGCCGCTGCTCCATCATCTCTTCCGCGAGGTCGGCGAGCTCGAGGGCGTCCTCCAACAGCTCGGTAGCGTCGAGCATCGAACCGAAACCTAGCCGGTCGGAAGGCGAAGAGCCAGGTGGCTGCTCCGCGAACCACATCTCCGCGGAGAAGCAAGGCTGTCTGAAGTAGCCGGCGGAAGCCGGCGAGTCGCCGTCTCGAGCCCACCCCCGTCTCGGCGCCTGGGCCCGCGGGCCCGTTGATGGCGCCCGGGACACGGCCAATGAACCCGAGCATGCGCTCGTTCGCCTTGGTCGCTCTGCTCTTCTCCGCGCTACCGCTCGGCTGTGAAGCCGCGCATCCCCCGACCGCACGCTGTGCCACGTCTCCGGCACGCGCGGCTCGGTCCAATCTCTTCCTGCCCCCACTCCCTCTTCAGGGACTTCCCGGGGTCGTCGCCTCGCTGCGCTCGGCGGCCTCCCCCAACGCCGGTGCGCGCGGGCGGTGACGTCGTGCCAAGACTTGCCAGTGCCTTGCTGCTGCCCGCGCACACGCGGCGGGGGGAGACACATGGAGTCGCGACTGCGTGCCGGGGACCGACGCGCAATCGTCCCCCGGAGCGCGCCCAACCGCGCGCGTGTCCGGGCCGGGCAGCTCCTGCTCAGCGAGGTCGGTACCGCCCATGGGGTCGCAGACGCAGACGAGCCGTCGAGTCACAGCGCAAGTTGATTCGGTAACCGAGCCCCTCACGGCTCTCGAGCAGCCAAGCGCGATCCGGCCCGAGTGCGTCGCGGACTCGCTTCACGTGAACCCGAACGAGCGAGAAGTCGGGCCGTGATCCGGCGGGGAATAGGTGGTCTGCAATAGCCTTCGGGCTGAGCCACGTGCCGCGATGCGCCAGCAGGAAGACGAAGAGCGCGAAGCCGACAGGCGGAAGCTTGACCGAGTCGTCGCCGATCCACACCGTACGGTCGTCGTGGTCGACCGTTACCGCGACCTCGGAGTCCGCTGCATCGCCGACGAGCCGGCGGATGAGCGCGGCGGCTTGAGCCGGAAAGAGCGCAGCGTGCAGTGGCAACGACGCCCACACCAGGGCTCCTGCCTGGTAACCCTCAATCAGTCGGTCCTCGGACACCGGAGGCGTCGCCACCGCGATCAACCCCGGGAATCCATCGTCGCGCACCTCGGCCACGCGCGAAACCGCCCAGAGGCCATCCGCACCGTCAACGAGCAGGACGCCGTCAGCGTTCTGGAGGCCGTCGCTCGATGCCGCCCGAAACCGAAGCAGCGGGCTCCCCAGAACGCTGCCGTCCGAGGAACGGACTTGAGCAAGCACGTCGTCGGTCACGTTCTGCGCTTCGATGACCACGAGCGGAACGCGCACGACGTGAGTGCCAGACTGTCGCCTTGCCACGCCGCCAAGCATACGTGGAGCGGGCTCGAATGCCAGATGGTGTGGGGTTGGCTTTTACGCGCGTTAAAGTCGCGGCAGCGAACCAGCAGTCTTGCGCGGTGGCGGGTTGACACCGCGAGTGCAGCGCAGATAGTGTCGACGACATCAGCAGCGGGGAGAAGCGGGGAGAGAAGATGAGCTTGCGCAGCACGCAGCACGCAGCACGCAGCACGCAGCACGCAGCACGCAGCACGCAGCACGCAGCACGCAGCACGCAGCACGCAGCACGCAGCACGCAGCACGCAGCGACTTCTCGAGCGATTCTGGCTGGTGCTAGCCGCCGTTGCGGTGTTCGCCAACCTCGGTTGCTCGAATTCCAGCGGGGAGCACCCCGTTCCCGGGAGGCCCGGGTCACCCGCGAAGAAGTATCCGCTATCGCCGGATGATCCCGAAGCTCGGCTGCCTGTCGATCCCGCCGACTTCGTGGCGCACGACGTGCCGGCAACCCTGGTCCCGCCCTTCTCCAAAACGCCGGACGGCCCGCTTGTGAGCCGCGACCTCGCCGTGCCAGGTGGCGTGCTACCGGCGTCGGACGTCCCGCTAGTCGCACCCGCGCCGATAGGCACTGCCGGCCAGGGCGGCGCGCCGGGGTCTCACCCGCCGCTCACTTCGCAGCTCGAACACCCAGCACGGCAGCCGCCGTCGCCCGACCTGTCCGACCTGTCCGACCTGTCCGACCTGTCCGCGGGTCACCTCGCGGCCGCCGAAGGGAAAACCGTCGGGACAGTGCAACAGCCGTACTCGATTCAGAAGGACACTGTCGACTGGAAGTCCAGGCACGCGACGAAGCTCTTCATCACGTTTCCGTCGCAGGGACGAGTGTGCTCGGGCACTCTCATCGGCACAAAGACGGTGATCACGAACGCCCACTGCATCTACGACTCCGCGTTCGGCGGCTGGGCGCAATCGATGCTGGTCGTCCCGGGTCTCGACGGGACATACATGCCCTTCGGACAGGCGAACGCGGCAAAGTTGTACGTTGCCGACACGGACTGGAACGAGAACAACGACTACGGCATCGTGATTCTCGATCGCCACGTTGGCCACCCGAGCATGGCAGGGTACCTCGGGTACGCGTGGATGTCGGACAGCCAGTGGAACAACCGGTGGGTCGAGTACTACGGCTACCCCACCGCCGTTGAGGGTGGGCTCAGGCAATCGTACACGGAGGGGTTCGTGCCGTGCGTCTACGACCTCAGGGTGTACCACGAAGGCGACTCCACCCCCGGATCCAGCGGGTCCGGGATTCTCCCCTGGACGTCCACGTATTCAGGACACGTCGTCGCCGTCAACCGTGGCGTCGGCACCTGGTGGGACTGCACCTGGAGTGGCATGGGGGTCGCAACGAGAATCACCGAGCAGCGGTTCAATTTCATCAGCAGTGTCCGTGACAACCCGAGCGTGCCCTACGTGAGCGGAAACGAATCCTCGTGGGGCTGGCACGAGGGCTACCCGACTGCTCCGGTCGGGATGGTGTCGCCCGCGCCTGGGAAGTTCGACATGTACATTCGAGGCCTCGACAACAACGTCTGGATGCAGCGCTACTCGTCCGCTGGATGGAGCCCCAGCTCGGCCACGTGGACGACCATCGGCGGTCCGGCGGGAGGTGTGATCGGGAGGGTCACGGCCGTGAAGCGCTTTGACGAGCAGGTCGACATCTTCGCGAGGCAGAAGACTGGGATGCCGAGCGAGGAGCCCACGCCCGTCTGCACGAAGGCTCGGTACGGAGACTCCTCCTGGTGGCCGGGACCTACTACCTGGGCCTGCTGGGCAGATTTCAAAACCACCGCGTGGCCCGCAGCGACATCGACCGATGCAAACCGATTGCACGTGTTCGCTGTGGGAAGCGACGGAAAGGTTTGGGAGAAGGCCTGGACCAGCGCGGCAGGCTGGCTCGCCCCCATCGATCTCGGGGGGAACACGAAAGACCCAGTCACTGTCGTGAGCCGATCTCAGTTCCGATGGGACGCTTTCATTCGCGACGCCACGACCGGACAGATCTGCACGAAGTCAAGGAATGGAGGGGCGTTCTGGCCAGGCGAGACCCAATGGTTCTGCATGGGGACCGGGAGCGCCATCGCGGGACCGCCCACCGCGGTTACGTCGGGGGTCAACGCCCTGGACGTCGTCGGGGTGACACAGTCGGGCCAGGTGCTCCGCATGTGGTGGCGAGGCGGCGCCTGGCAGGGGCCGATGCTGCTCGGGGGCGCCTTCAGTTCCGGGGGAAACGTCGCCGCCACCGTCGCGGCGGTCTCCCGGTCGCCGAACCAGCTGGACTTCTTCGCGTCGGATCTGGCAACTGGTGGCATCTTTCTGAAAGCGTTCGACGGCACCACGTGGTGGCCGAACCAGTCCGGTGGCTGGGCGTCGCTCGGCGGCGACGGAATCGACGCGTCGGCGGTGTCGTTCGCTCCCAACCGTCTCGACGTCGTCACCCGATCACGGCTCGACAAGGCGGTTCGGCACCGGCATTGGCAGAACATCTGGTGGTGACGACCTTGGCAGCCCGGAAAGCGAAGCTGTTGTTCGTCGGGCTGGGCGTACTGGGCTGCTCCGGTTGCCCCGGCTACGACGCTCCGCCGCAGTACCGCGTTACCGTGACCGACGCGGCGTCCGGACAGGCGATTTGCGACGCAGTGGTCTACCTGGACGACGCGCCGACCGCATTACCCGAGCACTGTCGTCACGTCATTCCCATTCCGTCCGGCCGAGACAGTGTCACGCTTCGAGCAGAGCACGCGTGGTACCTCGCGTTATCCAAGGTGGTTAGCACCGAGCATCGCACGGACTCGTGCGGGATCGCCGAGCCTGTCTCGGTCGCGTTCGCGCTGGAGAAGAAGCCATGACGAGAGCTCACCTGGTCTTGGTTGCGGTGGCCGCAGCGGCCTTCTCCGGCTGCGGCGGCGAGCAATCCACCGACCAGGTTGGCAGCGGGGGCGCCGGTGGCGTCGGGGGGGGCTCGAACAGCGACCCGAAAGCGTGTCCTCGCATTTGCAACAAGCTGCTGATCGGCCAGTGCGGCTACGGCTCGACATCCGAGTGCGGACAGCAATGCGTGCCCGCATGGCAATACTGTGCGGGGTGGTCGGCGCTGGTCGCCTGCATCGACGCGCAGCCGGGGTACAACTGCGTCGGTGCTCAGAAGCCGCCATGCCACGCGGAGATGAGCGCGGTTCTCGCATGCGCCGCCGACGCGGGACCGAGCCTGGTGGACTGCCTTCCCGGTTCGCCGCTTCCGCCTTGCTCGTGCGACGGAGGGCAGAGCGCCGGCGGCATATGTCCGCCCGACGGGAAGACGGCGCCGTGCTGCGGGTGACGGAGCCCTCGCACTGCCCTCGGGCTACCGCCCCCGCACCCAAGTTCCCGGCCCGCGTGCATCGCCCGACCGCACGCTGTGCCACGTCTCCGGCACGCGCGGCTCGGTCCAATCTCTTCCTGCCCCCACCCCACTCGCCTCGCTGCGCTCGGCGGTCTCCCCTGCGCGGGCGGTGATGTCGTGGCAAGCCTTGCGCGCGTCTTGCTGCTGCCCGCGCGCACGCGGCGGGGGGAGACGCGCCCCCCTTCGGCTCGTTGTGTCTTGGCCAAGCTCACCGAGCGTCACTGAGACGAAAACGGGGACCCCCCCATGCACTTTTCCTGTGTGGCTATCTCGTCGCCGACGCAGAACCACTTCACCCAGCCGGCTGCGGTCCAGTCCTGGTGAACCACCCAGCAAGGCGCGTCCGGCCCAGAGGCCGTGCAAGTGATGATAGCTCCCGGAACGACCTCCGCCAGCCAGCACCCGACGAACTGCTGCGCTCCGCCTGGGTCCTCCGCGGGCCGCGCGGTGATCAGCGCGCAGGCGGTGTTGGCCTTGCACAACTGCTCATTCAGACCATCGCACTGGTTCGGCGTTCGAGGCTGACAGCTTCCGGTGCCTGCGGAGTCCCACGTGCAGCCGGCGGTGTGCCCGCACAGGTTGGCGTCGCGCTCGCGGCAGAACGAAGGCTGCTGCTGCACGCCCGGGTCGTCATCGTCCTCCGAGCAAGCTCCAAGGCCGGGGGTGCAGCAGATTGCAATTGCAAATGCGGTCCAGGGCTTCATCGCCATGGCTCCTTTCATCGCATCTGCGTGTCCACGCTGTAGTAGCTCGCCAGGACCACGCGCCTGCCACCGGGCGGCGCCGCGTAACCGTGCAACCTGACGCACAGCGCCTGACCAGCAGCGCTGCTGTCGAGTCGAACCGTGCTCTTGGTGTCGCGGCTGGCGTCGCCACCGAGTTGCGCGAAGCTCATGCCCCCCATCCCAACCTCCCGGCGTCGCTGCGTCTGTTCCGTGCTATTCCTGATCGAGCGCGCGCTGTCAAACTCGTCTCCGAAGGCTCCGACCCGAGGGACGAGATCCCATCAGTGGCAGCGGATCGGAATGCTCGCGCAATAGCTCGCGAGGAGCTCCTCGTATTGCTCGCACTTCGCCTGGAACTCGGGCAAGACGACGCCCCCGTCCTTGGGGGAGCAGGGACCCGATACTCCGGCATCGTAGGCCTGAGTCAGGATCTCCTGCTCGAGCGTGTCACCCCGCCGCGCGCACCCTCATCGCACCCGCACCCAAGTTCCCGGCCCGCGTGCATCCCCCGACCGCACGCTGTGCCAGCTGTCTGGGACGTGGGGCAGGGTCCAATCTCTTCCTGCCCCCACTCCCTCTTCAGGGACTTCCCGGGGTCGTCGCCTCGCTGCGCTCGGCGGTCTCCCCCAACGCCGGTGCGCGCGGGCGGTGACGTCGTGGCAAGACTTGCGCGCGTCTTGCTGCTGCCCGCGCACACGCGGCGGGGGGAGACGCCTCGTTCAGTCACTGCTCGCCTTGCCCTGTGCGCCCCCCCGAAGTGACAGGCCTGGCCTGCGAGTGTACGCTTTGTGAACGACCCTTATGACCGATGAACACAGGCTCCTCGAGCGAATCACGGTGAACCCGGAGATCTTCGGCGGCAAGCCCATCATTCGCGGGCGACGCTTAGCCGTCGAGCATGTCCTCGACATGCTGGCAGCGGGGGACTCCGTCGACACCATCTTGGAAGGCTATCCTTGGCTGGAGCGCGAGGACGTCCAAGCTTGCCTTGTCTACGCGCGCCGGGTGGTCGCGCACGAGCGCATCGAGAGCTTCGACCTGAAGACCGGGACGTGAAGGTTCTGCTCGACACCTGCGTGTCCGGGAAGGCTGCGGCGGCGCTTCGCGGGCACGGACATGACATCGTCTGGATGGCAGAGTGGGAGGTGGATCCCGGCGACGACGCCATCATCGCGCTCGCGCACCGCGAGGGACGAGTCCTCGTGACCTTGGACAAGGACTTTGGGGAGCTCGCAGTCGCTTTGGGGCGGCCTCACGCTGGTATCGTCCGCCTTGTCGGGATTCGTGCCGCAGACCAAGGTCCCGCCGCTCTGGCTGTCCTCGAGCGCTACGGTGAAGAGCTCGAGCTCCGCGCGCTGGTCACGGTGCAAGCCGGCCGCGTCCGCGTTCGCGCGGGTGGGACGTAGCGCTCGCTGCCGCGCTCGGTGACCGCGACGAAGGCTACCGCACCCGAAGCCACGCCCCCGGCCCGCGCGCATCGCCCGACCGCACGCTGTGCCACGTCTCCGGCACGCGCGGCTCGGTCCAATCTCTTCCTGCCCCCACTCCACTCGCCTCGCTGCGCTCGGCGGTCTCCCCCAACGCCGGTGCGCGCGGGCGGTGACGTCGTGCCAAGACTTGCCAGTGCCTTGCTGCTGCCCGCGCACACGCGGCGGGGGGAGACGCGCTGTAGGGCCTCGCTTCCCGTTGTGATCCCCCGCCCGGATCACTTCGGTCTGCGCGCCCGGTGGATCGCCTGAGACGGTGAGCGATTCTGGTGGTGGTAGCCGGGAATTCTGCCCGAGAGGCGGAGGCGGGCGACGATCACGGAAGTCGAAAGGAGTGAGCCCGCGACGTCTGACCCACGCGCGGGCTCGGTGTCGGCGCCGTGCAGATTTTCTGGAAGTGCCCGCTCACCGACGAGCGGTACGTTACACAACGCGCGTGGGAAGGCGCAGTTCTTGACGGGTGCCCCTTCCACCCCGAGGGAGGCTGCGGGCTTGAGAAAGCTCGGTTCGTACGAGCGGGTCGAGCCGCCGGGAGCGCGGATCGCGCGCTGGTGGTGCCCGAGGCAGCGCGAGTCGATCAGCCTGCTTCCCTCGTTTCTCGCGGCGCGGCTCCGGGGCACCCTGGCCGCCGTCGAGCGCGTCGTCGCGGAGGTGGAGGCCGCGGGTGGCATCTCCGCCGCCGTGGACGCTGTCCACCCGCCGGACGCCGAGAAGCCCGTCGGCTTCGTGGGCAGCAATCGACCCGAGCTCCGACGCCGCGTACCCTTGGACGCGGTGGAATTGCCTACGCGCCGCCGCGCTCCAGGAACGCCGGCCCGTGCTCCGTCACCGTCTGGTAGAGCACGGTGCTCTCCGGCCGGTGACGGAAGCGCGAGCGCTCGGGCTCGGTGACGGCGTGTGCGGCGTGGCCCACGCCACGCAAGCCTCAGCGAGCCGTGTGCCAAACCAAGAAGGCGGGAAACCGGCGGCTGTACGCCGAGCTGCTGGCGGCCAAACTCAATATTGCTGCGCGAGGCGCAACTGGCGAAGACCTGGCCAACGCATTCGTGGCTCTTCAGCGATGCCCACCTCTAGCAGTCGAAGGCTGGCGCGCGACTAGTCGCCGGCGTACGGCCCCTGCGCCATGCACTCGGCGTGGGTCTTCGGATCGCCGCACGGCCAGCCTTTCCACCCGGTCGGCACGCCGGTGTCGGGCAACACCCAGCAGTCGGCGTCCGGGCCGCTCGCCGTGCACCAGATCATCGAACCCGGCGAGTCGATCCCGTCGCCGCAACCCACGAATTTCAGCCCACCGCCGACGGGGCTCTCCGGCAGACGGCCAACGACCGACCGGCAGCCGAGCGTCGCAGTGCAGACAGCCTCGCTCAGCGCTTCGCAGTTCGGCCTAGCAATGCAGACCAATCCCCCGTCAACCCACACCTGTCCGCATTTGGGCGCAGGACAAGCCGGCAGCGTGCACTCGGACGCGTCGGAAGCGCCGGGAACACACGCAGCGCCGGTCCACGTGCAGGAGACCTGGGCAGAACAGCCTGCCTGAGCCAGAGTCGTGCAATCGAGACCGGAGGGATCGGAGTCGGTGCCGTCGTCCTCGGCGACGCAAGCTCCCGCCGCGAGCGCTGCCGCGCCGACGAGCAAGGCGAAACGAGCCAGTTTGTTCATCATGTCCCCTCCTCACCGCATCGAAGTATCAACGCTGAAGTAGCTCGCGAGCACGACCCTCCGTCCGGCGGGCGGCACGGCGTAGCCTTTCAAGCGAACGCACAGCGCCTTCCCTGCCGCCGACGCGCCACGTCGCACCATGCTCTTGGTGTCGAAGCTGATGTCGTAACCCAGCGGCGTGCTGCCTGCGCAGTTTTGATCGAAAACGTAGAGGTCGACGTCCGCAACGGTTCGCCAGTCCTGTTCGAAGACGACAGCGTATGCCTTGAACTGCTGGATGGTGGCCGGCTCGGTCCCGGTGCCCCGGACCGGGAAATCGATGGTCTCGTTGTTGTGGATCGTGACTTCCCAGCTCTTGGTGTCGCGGCTGGCGTCGCCACCGAGTTGCGCGAAGCTCATGCCCCCCATCCCAACCTCCCGGCGTCGCTGCGTCTGTTCCGTGCTATTCCTGATCGAGCGCGCGCTGTCAAACCCCGTCTCCGAAGGCTCCGCAGGATCTCCTGCTCGAGCGTGTCGCCCCGCCGAGAGCACCCTCATCGCACCCTCACCCAAGTTCCCGGTCCGCGTGCATCGCCGCTGCGCACGCTGTGCCAGCTGTCTGGGACGTGGGGCAGGGTCCAGTCTCTTCCTGCCCCAACTCGCCGGTGCTCCTCGCGCTTCGCGCTCGTGCGCGCCGGCGGTCTTCCCCAAATTCGGGCTTCGCCCGAATGGGGAAGACAGGTGTCTGCGAGGCTGGTGGGTGGTCGCTGAGTGTCACGAGCGGCTCGTGGTTCCTCGGCCCGGCGTGGCGCACGGGCTCCGCTCGGCGGCGCACGCTCTGCGCCACGCCGCGTAGTGATTGACGCGAGATCCAGAGCTCGCACTCGAATGCGCCATCGAGAGCGTCTGGTGCGGCGTGTCACAGAGCCTGCGCCATGGGTAGCGAAGCCCGCACGCCACGCCGGGCCTCGGAGGAACCCATGCTCGCTCCTGACCGTCATCAGCTCCGCCGCCGCCGCCAGCTCCTCGACGCCCGCGCCGCCGCGATGCGCGCCGCGCCCACCGCCTCCGAGGCCGCGCTCTGGCGTGCGCTTCGCGCACGTCAGCTCGGGGTCGAAGTGCGGCGGCAGGTGGTAATTGCGGACTTCATCGCGGACTTCGTAGTGCCCGCTACGTGGCTCGTCATCGAGGTGGACGGTCCGTGGCACGCCATGCGCGCTGCGGCGGATGCGCGGCGAGACCGTGAGCTAGGTCGTCGCGGGTGGCGCGTGCTGCGGCTGCCGGCGGAGCTCGTGGAGCGGGATCTCGGGGAAGCCATCGCGCTCGTGCGCGCAGCGCTCGGCGGGTGAGTCGCGGGTGGCGCCGTTGGCATCGCGCGTCACCTCATCGCACCCGCACCCAAGTCCCCGGCCCGCGCGCATCGCCCGACCGCACGCTGTGCCACGTCTCCGGCACGCGCGGCTCGGTCCAATCTCTTCCTGCCCCCACCCCACTCGCCTCGCTGCGCTCGGCGGTCTCCCCCAACGCCGGTGCGCGCGGGCGGTGACGTCGTGCCAAGACTTGCCAGTGCCTTGCTGCTGCCCGCGCACACGCGGCGGGGGGAGACGCGCCCGCCTTCGGCTCGTTGTGTCTTGGCCAAGCTCACCGAGCGTCACTGAGACGAAAACGGGGACCCCTCCATGCACTCTTCCTGGGAGGTTGCATCGACGCAGCTGCCGCCCCACTTCACCCAGCCGGCTGCCGTCCAGTCCTGGTGGACCACCCAACATGGAGCGTCCGGCCCAGATGCCGTGCAGTTCATCGAGGCTCCCGGGATGAGCTCCGCCAGCCAGCACCCGATGAACTGCTGCGGCCCGCCTGGGTTCGCCGCGGGCCACGCGGTGATCAGCGCGCAGGCGGGGTTGGCCTTGCACGACTGCTCGTTCAGACCATCGCACTGGTTCGGCGTCCGAGGCTGACAGCTTCCGTCGCCTGCGGCGTCCCACGTGCAGCCGGCGGTGTGCATGCACAGATTGGCGTCGCGCTCGCGGCAGAACGAAGGCTGCTGCTGCGCGCCCGGGTCGTCGTCGTCGTCGTTCGCGCAAGCTCCAAGGCCGAGGGTGCAGCAGATTGCAATTGCAAATGCGGTCCAGGGTTTCATCGCCATGGCTCCTTTCATCGCATCTGCGTGTCCACGCTGTAGTAGCTCGCCAGGACGACGCGCCTGCCACCGGGTGGCACCGCGTAACCGTGCAACCTGACGCACAGCGCCTGACCAGCAGCGCTGTTCCCAAGTCGAACCATGCTCTTGGTGTCGCGGCTGGCGTCGCCACCGAGTTGCGAGCTCCCACCGCCGCAGTTCATGTCTCTCACGTAGAGATCCACGTCGGACACGG
Source organism: Polyangiaceae bacterium (assembly GCA_023150915.1). Taxonomy (GTDB): domain Bacteria; phylum Myxococcota_A; class Polyangia; order Polyangiales; family Polyangiaceae; genus JADJKB01. The sequence continues at coordinate 103,664 of JAKLKA010000009.1, forward strand.
TCTTCCAGCTCTGCTCGAACACCATGGCGTACACTTTGAACTGCTGGAGGCTCGCTGGCTCCGCTCCGGTGCCGCGGATCGGGAAGTCGATCTGGTTGCCGTTGTAGATCATGACCTCCCAGAGGTCGAAGCCCCACGCGCCGCCCGCGGGATGATCAGCTCCACCGGCGAAGTAACGCGTCTGAAGCCGGCCGCCGCCCCAGGCCCCGTCGAAGCCGGAGCTCTTGCGGAGCGACCCTGCGCCGTAGGCGCGGTCGGTCATGCTGAGAAGCGCGGTGAACAGCACTCCGGGGCTGTTGATGTAGCTCACGCCATTGGCGAGATAGGCGTGCTTGACGAGCATGGCCGCACCGGCCACCTGCGGCGCGGCGTAACTCGTGCCCAATTTCGCTGCGAAATTGTCGGGCGTGGTCGCTCCGAATCGCCAGAAGCCGGGCGCCATGGCATCGATCGCGGTCAGCGCGCCCGTGCGAGTGATGTAGCTGCCCGATGAAGGGTCATACACCCGCGCGTCCATCGGCCCGACGCTCCAGTCGGCGTTTCGGTTCACCGTCGAGTAGCCGTTGTCCGGCGGGTTCAGCGTTCCGCCAACAGTGAACGCGGACGTCGACTGCGCGAGGCGAATGATGCTGCACGTGCCCTGTGGATCGGCATAGTTCCCACCATTCACAACCACGAGAACCCCCGCGTCGTGAGCCTGCTTCGTCATGAGGCTGAGTTGGTCGACCTCGACATCGTAGTCGCATAGGAGCGTCGTATCGCCGCGGGAAAAGTTGACCACGTCAACACCCTCTTGAATCATCTTCTCGAGCGCCGCGGTCCAGGCGGCGATGGTCGTCCCCTCCCCGCTGTACATCCGCACCCGGCGCGCGACCCCGGTTCGGTCGAGCTGGTCGGCGTAGGCCGTCACTCCCGGGACCTGGTTCTCGAGGGCCGAGCCGCCCGCTGCGGACGACACTTCCGTCTCATGCGTGCCGGTGCCCAAGGGGGTGGTGATCACGGTGCAAGGGAGCGTTCGGCAGTCCCAGTTCTTCACGAACCGAGAAGAACCGCCGGGGCCCGTCTTGAAGACGGCGTGGTTGAAGTAGAAGCCATCCCCAATGAGTCCCAGGCGCCGATACCGACCCTTCCCCGCGTTGTAGCCGTCACCGAAGTAGCCCCCGTTCCAGTAGTGCTGCGCATTCAGGCCGTCCGTGCCGCCGTTGTAGGCGTTGGTCCCGTCCCAGGTGTTGGCGAGCGCCGGCGGGATCGGCTGGTCCAAGGTCACGGCTCGAACGGCGGGGTCCGCAGCGGCGCTGGCGATTTCTGCAGGCGTCAGGCTGGCGGCGAGGGCGCCCGTGAGCCACAGCGAGTGAAGCCGGGATCCTGAGACGCCCGCCTGGGCCATGCGCTTTCGAAACGGGGCGTGCAACGCGGTCACCTCGACCGATCGCGCTTGGATCAAGGACTGGCGGTCGAAGACCTGGGGGTCCTGAAAGCTGACCGCGTCCTGCACCGAGACCGGCGCGGCAAGACTGGTCGTTGGCTCTTCGCGGAGCGTGATCAGAACCGTGAGCGAATCGGTGGCCTTCGCCGCGTTCAGCTTCGCCTCGAGCGATGTGCCGACGACGCTCGCTGGCTTCTCCGGCGCCGCCGAATCGCCACCCGCCTTCACCGGGTAGCCCGTGCCTTCGCTGACGGCCGCGCGCACCAGGTACTTGTACGAATGAAGCACCCCATCCCGGAACGCGACACCTGTAACCGGAATCAGCCGTGTGGTTGGGCTCTGCGGGTGCGCGTTGAGCTCCACCTCGGCAGCCAGTTTCTCGGCGGCAGTCCCCTCGAACTTCCTCGATGCCACGACCGCCCCTCCGGGCGCGACCAGACGCTCTTCCCCAGCGACCACGCCGCTCCAGCGAGGCTCACTCGGGAGCGGGTCCACCGGCTGTTGCTCGACGGCACGAGTCGCGCCCCGTGTTTCGGTCGAGCCGTTGTCGCCGCAGGCCGGAAAAACCGCGAGAATACCCAGAATTAGCGTGCGTGCGTGCGTGCGCGCGAAGCTCATGCCCCCCATCCCAACCTCCCGGCGTCGCTGCGTCTGTTCCGTGCTATTCCTGATCGAGCGCGCGCTGTCAAACCCCGTCTCCGAAGGCTCCGACCCGAGGGGCGAGATCCCATCAGTGGCAGCCTCG